>NZ_VXCZ01000028.1:0-71647 GCF_052850795.1 Pseudomonas sp. 910_23 | reverse complement strand
ATCGCCCACGGAGTTCGCCAGTGCATTGGGCATACTCAGTGCTGCAACGAATTCGTGGATTCCTCGGTACTGCGAAAGTCTCCCGCACATAAGCATCTCCGCTCGTCGGCGCCGATGAACAGCCGGCCCCCGGCCAATCTCTACACTGTAGACACTGGCCCAAGGTATTCGTCATGGCGACCAACATTGAACAGGTGAACGCAATGGAGGCGTGGTTTGCACTCCGCAATGATCCCGCCTTCATATCGGCCACACCTGAGGAGCGCTACGAATCGCGGCTGGCCCTGGCGGACGACTTGAAGCAGCAGGGCCTGATAGATGAGGGTGAGTGGCGGGAGCTGACGGAAGAGGCGGTCGCCGCATACGCAGATGAATTGGTCTGACGCGCCCGCTTGTCAGATATCTCTTACACCAAATTGACCGCAAGCCATCTGCGCTATTAGCTGTGCATTCGTACAGTGTCTGTAAAAGGCTGCGTCATGAGTTTCTCAGTTTTAGGTCCTATCGCCGAGGGTGGCACGAAGCTGCCTAGGTTCCGGCCGGCTTTCCTTCGCCGGCAGCGGATCATATTGAGCAGAACATCTCATTGGATGAGGTCCTAAATATCCGAGCGCCCCACGTGTACCTGGTGGCAATCAGGGTTTTCACACCAGCGCACCGGAAGACTGGTAAGCGCCTGGCGAATGCTGCTCCAGATATCAGCACAGATCGCGCCTTTGTCTCGCAAGGTTTTGGCTGGTACAACGCGTACTATGGAGATGTCTACAGTCCCGAGGGCAGTCCACTAAAGTCCTGAAGACGACTCGTGGGAGGCGATCAGTGTTTGTACCATTTGAGGAAGCGATGTTGCCAGGTGATGAGCACCAATATGGCGGCTTTCGTCTGCACCCTTGAATACAATGAACAATTCGATAGCCAGCGTCTCATAGTTCTTGAACCCTGCGGCACGGCACATTTCGATCAGATGATTAACGTGCGCCTGATTTACTTCCTCAATCGCTAGCCTTGCGGGGTGTTGGGCATCCCTTGCGTCTATTGCCCTGTCTATAAATTTGCAGCTCAGATCTCCTGGCGACTGCACATAGGAATACATCATTTCCAACCAGCCGTTGAGTTCCGCCCGCGGATCATTCGGATGCGCTTTCTGTAATGTTAGCCATGCAGCCTCACTTGCTTTGTGTTGCTCTCGAATGGTGGCTGCGATCAACATCTCCTTAGAGGAAAAGTGCCGATACAAGGTCATTTTGTTGCTATGCGCTGCTGCTGCAATCGCATCAACGCCTACAGCGTGGACTCCGTATTTGTGAAACATCTCTCCTGCTGCACGCAAAATTCTCTCTCGTGGCGGAATTGACCTCGCCAATTTTTCTGCTGGCGACACCTGGTCCGTTGAAGTTTTAGCCATCACATAACGCCTTTTTTTGATATTGACTCCCTTTGCGCTTGACGTGTTACTTACCGGTAAGTAACATTGCTCGAAAGGGTGAAATTACTTCTTAGACTATACCGTGAATCTAGCTGGTTTTGTGCGGGAGAACGCAGGGTGGTCAAGGTGTGCGCTCAAGCTAAGCCGGCATCGTATGCGACGGGTTGAGCCTGGGTTTCAGCCGATTGCCTTGCCTTGCCTTGCCTTGCCTTGCCTTGCCTTGCCTTGGTTTGGAATGGGGGGGCTGTTGGGTAAGACATGTCTGCTAGATATCGGTTGTTTTGTCGAGCACTCTATCGAGAAAACCGCATAGGTGGAAAGCATAAATGAAATGTAACGTATCGCTTTGAGCGAACTCTAAGCCTGTAACTCTCTTTGTTTTTAAGGAAACCTTATGCCTTCATCTTTAAGCTCCCGTTTTCTTCGTCAGCCATTTGAAGTCGAGTTCATGCGCTGGGTTCTAGTCTTTATATTCCTTATGTTTGGCTATACTAAATGGTTCGACTACGAAGCCCAAGCATTGATCCCGCTGATTAGTAATAGTCCTCTTCTTTCGTGGATGTACGGTGTGTTTGGTACTCAGGGCGCAAGTTATGCTCTGGGAACAGCTGAATGGGCTATCGGTCTGGGTTTGGCCATCGGTGCATGGTCGCCGAGGATTGGACTGATTGCCGCCGCAGGCTCCTTTCTGACCTACCTTACAACCGCCAGCCTGCTTCTCACCACTCCCGGTGGCTGGGAGGCTTCGGCAGGTGGTTTTCCGGCTATGGGCGGCGCCACCTCTTTCTTGATTAAGGATCTGGTGTTGATGTCTGGTTCATTGGTGTTGTTCAAGAACGCGGCACAGCAACTGACGATCCACTCTAGCTAGTGTGATGCGGGGCGTGTAGCGGTCCAGCCTGAACCGGTTGGTAGTCCACTACAGCAGCAAGTAGACCGATGATAGGAGCGAAGCGCACGATTAAGCACTTCGATTTTTTCTACCTTGAAGGAAAGCGAGCAATGCAGTGAGAATCTCCTCACCAGCAAAGTTCCTAGGAGGATGAATGGCTAGAGTAATGCCCTATGGGCGGATGATGGCAGCCGTGGTTTTGGCGGGCACCTGTGCCCTTGCTTGGGCCATTGAGAAGCCAACCGATGATGTCGAGCTGCCTCTCCCGACAGTGAAGCTCGTTTTCAACGAAAACGGTGAGGCAGCCCTTCCTAAAGGCTACCGCTCGTGGGTACATGCCTATGCGGCGTGGGAATCCATCACTGTAACCCCCCTAGACAGCACCGTAACGAAGACGCCCGAATTCCATAGCGTCTATGTTGAGCCAAACACCTATCGGACCTTCATGAAGACAGGGAGATGGCCGGAAGGCTCTCTGATGGTCAAAGAGTTTAGTATTACTAGTATTGATTCGAAGAACTGTGATGGGCCGCCAGCGTATGTTTGCAATTTGGGTGGTAGCAAGGTTATTTTTTCTCACGGACAAACAGGCCTCAGCCTAATGCTCAAGGACACCAAGCGCTATCCCAATGAGCCGGGTGGTTGGTCGTACTTTAGTTTTGGACATCAGGCACCGCCCTATGAACAGTTCTCCCCAGCGCGAGCGCGAGCTCAGTGCGCCCAATGCCACATCGATCATGTAGGGCCCAAGTACGACTATGTATGGTCCGCAAAGCTGAACCAGCCTGGTTTTCAGAGGGACGGCGGCACCGCAAAACTTAATCTAGAAGCTGCTTTCGCCGAATAATAACTGTGAACATTGGTTGTCCAATAAATTAGCAACTTTTGCAATGCAAATGAATCTGGAGCTAAGTCTGCGCAAAATTTGACCAGGGAATATTCAGTACCCTGTGACTTAGGAGTTCGTTATGAACACGCTTAACCGCTCGATGATTATTAGTGTTTTTGCTGGCCTTCTCATCTCATCGGCTGGTACAGCATTAGCGGGTACCGGGCCTGATATAGATAGCATCGTGCGCCAGTTTCATATTAACTATTCAAATAACCAAGTCGAAAAAAACGGTGCTTTAGTCGCGGACGACATCGTGGTTGAACTCAATGGTGGCGCCTCCAGTGGGCCTAACGGTGCGACTTTTAAAGGGCGCAAAGAGTTTGTTAACTGGCTTAAGCAGGACAAAGTAATCTTCCCCGATAGTGTGATCACCGATCATGAGGTAATCGTATCGGGTAATAAAGCTGCGATACGTTTTACCCAAAAGGGCACGCATCTTGGCCCGCTGCCTACTGCAGATGGTGACTTGCCTGCTACCGGGCGCAAAGTGGTTATCCAAGCCACCGAATTTTTTACGTTCAACAATGAAGGTAAGCTGGTCCACTTAGAGACGCTAGCAAACGATCTCGGTGCAGTTACCCAATTGACGAGTAAGTAACTGCCTGGCCGCATTGTGCTTGATAAGGGGCGCAGTAGGTTTGCTGTTGGCCTGCCGAGGAGAGTGAAATGGCTTACGATTTTGACCTTTATGTCATTGGTGCTGGTTCTGGCGGTGTGCGGGCTGCTCGTTTTGCCGCAGACTTTGGGGGCAAAGTGGCCGTGGCGGAAAGCCGCTACCTGGGCGGGACTTGTGTCAACGTTGGTTGTGTACCGAAGAAGTTATTGGTCTACGGAGCGCACTTTGTCGAAGACTTCGAGCAGGCCAATGGTTTTGGCTGGTCGCTGGGAGAGGCGAGCTTCGATTGGGCAACCTTGATCGCTAACAAAGATCGCGAGATCAATCGCCTGAACGGCATTTACCGCAATCTATTGCTCAACAGCGGCGTAACCCTGCATGAGGGCCATGCGCGGTTGGTGAGCCCCCATGAGGTGGAGATCAATGGTGAGCGCTTCACGGCCAAGCACATTCTGATCGCGACGGGCGGCTGGCCGCAGATCCCGGACATTCCAGGTCACGAACACGCTATTGGTTCCAACGAAGCTTTTTTCCTCAATGCTCTACCTAAACGGGTGCTGGTGGTGGGCGGCGGTTACATCGCGGTGGAGTTCGCCAGCATCTTCCACGGCTTCGGGGCGCAGACCACGTTGTTGTATCGCGGTGATCTGTTCCTGCGCGGTTTTGACGGTTCCGTGCGCAAGCATTTGCGGGAGGAACTGACCAAGCGTGGCCTGAACCTGCAATTTAATGCCGATATTGAGCGCATCGACAAGCAAGCCGATGGCAGCCTCAGGGCCACCCTGAAAGACGGCCGCGAGCTTACGGCCGATTGTGTGTTTTATGCCATCGGTCGGCGCCCGATGCTAGATAACTTGGGGTTGGAGAATGTCGGTGTCAAACTGAATAAACTCGGTTTTGTCGAGGTCGATGACCTGTACCAGACGTCCGAGCCGTCGATCCTTGCCATTGGCGATGTGATCGGGCGAGTGCAATTGACGCCGGTAGCGTTGGCTGAAGGCACTGCGTTGGCTCGTCGCTTGTTCAAGCCCGAGCACTATCGTCCAGTGAATTATGCGATGATCCCGACGGCGGTGTTCAGCCTGCCCAACATCGGTACTGTCGGCTTAAGCGAAGAACAGGCTAAGGCAAACGGCCACAACGTGCAGATTTTCGAAAGCCGCTTCCAGCCAATGAAACTGAGGTTGACCAAGTGCCAGGACCTCACTCTGATGAAACTGGTGGTCGACGCAGACACTAACGAGGTCCTCGGTTGCCATATGGTGGGGCCGGATGCGGGTGAAGTTATCCAGGGGCTGGCAATCGCGCTCAAGGCGGGCGCAACCAAACAGCATTTCGATGAAACTATCGGTGTGCACCCAACGGCTGCGGAAGAGTTTGTCACCCTGCGTGCCCCCTTGCCGAGCTGATCATGTCTATCTGGACACTGCTGCTCGTAGCCGTCCTTACGTTTACGATGGGCCTCATTGTCAACCAGTCCGGGACATGTCTGGTTTCTGCTGCGCACGAATTGCTGCACAAACGTCGCGCCTGGCGCGTGGGCGGGCTCGCCCTGGCTGTGATGGCGTCCACGGCGTTGCTTCTACCGTTGTCCTGGATGTCTTCGCCCGCGCTAGAGTTACCGCCTGTATTCTCGGTCGAACTTACCTTGATCATCGGTGCCGTGCTTTTTGGTATCGGCGCGTTGGTTAACGATGCATGTCTTCTAGGTTCGTTGGCGCGAGCCGGTAACGGTGAGGTCCGGCTGGTCGTGCTGCCGGTCGGTTTGGTCGCTGGTTTCCTGTTGGCCGAGCGCGTGCGCGCGGGGCAGCACGTGGGCCAACCATCTGTCTTCAGTGAACCCACATCTGTGTCGGTCACGGCGTACTGCCTGGTAGTATTGGTATGCATTGGATTGCTAGCTGCGTTCAGGAGAGCTGAACGGCGCCAAGGTGTTCGACCCGGTAGCGGACGGCGGATGGCCTTGATCGGTGCGACCGCAGGACTGCTGTTTGCAATCGAGCCCAGGTGGACTTTAGCGAGCCTTGTCGACAGTGTGGTTACAGGCAGCGCCGGCACCGTAGCCTACATGACGGTATTGACGACGCTAGCAGGAAGCGTGGTAGCCAGTCAGCGATTCGGTACCTTTAAATTCGAGCGGCCAACTGCGTGGGCGCTGGCGCGTACACTCGTTGGTGGAGGGCTAATGGGGGCAGGCGTGGTCCTGATGCCCGGCGGCAATGATTCGCTACTATTGCAGTCGTTGCCGAGTGCCTCCCTGAGTGCATTTGTGGCCCTGACTCTAATGATGGCGGCGATCTTGTTGCCAATGGCTGTCGCCAGGCACATTGTAGGTAGGGCATCCAAGCTATAAGGCGCGTCCCGTGTTTTAACCTGCTAGACATGTATGTATGGGTATTTGAGCAAGTAATAACGGGTTTATCCCCCCAAATCCCCCACATACTCCTACACAAGTCGGGTGTGCTTTGTCAGAGACGATTGGTTCGTAGCTTCGCCAGGCCCTGCTTGATGTGCCCAGCGTTTTCGCCGATCACGAATAGCGCACCACGTACGTTATTACCAACCTCATCCAAGCCTTGCTTTTCGCTTTGGAGAGCCAATTCCATCAGAGCTGCCTCTAGCGCGAGCTGATTCTCGTACATTCGTTCAAGCAAATCCGGAAGTGAGTATTCCGCTGACATGTGTGCTATCTCATCGAAAAGAGTTAAGCATAGCAGGGGCCTACCAAATTGATGCTTGCTTAGAAATTGCTACGAGATCGGCCGCTAAATGCCCGGTAAGCATAGCTAGCTTGGGTTTAAAGAAGGCTATGTCCAATCCATCATCGGACGGGTCGTTTAGCTGGCTTCCCTGCGTGCGTAGGGGATCCTAAGCTGCCTACCGCGAAGGGCAGCAGTCGGCCAATAGCCGACATTCAGATCAGCCCATTGAGGAAATTACTCGGAGGTCCAAACGTTCCACCACTCGATCTCGCCGCGTCCTTAACCATCGATATCGCCGTTACGGATGGCCATCCTGATGGCTTGTGCTGTCGTTGTCACGCCCAGACGTCGGCGCGCTGAGCGCAGGTGATTTTCAACCGTACGCTCCGACAAACCGAGAGTTGCTGCAATATCCGCTTGCCGTCTTCCGGCAGCCGTCCATTCCATGACTTCGCGCTCTCGCGGGGAAAGGCTTTGTAACGCTTCGTCCAGTGGAGCCTCAAGCAACCCCCTAGCTGCGAAAAAAGCGGCCGTCGCAACCAGGCTTAGTCCCAAGCGAACCCGCGCGCTTCCATCCACCGGCTCACCCCCCAAGCTCATCGCGCCCTCAAGCCCCTGCGGGCCGAAAACTGGTACCTGCAACCCCTGAATCCCTGGATCACCTGGAGAACGAATCACCCGGTAGCGCTCTTCTCCCTTGACCTGTTCTTTCTGCCAGAAGAAGGATTGCCGAGCATTCAGAAGGTGGCGAGTCACCGGACAATGTCGAACATAAGTCTCGGCATCCACCGATCGACCGTTATCGAACCAATCGCCTTCGACCCAGTAGATATGCTCAACCACTTCTTCACTTGCCGGCGATGCAGAAAACAACACGAATCGATCATAGCCGTAGGGTGTGGCAAAACCCCTGACGGCTTTCTTGATTGATTCAAGTGTGCGCGCCGTCTCTATCTCCAGAGCAGCTCGCATCGCTGTTTCGGCCGGCCCGTCGCTCACTACGATGCGACCTCTTTCAACAATGCTTCAGCTGCCAACTTGCCCAGATTATTGCCTGCCAGTGGGCTGTCGCCGGTCAGCAACTTGCGGTCTTGGAGCGTTGCACCTGAAATATCCTGGTTGACGATCTCAACTCCCAGGGCTTTCAATTGCTCACCAAATTTCCAGGTCAAATGCCCAGGCATATAACCGATGTCGGGCGTTTTTGCGTCGAGACTGTCTGGAAATGCGCAGATCTTGTAGCCGTTGAAAATGTAGGAATCCCTCGACTCTCCAATACCCGCCGCGAGCATTGCTGCTGGGCCGTGACATAGGGAAATCACAAATTTGTCGTTGGTGATTGCCCAATGCAAAGCCGCTTTCACGTCGGCACTCTCCGGCAATCCAATCAGCGCGCCGTGTCCGCCGGGTATGAAAACCCCGATGTAATCCGAATCCTCGCCCAGTGCCTTTTCGACCACATCGGAAAGCTTCAAGGGTTTTTTGAACTGTTCGCGGTATTTGGCGTAGAAATTCTTTACCTCGGTATCTTCGGAAGGCATGGCCCAGAATTCAAACTTCACCGGATTGCCTGACAGGGTCGCAACGTCGAACGCGAAGCCGGCTTTGTCGAGGTGGTACATGGGTAGCAACGTCTCGACCGGGTGATTACCGGTGGAAAACATGGTGCCGTTGTCGGTCAGTAAATAGCGCTCGTCGGCGCCGATCAGCAATATCTTCCAGCGGCCACCTTGGTAAGGATTAGGGTAATCCGCGTCACTCAAATCAGATTTTGGCGAGGTAAATTGGCTTAGCGAGTATGGAGAGGGGAAAAAGGCATTGTCCTCTGCCTGATCCGGTGTGGGGCGCTTGTCGTCACTCTGCAAGGTAGTCATGGTTTTCTCCTACGAATGGGCCGATTGTCGAAATCAATGCTAATAGCGTGACGCAGGCCCAGCAATGAGGGTTTTCCCTCAAAGAAATTTTCCGCACCCATACAGTACGCTGATCGGCTGCTTTTGGCCGAATGCAGCCATAGGATTTGTCTCATGATTCGTGGCCTATTGGTGGTTTGTGTTCGGTCGACAGGACGCCGGGGGAGGGGGGGGAAGAGTTCCAAAACTAAAACCGCACCCCTTGTAGAATGCCGTCTGTAGCCCGGTCACTTTCCTTGGGTATTGGAACTCCGCAGGCCTTCAGAGCCCCAGCCCGTATGAGTTTGCATAGCGGTCTTGAAAACCGGCGGACGTTAATAGCGTCTCCAGGGTTCGAATCCCTGGTTTCCCGCCAAGATTTACACGAAAGCCCCGCGAAAGCGGGGCTTTTGCGTTTTCGGGTTTTGGATAGGCAGAAGCTCTAAAGCCTGATCGTTTCCGCATCATTTCTGGCGGTTTCCGCAACCTATTGCTTACCGCGGTCAGCGCGTAGGCTTCATACTCTCCTCGGAACGACGGTAAACCGCTACGTCGGTAGATCGTCGCTGCTTCAAACAGTTCGACAACGCAATTGCTCAATCAGTCTTGCAGCCAGGGCGCACAGATCACGCCGAGCCGCTCCCACTTTACTGGTACTCCATCCATGCTGGATGCCTATTAAGCCGGGAGATTCTCTCTTTTCCTGGAGGCAAAAGGTTTCACTTCATTGACCCGGATGGTTATGAGTTGGCGGTCTGGAGTGCGCAGGCATAAACCTTTGCCAGTCCAGTCCCGAGCTGGTTTTTTTGCATCCAGCCCTCTCAGTGCTACAGTCCCGCCAAACTAAAAAGGGAATGACATGCGGATTTTGATAGTGGCCGCCGCGGTGGCGATGCTAGCGGGGTGTATGGCGCCAACGATGAACGAGGCTCGCCAAGAGGGACCATACAAAGTCTTGACCTCGAAGAAGTCCGACGCAGCGCTGGCTAAATGTGTTCATTACGAATGGCAAAACCAGCCCATCTTCGGGGGTACTCCTGGCGCAACGCTTCAGCCTGGACGCGATAATGGATATACGGTCTTTACAGAAGGCTCCCAATATTTCGTCGATATTCAGCCTCAAGGGGCCGGCTCGGAGGCCAAATATTATGTGGTGGTTGGCAACTGGATCGCCAACAAAAGACTGGCGGCACTGCAAAGCTGTCTTTAAACGATCCGCCATTTACTCAAGGCTCGTTTCGGCGGGCTTTTTTTCCAGAGAAAATCTCATGGCAGCACTCGCCATCAATTACCAGCCCATGACTACGATCATGCTCATGGGCACCTTGCCTATTCCAGTGCATCGGAAGGTATAGGCGCGTCATCCAAGGCTCTTTCGTCTTGTTCTGATCGAATAATCAAGATGTGTTTCGGTGCAATGATTCCTAGACACACAGTGTCGCCTTCAGCCTTGATCACTTTGATTTGGATTTCGTCGCCGATGTATAGGCGTTTATTGGGTGTTCTGGTGACAACTAGCAATGGGTATCCTTTCTGGTTAGCTCCTTGAATATATGGGATTAATTGCATGAAATCAGCGCTAAAGATGTAAGACCTTTCTTATTTTTCCAGCGAAAATCCTTATTTAATTTTTCTCTCACTAACCGGGAGGGGCTCTGCTTTTACCGTTCAATATCGGCATTCGATCATTGTGAATGGCGGCACGGTCCCTCTATGATCAGCTCGCACTCACCAAAGAGGCGCTGAGCCTCGACCCCCTTTGAAGGATATGAGCGTGGACAAGTACTTCGATAATTCAGGTCTTTTCAAAAGCATTTCGTATCAAGCCAACGCCTCCCTAGATGTCAGCGTCGCTGGCTGGGAGCTGAAAAACACTGCGCTGAATACGAAGGAGTTTTTGATATGTCCAAAGAACTACTCGGAGTTTTTGCTCTAGGGTTGATGGTGATCGGGGAGTTTTGTGCAATCTACAGCGAGGTGGTAACCGCCAGGCTGGCCCACACCGGCAGCGGCTCCTGGGCGACGTTTGTGCTGCCCGTCGTGGTGATGTGTTTTGCCGGGCTTTGCCTGCTGGGCGCTTATTGGCTGGGGTACAAGGCGGTGGGTGATATCTGGATTGTCACCGTGGTCTCGGTCACGTCCTTGTTGCTGCTTGAGCCTGTGGTGGTTTGGTCGCTGTTTCATGAAGCGCCTGGGCGCGGCGCGTTGGTCGGGTTTTGCCTGGGCGCCTTGGGGATGCTTGCCACGATAGTGCTTTAGCGCATCCGGCCATCAAGTGCCGGGTCAGATCAGCGCCTGTAGTCCCATGCTTATCTGACCCGCACCGCTGCACTTTTTTCCATTTTGCTGATCTACCCCTGTCCCGGCCACTCGACTCCCGCACGTGGCCCACAGAATCAGACCCGGTGCCGATGGATCGAACGTCAACTGTTTTTACCTCTCTATGGCCGCTGTTGCTGGCTGCGCTGCTCGCGCTCTGCGCAGTGGGTTGCAGCCAGCAACAAGGCCGCGATATCGCCAGGCAATTCAGCGATGGCAAGCCCGATGAGTTCTTCCAGACCAGTGTCGATCGCATGGCCACCCTGGGGATGCGCGACAACCTGCAAAGCCTCTACCTGCTGATGAGCAAGCTTTACCTGCGCAACCCCAGCCAGTGGCGTCAGTCGGGCTATCCGGATGCGGTGAGCGCCGCCCGGGTCATTCGCCAAGCCATCGAAAACCGTCAACCCTTGCCCGCACTGGGAGACCGGCGTGATCTGGCCGCCCTGAGTTATTCCCTGAGTCCCGACTTTCGTGGTGACCGTGTCGGCGCGTTTATCTACGCGATTGGCAGTATGCTCGTGACCGCCCACGGCGGGCGTACGCAGTTTTATGTGACCGACTCGATCAACCCGCAGTTTGTCAGCAATGCGGCGCGCAATATCGAAAAGGCCACCTGGCTGCTCAGCCAGCGCCAGGATGCCAACGGTGTGTTGCTGTTGTTCTCCAATGAAATATCGGAGGAGGGCAGTAACCTCAGTTTTGCCGTTGAGTTTGGCAAGATCGTTGCGCGCCTGGACCTGCTTACCCAAATCCTCGATGAGCGTTACCGACGCATTGGCCTCAATTACGCGCAAAGTTTATTGCTGATGAACTTCCTGCCGGTGCAGTGAGGCGCATCCATCGAACAATCAGTGGGGTGTTTCCCTTTTTGCTGTAGGAAGGTGCCTATCTTGCCTCTCGCTGCTTGAAACGCTTGCCTGCGAGCAATAGCCTCGGATTTTTCTTAAACACGAGGCCCTCCCTTGGGTAAACGAAAAACGGTTTGGCCCACGGATCGCGAAATACGTTTGCGGTTTATCCTGTTCGCGGTCATCGACGCCGCGACTGCTCAGGGCGTCTCTGCCGAGTTGCTGTTGCCGGCGCACACGCTGCTGCGCAACTCACCCTCGCAAGCCCAGTTGCTTGATGCCCTGGACGAGATTCTGGCTACCGATGAAATGTACGGTTTCCGCTTTGCGCCGGGTTCCGATGCGGATGATCTGATGCGGGAATTGGCTAAGCCGGACGGCTGAAACCTGTCTGGTACTGTTTGCCAGCGCCATGGTTCGTCAATAAGGCGTGACCTGACGGGCGTGCCTGCCTTCCCATCACTGTTCGCGTGGTGGGCCTGGCCTGCCACGTTCTGTAATCCCAAGGACCCGCCCCAATGCTGCTGCGCCAACCGCCCTTTCTTTTTGCCGCCCTGACTCTCAGCTCGCTGGTACAGGCCGAAGGCCTGCAACTGGCGCCAGTCGAAGTCACCACCACTGAAGCCAGTGCCGGCGAAATTGCCCAGGCACAGCTACAGCGCGTGCCCGGCGGCAGCAATTACATCGATATGAGCAGCGTGCAACAGGGGCGGGTGAGCAGTAACGAAGATGTGTTCAAGTACCAGGCCGGGGTGTACGCCAAGGCGGCGAATAACGAAGGCGTGAAGCTGTCCATTCGCGGTTCGGGCCTGAACCGCAGCCCGGGCGCCCATGCTTCCGGCCTGTATGAAATGTTCGACGGTCTGCCGCTCACGGGCCCGGGCGGTACACCTTATGAACTCAAGGACCCGTTGTGGCAAAGCCGCGTGGAAGTGCTGCGGGGCGCCAATGGCTTCGATCAGGGCGCGTTGGCCCTGGGTGGTTCGGTCAATTACGTGACCCACACCGGCTACGACGCGCCCAAGCTGCAAGTGCGTTATGAAGTCGGTAGCCGCGGCTATGCCCAGCGGGAGGTCAGTTCCGGCCAGGTGCTGGGGGATGCCGATTACTACATCAGCCTCACCGATTCAGAGTCCGACGGCTACCAGCACCAGAGCGCCGGCACCGGCAAGGGCATTGCCGCCAACTTTGGCTACCGCTTCAACCCGGACCTGGAGACGCGTTTCTACCTGCGCTACCGCGAAACCACCAACGATTCCCCCGGCAAGCTCACGCGCTACCAGATCAGTCATGACCCGCGTGCCGCCAACAGCCTCAACGCCGCCCGCGATTCAAAACGCCTGCAACCGGGCTCTACCTGGATCGCCAACAAGACCACCTTGCAACTGGACGACAACGCCCGAGTGGAAGTCGGGCTGGCCTATCACGACTACCCGATGGATCTGCGCGAGGGCACCAACCGCCTCAAGGTCGCCTACACCGATATCAGCGGCACCCTGAACTACATCCGTCAGGACAGCCTGTTCGGCCACGCCAGCAAAACCACCGTCGGCCTGCGTACCACCCAGGCGATGCCCAATAATGGCGCGTCGGAATATGTACGCATCCCCGCAGGCAACACCGCAATCTACGCGCCCGGCACCAAAACCCGCGATTACAGCTACCTGGGCTCCGACACCGTGCTGCATGTAGGCAACGAGCTGGAACTGGTGGAGGATCTGTGGCTCACCACCGGCCTTGCCGCGATCTACACCCGCCGCGAAACCCAGGTGACTTACCCCGATGGCCAGGCGTCGCTCAGTCAACATGACTGGGACTACGCACCGCGTATCGGCCTGCGTTATGACTTCACCCCGCAATTGCAGGTATACGCCAACCTGAGCCGCTCGGTAGAGCCACCGCATGCCTGGTCGATGATCTGGGGTTCCAACAAATACTTCGGTCCGGGCAACGGCGCGGCCACGGGGCTACAGCGCGAAGGTGTGAAGTTACGCAATCAGACCGCCACCACCCTGGAAATCGGCGGGCGCGGCGAAGCGTGGCTCGGTCAGTGGGACCTGGCCCTCTACCGCTCTGAAGTACGCCACGAACTGCTTTCCGTGGAAACCCAGGCCCAGACTGCCAACAGCAGCGCGATCATCGCCGAGTCCAACGCCAGCCCCACCGTGCACCAGGGCGTGGAACTGAGCCTGCTCAGCCCGCTATGGGAAGGCGGCCGCAACGGCAAGCTCGACCTGCGCCAGGCCTATACCTTCAGCGACTTCCACTACCGTGACGATGACCGTTTCGGCGACAACACCTTGCCCGGCATCCCCAAGCATTACTATCAGGCGCAGGTGCGCTACAGCCACCCGACGGGTTTCTACACCAGCCTCAACACCGAACATGCCTCGCGGGTAGCGGTGGACTACGCCAACTCCTACTACGCCGCGGCCTACACCACCCTCGGCGCCACGTTCGGCTATGACGCGCCCAAGCAAGACTTGCAAGCCTGGGTCGATCTGCGCAACCTGACCAACCGTCGCTATGCCAATACCGTTACGCCGGGGTACGACGACGAAGGCGTGGACGCAGCACGTTCTACCCCTGCCGATGGGCGGGGTATCTACACCGGCGTGTCGTGGAGCTGGCGTTAAATCAACCTTCGTGCTGGCGCAGGCGCTTGTACAGGGTGTTGCGGCTCACTCCCAACTCCCGCGCAAGGTGGGAAATATTCCCGCCCACGGCTTGCAGGCGTTGGTTGAGGTCAAGGTTTTCATCCAGGCGCTCGCAGGTGGGCAGCGGCGCCGTTTGCTTCAAATCGGTAAAAAAATCATCGGGCAGATGTTCTGCGCGGATCGGCTGCTCCTCGGCCATCGCCAGCGCCACCTGCAACACGCTGCTCACCTGACGCAAATTGCCCGGCCACGGATGTTGCTCGAATAAGCCCAGCACCTCGGCACTCAGCCCGGCCCACTGGTTCGGCTCGCGATGTTGCTGCCACAGTTGCTGGAATAACGCTTGCTTGTCGGTGCGCTCGCGCAATGGCGGCAACTCCAGGGTCAGGCCGCCGATGCGGTAGTACAAATCCTCGCGAAAGCGCCCAGCCTGCACCAGCTCGCGCAGTGCACGGTTGGTCGCCGAGATGATGCGCAAATCCACCGGGAACACCTCACTGCTGCCCACCGGTTGCACACAGCGCTCCTGCAACACCCGCAACAGGCGGGCCTGGGTCGGCAAGGGCATATCACCGATCTCGTCGAGAAACAGCGTGCCCTTGTCCGCCTTGCGAATCAGGCCAATGCTGCCTTTCTGATTGGCGCCGGTGAAGGCGCCTTTTTCGTAGCCGAACAGTTCCGATTCCACCAGCTCAGCGGGAATCGCCGCACAGTTCACAGCGATCAATGCCTGTCGGCTGCGCGAGCTGGCCTGATGCAGGGCTTTGACGAACACCTCTTTGCCCACCCCAGTCTCGCCGTGGATCAGCAACGGAATGTCCTTTTCCAGCAGGCGCTCGGCCTGGCGCACGGCTTTCTCCATGCGCACATCGCCAAAGTGCAGGGTCTTGAGGTTGATCGAGGTCGGCGCTGGCGGCGGTTGGCTGAACACCCTGGCCTGCACTGGCATCTGCCTGGGTCGCTTCAACAGGCACTGGAAGCGGTTGCGCCCAGCCGCCTGCAACGCAAACGGCAACCCTTCGGGCTGGTTGAGCAACTCCAGCAGCGACACCTTGAACAGACTGTCGATCATCACCCGCGACAGGCTGATGCCCAGCAGGTTATCCGCACGCCGATTGGCTGATAGTACCTGGCCGCTTTCATCAAAGATCAGCAGGCCGGCCCACTGGCTGTCGAGGTTGCTCAAGCCGGTGTTGAAGGTCAGTTGGAAATGTTCGCCACGGAACAGGTTGAGGATCAGCCGGTTTTCCACGGTCTGACTCATCATCTTGACCATGCCCAGGGTATGGGAGGGCGGCAGGTAGCTGTCGCTGGACACATCCAGCACCGCGATGATTTCGCGCTGGGCGTCGAAAATAGGCGCCGCGGAACCGGTCATGAAACGGTTGGCCTTGAGGAAGTGTTCATCGTGCTCGATATGCACGGCCTGGGCGCAGGCCAGCGCGGTGCCGATGGCATTGGTGCCGCTGGCACGTTCCACCCAGCTGGCGCCGGGGCTGAAGCCACGGGCCAGCTTGGGTTCGATAAACCGCTGGGTGCCCCACGACGTCAGGACCTGGCCCTGATTGTCAGCCAGCATGATCAGGCAGTTGGAGTTGCTGAGGATGTTTTCATAGTAGGGCAGTACTTCCTGGTGCGTGGTCTGCACCAGTGAATGCTGGCTTTCCAGGAGTTGACTGATGCCTTCGGCGGGCAGTTGGTCAAAGCTTGGCGTGCTCTGGTGGTCCAGGCCGAAGGCGCGGCAACGGCGCCAGGATTCCTGGATAAGGGTGTCGTGTGCCAGTGGTTCGGCCATGGTGCGACCTTCATTTTTATTGTTATTGGATGTGCACATTCAACCATTGAAATGGGTTCAAGTGTGGGAGGGGCGGTGCGACGATTCGACTTGCTCCCGATAGCGGTATGTCAGTGAAAAGATGCTGACTGATACACCGCTATCGGGAGCAAGCCCCCTCCCACATTTTTATCTTGTGTTGGTCATGAGAGTGTTGTTCAGAACTGTTCATTGTCAACCCCGAAAGTGTTCAGTTGTTCAGCCACTTTGTTCACTCCTGAACATCACCATTAACCCATTCCCTTACGCATCAAGCGCTTGCAGTTTTGGCACGAAACTCGCTCTGACACCTGGCCAGATTCATTCCAATAATAAAAAGGTCGTGTCATGTCATTGACCCTGGAACATGTCTCCCGCGTTGTCGACGGCCAAACCTGGATCGACGACGCCAACCTGCGTTTTGAAGCCGGCTCTTTCAACGTCTTGCTCGGTCGCACCCTGTCGGGCAAAACCAGTCTGATGCGCCTGATGGCCGGTCTGGACAAGCCCGACAGCGGCCGCATCCTGATGAACGGTGTAGACGTTACGCAAAAGCCGGTACGCCTGCGCAATGTGTCGATGGTCTACCAGCAGTTCATCAACTATCCCACCATGACCGTATTCGAGAACATCGCCTCGCCGTTGCGCCAGGCCGGTGTGTCCAACGAGCTGATCCAGAGCAAGGTGCAGGAAACCGCCAGGATGCTGCGCATCGAGAAGTTCCTGCAACGCCACCCGCTGGAACTGTCCGGTGGCCAGCAGCAGCGCACCGCCATGGCCCGCGCCCTGGTCAAAGACGCCGAACTGATTCTGTTCGATGAGCCCCTGGTGAACCTGGACTACAAACTGCGCGAAGAGCTGCGTCAGGAAATGCGCGAACTGTTCAAAGCGCGCCACACCATCGCCATTTACGCTACCACCGAACCCAACGAGGCCCTGGCCCTGGGTGGCACCACCACCATTCTTCACGAAGGCCGGGTGATCCAGAGCGGCAAGGCCGCCGAGGTCTATCACCAGCCGCAAACCGTTCTGGCCGCTGAGCTGTTCTCCGAACCGCCGATCAACCTGATGCCAGGGCGCATCAGCGGCAACGAAGTGAGCTTCGCCAATTTCGTGCATTTCCCACTCAACGTCGACCTGCGCCCCATCGGCGAGGGCGAGTTCCGTTTCGGCGTGCGTCCCAGCCATATCAGCCTGGTACCGAGCAATGACGATGACCTGGAGCTGGCGGTGACCGTGGAAGTCGCCGAGATCAGCGGCTCGGAAACCTTCCTGCATGTGCGCAGCGAGCACTTCCTGCTGGTGCTGCACTTGCCGGGGGTGCATGAGTACGATGTGGACGCGCCGATCCGCGTGTATATCCCCACCCATAAACTGTTTGTGTTCGATGGACAGGGCCGTTTGGTCCAGGCCCCCGGGCGCCGTGTCGCGAGGGTTGCCTGATGGCCGAGATCCATTTGCGTAACCTTGCCCATAGCTATAGCCCCACGCCAAAAGGGCCTGAGGACTACGCCATTCGGGAAATGAACCATGTGTGGGAGCAGGGCGGTGCCTACGCGCTGCTCGGGCCGTCGGGCTGCGGCAAATCCACGCTGCTCAATATCATCTCCGGCCTGCTCAGCCCCTCTGAGGGCCAGGTGCTGTTCGATACCCAGGTGGTCAACGACCTCACGCCGGAGAAACGCAATATCGCCCAGGTGTTCCAGTTCCCGGTGGTGTACGACACCATGACGGTGTTCGACAACCTGGCCTTCCCGCTGCGAAACCAGGGCATGGCCGAAGCGAAAATCCACAGCAAGGTGCAGGAAATCGCCGAAGTTCTGGACCTGCAAACCCTGCTGAGCAAAAAAGCCCGCAACCTCACCGCCGACGAAAAACAGAAAGTCTCCATGGGCCGTGGCCTGGTGCGCGATGACGTGTCGGCGATCCTGTTCGACGAGCCGCTGACGGTGATCGACCCGCACCTGAAATGGAAACTGCGGCGCAAGCTCAAGCAGATCCATGAGCAGTTCAATATCACCATGGTCTACGTCACCCACGACCAACTGGAAGCCTCCACCTTCGCCGACAAGATCGCGGTGATGTACGGCGGGCAGATTGTGCAGTTTGGCACCCCGCGTGAATTGTTCGAGCGCCCGAGCCATACCTTTGTCGGCTATTTCATCGGCAGCCCAGGGATGAATCTGATTGAGGTGCAGGCCAAGCCCGGCGGCGTTGGCTTTGCCGACACGCTGCTGCCGCTGTCCGAGGCCCTGCAGCAACGTATCAGCAGCACCGACTACCAAAAACTCCAGGTTGGCATCCGCCCGGAATTTATCCATGTATGGGATGACCACAATCCTGACGCCCTGCAAGCCGACGTCACGCATTTGGAGGACTTGGGCACCTACAAGATCATGACCCTCAACCTCGACGGCGCCACGCTCAAAGTGCGCCTGGCCGAAGACAAACCGGTGCCGGAGGGCAGGGCGTCCATCAGCTTCCCCGCGCAATGGCTGATGCTTTACGCCGACGATTACCTGCTGGAGGTGGCGCCATGAACAAGGTGCAGAACAACAAGGCCTGGTGGCTGGTGTTGCCGGTGTTCCTGCTGGTGGCGTTCAGTGCGGTGATCCCGATGATGACAGTGGTCAATTACTCGGTGCAGGATATTTTCGACCAGTCCAGCCGCTATTTCGTCGGCGCCGACTGGTACAAGCAGGTGCTGCTCGACCCGCGCCTGCACGACTCGTTGCTGCGCCAGTTCATCTACTCGGCCTGTGTGCTGCTGATTGAAATCCCGCTGGGCATCGCCATCGCCTTGACCATGCCGACCAAGGGTCGCTGGTCATCGCTGGTGCTGATCATTCTCGCCATTCCGCTGTTGATTCCGTGGAACGTGGTCGGCACCATCTGGCAGATCTTTGGCCGTGCCGACATCGGCCTGCTGGGTTCGACCCTCAACGCCATGGGCATCAGCTACAACTATGCGGCCAACACCATGGACGCCTGGGTCACCGTGCTGGTGATGGATGTGTGGCACTGGACCTCGTTGGTGGCGCTGTTGTGCTACTCGGGTTTAAGGGCCATTCCGGACGTCTACTACCAGGCCGCGCGGATTGATCGTGCATCGGCCTGGGCAGTGTTCCGACATATCCAGTTGCCGAAGATGAAAAGCGTGCTGTTGATCGCGGTGATGCTGCGCTTCATGGACAGTTTCATGATCTACACCGAGCCTTTCGTACTCACGGGGGGCGGGCCGGGGAACGCCACCACCTTCTTGAGTCAGACGCTCACCCAGATGGCCGTAGGCCAATTCGACCTGGGCCCGGCAGCGGCGTTTTCGCTGGTGTACTTCCTGATCATCCTGTTGGTGTCCTGGCTGTTCTACACCGCCATGACCCATTCCGACGCCAACCGCTGAGGCCGCCAACATGAGCAAGCGCAAGCTTATCCCGTTACTGATTTATGTCCTGTTCCTGCTGGTGCCGATCTACTGGCTGCTGAACATGTCCTTCAAGAGCAACACCGAAATCCTAGGCGGCCTGACCCTGTTTCCCCAGGACTTCACCCTGGCCAACTACAAAGTGATCTTCACCGACCCGAGTTGGTACACCGGCTACCTCAACTCGCTGTACTACGTAAGCCTGAACACGGTGATCTCTCTGAGCGTGGCGCTGCCGGCAGCCTATGCGTTCTCGCGCTACCGCTTCCTGGGTGACAAGCACCTGTTCTTCTGGCTGCTGACCAACCGCATGGCGCCGCCGGCGGTGTTTCTGCTGCCGTTTTTCCAGCTGTATTCCTCCATCGGCCTGTTCGATACGCACATCGCCGTGGCCCTGGCTCACTGCCTGTTCAACGTGCCGTTGGCGGTGTGGATCCTTGAAGGCTTCATGTCCGGCGTGCCCAAGGAAATCGACGAAACCGCCTATATCGATGGCTATAGTTTTCCCAAGTTCTTCGTGAAGATTTTTATCCCGTTGATCGGCTCCGGCATCGGCGTCACGGCGTTTTTCTGCTTTATGTTTTCCTGGGTCGAACTGCTGCTGGCGCGCACGCTGACTTCGGTCAACGCCAAGCCCATCGCGGCGGTAATGACCCGCACGGTCTCTGCGTCGGGGATTGATTGGGGCGTACTGGCGGCAGCGGGGGTATTGACTATCCTCCCGGGCATGTTGGTGATCTGGTTTGTTCGCAACCACGTGGCCAAGGGCTTTGCCCTGGGCCGGGTCTAGAGGAATCGATGATGGAATGGATGGCCTGGACCACCCCCACTGCGCTGTTCTTTGGTGGCATCGCCCTGATTCTGGCGGGCATGACCACCTGGGAACTGCGTTCGCCGAGCATTCCGCGGCGCGGGTTGCTGCCGATCAGCACCACCCGTGGTGATCGCTTGTTTATCGGTCTTCTCGGCAGCGCCTACCTGCATTTGCTGGTCATCGGCGTTACCGACTGGAGCATCTGGGTGGCGTCCGCGCTCTCCCTGTTATGGCTGTTGAGTGTGATGCGTTGGGGCTAATGCCCTTATGAATAAACAACCAGGAGGTCTCTATGTTGAATAAAAACAATAAGCTGCGACATAGCATTTCATTGGCCGCCGTACTGGCCCTCAGCGGTTTGAGCGCTTCGGCCTGGGCCGATGCGTATGAAGATGCCGCGAAAAAATGGATCGGCAGCGAGTTCAAGCCCTCGACCCTCACCGAAGCCCAACAGCTTGAGGAGTTGAAGTGGTTTATCAAGGCGTCGGAGCCCTTCCGTGGGATGAAGATCAACGTGGTGTCGGAAACCCTCACCACCCACGAGTACGAATCCAAGGTACTGGCTAAGGCGTTCAGTGAAATCACCGGCATCAAGCTGACCCACGACCTGCTACAGGAAGGCGACGTGGTGGAGAAGCTGCAAACCCAGATGCAGTCCGACAAGAATATCTATGACGGCTGGGTCAATGACTCGGACCTGATCGGTACGCACTTTCGCTACGGCAAGACCGAGTCCATCACCGACCTGATGGCCAACGAAGGCAAGGACTTCACATCGCCAACCCTGGACCTCAAGGACTTTATCGGCCTGTCCTTCACCACCGCGCCGGACGGCAAGATCTATCAGCTGCCCGACCAGCAGTTTGCCAACCTCTACTGGTTCCGCGCCGACTGGTTCGAACGCCCGGAGCTGAAAGCCAAGTTCAAGGAAAAATACGGCTACGACCTCGGCGTCCCGGTGAACTGGTCGGCCTATGAAGACATCGCCAAATTCTTCAGCGAAGACGTCAAGGAAATCGACGGAAAGCGCATCTACGGGCACATGGACTACGGCAAGAAAGACCCGTCCCTGGGCTGGCGCTTTACCGATGCGTGGTTCTCCATGGCCGGCGGCGGTGACAAGGGCTTGCCCAACGGCTTGCCGGTGGACGAGTGGGGCATTCGTGTGGAGGACTGCCACCCGGTGGGTTCCAGCGTGACCCGCGGCGGCGACACCAACGGCCCGGCGGCGGTGTTCGCCACACAAAAATATGTGGATTGGATGAAAGCCTACGCGCCGCCGGAAGCGGCGGGCATGACCTTCTCCGAATCCGGCCCGGTGCCGTCCCAGGGCAACATTGCCCAGCAGATCTTCTGGTACACCGCGTTTACCGCCGACATGGTCAAGCCGGGCTTGCCGGTGGTGAATGCCGACGGTACGCCGAAATGGCGCATGGCGCCGTCGCCGGTCGGGCCGTACTGGGAAAAGGGCATGAAGAAGGGCTATCAGGACGTAGGCTCCTGGACCTTCCTCAAGTCAACGCCTGAGAAGCAGAAACTCGCGGCCTGGCTGTACGCGCAGTTCGTGACCTCCAAAACCGTGTCGCTGAAGAAGACTATCGTTGGCCTGACGCCGATTCGGGAGTCTGACATCAACTCCCAGGCCATGACCGACATGGCGCCCAAGCTCGGTGGCCTGGTGGAGTTCTACCGCAGCCCGGCGCGCACCGAGTGGTCGCCGACCGGCACCAACGTGCCGGACTACCCACGCCTGGCGCAACTGTGGTGGAGCAACATCGCCGCCGCCGCCAGCGGCGAGAAAACCCCGCAACAGGCGCTGGACAATCTGGCCAAGGAGCAGGACGCGATCATGACGCGCCTGGAACGCTCCAAGGTGCAACCGGTGTGCGGCCCGAAAATGAACCCCGAGCGTGACGCGCAATACTGGTTCGACCAGCCGGGCGCGCCGAAGCCGAAACTGGCAAACGAGAAGCCCAAGGGCGAAACCGTGAACTACAACGATCTGCTCAAGCAGTGGGAGGCGGCGCGCAAGTAACAGCGCTGAGTGAGTACGACGCAACGGCACGTTTACGTGCCGTTTTGTTTGAAGCTTGAAGTGCGACGCCTTGCATTTCATCCGGTGGTTCGAGACAGCCCGCCAGGTTGCGACTAAACTGCTGAGCATTCATACAGGAGGTTATCTGATGGGTGTTCAACTTTCCCCAATTGTTTCCGAGTTTGAAACCGAAGAGCAGGCGAGTAGTCATGATCTCTGGTTTCGTAAAAAAGTCGAAAAAAGCTTGGCCAACCCCGGCCCCGGTGTACCTCATGACGAGGTCATGGCACGAGTTGAGGCGATTATTCTGCAAGCTGAGCTTGAGCAGCGGGCCAAGGCTTGATGTTGGCCGTTTGTTTGGCTTGACGAAGCCATCGGCGACCTGATTGATATCGTGACTTTTATCGCAGCAGAAAGCCCCGGCGCTGCACGACGCATCAAGACCCGCCTGGAAGGCGCGCCTCTACCATTGGCTGAGCACCCCTATCTGTATCCGTGCGGCCGGGTCCCAGGTACTCGTGAGGTGGTTGTACATCCCAATTATGTGCTGGTGTATAGAGTGACTGCTGAGCGGATCGAAATAGTCAACGTATTGCACGCCCGGCAAGAATATCCCTGAGCCTCCCGCCTTCGTATTTCATCAGCGAGCGCCTTCACTGCGACCGCTTATCCCCCCCTTCATAACCTCATTTGAATTTTCCGCACGCCCCGACGCTCTGCATTCTAGAAGCGCGTGAAGTTGAGCGCTCTTGCGGGGCCACCTTGTGGAAGGCCCGTTGTAACGGACTTTGCGGAAACTGCCATCATGACACTCCTTACAGCGCTGTCAGGCCAGCCGGCCTCTCTCACCGACTCGGCCCAAGGCCACCATCAACGGGTGTATCGACAGCTGTACGGCGAAACGCCAGACGCCGCCGAACTGGCGCGTGACTACCTGCAGGATCAATTGGCCCAGGTAGACGAAACCGACTGCGACTTGCCTGAGTCGCCCGAACACCTGGCGGCCTGGGTCGAACAGCGCTGCGCCGTCGTGGCCCAGGCCTATGCCGACTACCTTGAGCAGCGCCAGCAAGGCCGGCCACGGCGCTATTTTCACAACAAAGCCCACGCGTTGTATGTCCTGCAGCGTGTGGCACCGACCAAACAGGTGGATGGCGCCTGGCTCTGCGGCCTGCTGCACTATTGGCAAGACCAGCGCTTCGACGGCTTGCTCACTACCTATCTGGAGGAATTGGGCGACGGTGAAGCCGCGCAGAACCACGTGGTGATCTATCGCAAGTTGCTCAGCGACCACGATGCCGACAGCGAAGCCGGCCTTGAGGATGAGCACTACCTGCAAGGTGCGCTGCAACTGGCCCTGGGCCTGTGCGCCGACCAATTCCTGCCGGAAGTCATCGGCTATAACCTGGGCTACGAACAGTTGCCGCTGCACCTGCTGATCACCGCTTACGAACTCAGCGAACTGGGCATCGACCCCTATTACTTCACCCTCCACGTGACCATCGATAACGCCAGCAGCGGCCACGCCAGCAAGGCCGCGCAATCGGTGTTGGGGTTGCTGCCGCTGGGCGAGGGCAGGGCCGCGTTCTACCGCCGCGTCGCCGCTGGGTATCGCCTCAACGATCTTGGCCCGGGTACCACGGCTGTCATCCAGCAGTTCAACCTGCACGACGAAGTAGTCGCGATGCTTGAGCGCAAGCGCACCTTCGGCCAGCACATGCACTCGGACTACTGCCGCTTCGAAGGCAAGACCGTCAACCAATGGCTGGCCAAGCCGGGGCAGATCGGCGATTTCCTCACAGCCTTGCAGGACAAGGGCTGGATCAAGCGCAACCAGGACCCCGCCGACAGCCGTTTCTGGCAGTTGATCGAGGGGGCCGGCGCGGCGATGTTCGGGGTATTCAGCGCGGCGGAAAAACAGCTGCTGCATGACTGGATCGCCGGTGACTGGGCCAGCGGCCAGCGCGTGCCGCCGGTACGGCCGGGGCGCGGCAGTCGGCTTGCCCGCGAACAGCAATGCCCGGCGGACCCCGACACCCAGGCCCTGGCCGATTCACTGTGGAACCTGCCCGACGAGCAACAGCTCAATGCGCTGATCCCATGGATGTCAGCGCGGCGCCACAGCAGTCCCGCAGGCTTGTACGCCACCCGCCGCTTTATCCAACTGCGTGCGCGTTTGCGCTAAGGAATGTGCCTATGTCTGCCCAACAACTCGCTGATCGTGCCTTGCTGAACCTGGGCCGGGGGTTGAAGGAAAGCGGTTACCGCTTCATTACGCCGACGCCCTTGACCCATGAGCGCGTCTACCGGCGTTTGGCGACGCCGCTGGCGATGACGCTGCGCGACGTATTCGGCTGGTCGATGCCGTTCGACCACGACCTGTTGCCCGAGGCGTTTCGCGAAGAGTTGCAGCAAGCCGATGTGATCGAAAAGCACGATGCCTTATGGCGCAGCACGGTGCGTTGGTCGAGCCTCGACGATCTGCTGTTCGCCCATTCGCCGTATCCCACGGTGCAAGCGGACGCGGTGTTCTTCGGCCCCGACAGCTACCGTTTTGCCCAGGTGATCGAAGCGCATTTGCAGCAGCGTTTCGAACCGCTCAAGCGTGCGGTGGACATTGGCTGTGGCGCCGGTGTGGGTGCCTTGGTGGTTGCCCGGGCCAGGCATGACGCCCAGGTGCTGGCGGTGGACATCAACCCGCGTGCCCTGCGCCTGACCGCCGTGAACGCCGAGCTGGCCGGGTTGAATAATGTCAGCGTGTACCACAGTGACGTGCTGGCCAGCGTCGAAGGGCAGTTCGACCTGATCGTCGCCAACCCGCCGTACATGAATGATGACCGCCAGCGTGCCTATCGCCATGGTGGCGGGGCGTTGGGGGAGCAGTTGTCGGTGCGCATCGTCAGCGAGTCCCTCGCACGCCTGGCTCTGGGCGGCAGCCTGTTGCTGTATACCGGAGTGGCGATGGTGGCGGGTGGCGATCCTTTCCTTGACGCGGTCAAGCCGTTGCTGGGCCGTGATGCCTACGGCTGGACCTACCGCGAACTGGATCCTGATGTCTTCGGCGAGGAGCTGGAAAAACCTGGCTATGAACGTGTGGAGCGCATCGCGGTGGTTGCGCTCACCGTCACCCGACTGCGTTGACCCCCGATGCTCACTTTCGGCATCGAAGAGGAATACTTCATCACCGATCTGCACACTCGCCGGATGCTCGGCGAGCCTTCGGCAGCGGTGCTGGCGGCCTGTCGCGAGGCGATTGGCGCGGGCTTTGCGTATGAAATGTTCCAGGGCCAGATCGAGGTTGCGTCACCGGTATTCAGTGCCAGCGCTGAAGCCGCGGATTACCTGGCGACAGTGCGCCGCAAACTGGCGCAGCGCCTGGGTGAATTTGGCCTCGGCGTGGTGTGTGCCGGCAGCCATCCGTTGGCCGACTGGCGCGAACAGCAGCCTACTGACCAAGCCCATTTCCAGCAGTTGTTCGACGAGATTCAATACGTAGCGCGGCGCAGCGTGTTGTGCGGGCTGCATGTGCACGTGCAGGTGCCGCACACCCATGACCGCATTGCCGTGATGAACCAGGTGTCACCGTGGCTGCCGCTGCTGTTGCTGCTCAGTTGCTCCTCGCCATTGTGGGATGGCGCGCCCAGCGGCTTTATGAGCTACCGCCAGGCCGCTTGTGATGAATGGCCGCGCATGGGCGTGCCGGAACATTTCGCCGATTGGAACGAATACCTGCGCTACCTCGCGTTGCTGCATCGGATGGGTGCAATCAAGGCCGATGGCAACGGCTGGTGGGGTATCCGCCCGGCGGCGCGTTACCCAACCCTCGAACTGCGCATGACCGACGCCTGCCCGCGGTTGGCGGATGCCCTGGCCCTTGCCACGCTGTTTCGCGTCATGGTCACCCATGCCTGCGGCCTGGAGCGACCCGGCGCCGGGTTCAATGCGCAAACGCGCTGGCTGCTCAAGGAAAATCGCTGGCAGGCCAAACGCTACGGCGCGGGCGGCCACTTTGCGTTGGACGACACCGGCGCCATGGGCAGCGCCGAACAATGGTTGCACTGCGCGCGCCAGACGTTCGGTGCCACCGCAGAGGCCATGGGCGAGCCGCGGCTGTTCGATACGCTGCAAGCGCTGCTGCGGCGCGGTAACAGTGCCACCGAACAGTTGCGTTGGTACGCCCAGGCCCGCGCCGACGGTGCCGATGAGGTGGGCAGCCTGGGCAGTGTGGTCGACCATCTGCTCGCTCAGAGTCGAGGCGACCATTGATGGGCTGCGCACAGGCGCATTTTGATATGTCAGGCCATGGCTTGCGGCTGAATACGCAACTCGCCGTCCACATCCTTGACCAAGCCACTGGCCACGAACAACGGCGCCAGGCGCTTGTGCAACTGCGGCTCGACAAATTCCTTGACCGTGTCCAGCACCAGCACCAGCACGCCACTGAGCGGCAACTCGGCCTTGGTGTACGACAGCCATGCCTTTTTCAACGCCATCAACACATCGCTGCCCGCCGTCGAAGCGAAACGGCGATGCACCGGCTTGGCGTCGAAAGTGAAGGCGTGCTGGAACTCATAGCCGCTTTCGTCACCGCCACTGGCAGCGCAACGCACGCACGTGCAGGGGCCATCGCCGAAGGCGCTGCGCAGGTAGGCGTTGAAGTCCACCACGGGCTTGAGTGACAGGCGCTTATCGACCTCGAACAGGTCCCCGGTCATTTTTTCGTCAGTGTTCAACGTCCATTTCCTCGCAGTCGGTGGCGGTATTTCAGAGCGCGGCACAATACCAGCCGAGCGTGGGTTTGGGGATTATTTGCGTCGTGGGAGGGTCAGCGGAAGAACTCACCGGGGGTGGAATCGAACTGCTGACGAAATGCATTGATAAAGGCTGAGGTCGATTCATAGCCACACCCCAATGCCACATCCGTCACCCGCTCGCCTTGTTCCAGGGCGGGCAGGGCGCTCAACAGGCGCAGGCGCTGGCGCCACGCGCGGAACGTCAGCCCGGTGTCACTCAGGAACACCCGACTCAGGGTCTTTTCACTCACCTCCAGCTTGCGGCTCCACTCGCCCAACGTCGTCTGCTGCTCGGGATGCAGGTTGAGGCTGCGGTAGATCTGTCGCAGCCGTGGGTCGTGAGGCAGTGGCAACATCAAATCCACCTGCGGTGCGGCTGCAAGTTGGTCGAGCAGCACCTGGGCCAGGCGCCCATCCGGCCCATCTTCGTCATATTCCACCGGCACCTGGCTGAAATTACGGATCAACTCGCGCAACAAACTGCTCACTTCCAGCACCTGACACCGTTCGGCCGCCCAGGCGGTGACGCTGCAATCGAGGTACAAGCTGCGCATTTCGGTATGGGGCGAACTGAACACCCGATGGGGCATGCCTGCCGGAATCCAGACGGCGCGCTGCGGGGGCGCGACGAAACGGCCGACGCTGGTGTGGATCTCCAGCACCCCGGAAATCGCGTAGGACAACTGCACCCACGGGTGGCTGTGCCGTCTTGTCAGCGCCCGATTGGGCAAGGACTCGGTACGCCCATACACCGGCCGTGGCAGGCTGTAAAGCCCGGGCACACTGCGCCGCACGGTTTTTTCATGTCCTTTTGGCGGCATTTACTGGCTCATTGGCGTTAGTCGGTAAAGGATCGTTACGTTAGAGTCGCCGGGACGCTCTTGGCAACCCCTGGAAGATTTGCTTATGACCCGCCCGCGCTTTCTGCCCGACAACTTCACCCTGACCCTGATCGCCACAGTGATCCTTGCCTCCCTGCTGCCGGCCAGCGGCCAGACCGCCGTGGCCTTCGGCTGGGTGACCAACCTGGCCATCGCGCTGCTGTTTTTCCTGCACGGCGCCAAGCTGTCGCGCCAGGCCATCGTCGCTGGCGCCGGCCACTGGCGCCTGCATCTGTTGGTGTTCAGCCTGACCTTTGTGCTGTTCCCGTTGCTGGGCCTGGCGCTCAAGCCGGTGCTGTCGCCGCTGATCGGCACTGAGCTGTACATGGGCATGCTCTATCTGTGCGCGTTGCCGGCCACTGTGCAATCAGCGATTGCCTTCACGTCCCTGGCCCGCGGGAATATCCCGGCGGCGATTTGCAGTGCGGCGGCTTCCAGCCTGTTCGGTATCTTCCTGACCCCGCTGCTGGTGGCGCTGCTGCTAAACGTACACGGCGATGGCGGCTCCACCGTCGACGCGATCCTGAAGATCAGCGTGCAGTTGCTGCTGCCATTCATTGCCGGGCAAATCGCCCGCCGCTGGATCGGCGACTGGGTCGGGCGCAACAAATCCTGGCTGAAATTTGTCGACCAGGGCTCGATCCTGCTGGTGGTCTATGGCGCATTCAGCGAAGCGGTCAATGAGGGCATCTGGCACCAGATCCCTCTGTGGCAACTGGGCGGTCTGGTAGTTGCCTGCTGCGTATTGCTCGCGTTGGTGCTGGTAGCGTCCACGTTGTTGGGCAAGGCATTCGGTTTCAGCCAGGAAGACCGCATCACCATCCTGTTCTGCGGCTCGAAGAAAAGCCTGGCCACCGGCGTCCCTATGGCCCAGGTGCTGTTCGCCGGGGCGAGCATGGGCGTGCTGATTTTACCGTTGATGCTGTTTCACCAGATCCAGCTGATGGTGTGCGCGGCGCTGGCTCAGCGTTATGCCCAGCGCCCGGAAAGCATCCCCGAGTTGATGGGGCAGGTGGATCCGTGATGCACCTCTCATTCCCAGACAAATAAGCTCAAGTTAACCGCTGCGCCGACGACTAACTTCTTACTAACCCAAGAAGGAGTCTCGGCATGAACGTTCGTCGATTTGCGGTAGTGACAGGCCTTCTTTGCCTATGGGCAAGCACCTGCGGCGCGGCGCAGACGGTGGGGCAGGGCACCATCAGGTTCACTGGCGCCATTGTCGAGTCAGGGTGTGCGACAAATGCGCGCAGTGGGTCGGTGATGGAACTGCGCGGCTGTGCCAGAGTGAGTCGCGGTAGCCGCTTCGAGGTGCGCCATGTGGCGCCGGTGGCCAGCGTCAACGCGGCCCACGTGCGGCTGGTGGCAGAGAGCGGCGAGGGGCGCTATTACGACCAGCGCTATCTGCTGGTAGACGCCGCTGGCAAGCCCATTCAGTCCGGCAACTACATCATTACCATGACGTCGCCATGAGCCATCGGGCGACGATCCGCATCAACAGCCGTGCGAGAAACCTATAGAATGCTCGGCGGCGGCGCTTGTCCTGGGTGGCCGCTTGATCATCGCCAGAGTACCCCGCCCGTCAATGAGCCTTTCAGCCGCAACCCCCCAAGCCAATTGGCAACCGGTCATCGCCCTCGCGCTGGCTGCGTTTGTGTTCAATACCACCGAATTCGTGCCTGTCGGGTTGCTCAGCGCCATTGGCGCCAGCTTCGACATGCCCGTGGCCAGCGTCGGTCTGATGCTCACCATCTATGCGTGGATCGTGTCCCTGACCTCGCTGCCGGTGATGCTGCTGACCCGCAACGTCGAACGGCGCAAGCTGCTGATCGTACTGTTCGGTCTGTTTATCGCCAGCCATATTCTCTCTAGCGTGGCCACCAGCTTCGGTTTGCTGATGGTCAGTCGTGTCGGCATTGCCTTGGCCCACGCGCTGTTCTGGTCGATCACTGCCTCGCTGGCCGTAAGATTGGCGCCCGAAGGCAAGCAGGTGCAGGCCCTTGGCCTGTTGGCCACGGGCACGTCCCTGGCGATGGTGCTCGGCATTCCCTTGGGCCGCCTGCTCGGCGAGGCCATGGGCTGGCGCACTACCTTTCTGGTGATCGCCGCGTTCGCCGCCGCCCTGGTGTTCTGGCTGGCGCGCACCTTGCCGCTGTTGCCGAGCCAGAATTCCGGCTCCCTGCGTAGCCTGCCGCTGCTGTTCAAGCGCCCGGCACTGGTGGCGCTCTATGTGCTGACCGCGATGACCGTCACCGCGCAATTTACCGCTTACAGCTACATCGAACCCTTCGTCGAAGGCGTCGCCGGGCTGGGTGGCAGTGCGGTGACGTTGATTCTCTTGGTGTTCGGGGGGGCCGGCATCATCGGCTCGTTGTTGTTCAGCCTGGTGCACCGCTTCAACCCGCACCTGTTCGTGATCGGCGCAGTGTTCATCCTCGCCGCGTGCCTGGCGCTGATGCTGCCGTTGAGCGGCGCCGAGTCTTACCTGGTGGTGCTGAGCATTTTCTGGGGCATGGCAATCATGGGCTTTGGCCTGGCCATGCAGTCCAAAGTGCTGGTGCTTGCACCGGACGCCACCGACGTGGCCATGGCGATGTTCTCCGGTATCTACAACATCGGCATCGGCGGTGGCGCGTTGATGGGCAGTTGGGTCGGCAGCCACTTCGGCTTCGCCTGGATCGGCGCGGCGGGTGGGTTGCTGGCGGCGCTGGCGTTGGTGGGATATTGCCTGGCGATTCGGCGGTTTGGGACGGGTGTGCCGAGCTGATCGACCAGTATCCAGCGGGTGACCACAGACTAAATGTGGGAGGGGGCTTGCTCCCGATGAGGGAGTGTCAGTCAACACATCAGTGACTGACTCACCGCCATCGGGAGCAAGCCCCCTCCCACATTCCTTCGACGGTCGGCATCAGACCACCCGCACGCCTTGTTTACCTAGGGTTGCCAGGTCTGCACCGCCTTGGCATCCACCGCCTTGGGCAGCAGGCCAGCCTTGAAGAACGCATCGGCAATTTGCTGCTGCTCACCCAACTGTTCCAGCGTCACCGGCTGCACCTGATAGCTGCGGTGCGCGTTAGCGGCTTCCACCGTCGCAGCGTCCAGGTTACCCCATAACGGCCCGAGCACTGTTGCCGCCTCCTGCGGATGCGCTTTCACCCATTGGCCGGTTTTTTCCAGCTCTGCAAACACCACCCTCAGCACTTCAGGATGGGCCTTGGCGTAAGGCGTGCCGGTCAGGTAATAACGCTTGTAGCTGGCAAGCCCGGCACCGTCCGCCAGGGTGCGGGTCGGCAGTTGCCGCTGCACGCTGGTGAGGAAGGGCTCCCAGGTGACCCAGGCATCCACCTTGTTGTTTTCGAAGGCGGCGCGACCGTCAGCTGGCGAGAGGTACGCCGGCTGGATATCGGTGAACGCCAGGCCGGCCTTGTTCAGCGCGGCGATGAGTAAATAGTGGGCGCCGGCGGCCTTGGTCACGGCGATTTTCTTGCCTTTGAGGTCCGCCAATTGCTGGATCGGCGAGTCCTTGCGCACCACGATGGCCTGGGCCGCATGCGAGGGCGCTTCCTGGGCAAAGTAGGTGAGCTGGGCCTCGGCTGCCTGGGCGAAGATCGGCACCGTGTCGGCGACGTCGGCGCTGATATCCACGTTGCCAACGTTCAGCGCCTCCAGCAATGGCAGGCCGCTGGGAAACTCATGCCAGCTGACGTCGATGTGGTTGGCGTTGAGGGCTTTTTCCAGGGTGCCCTGGGTTTTCAGCAGGGTGATCAGGGTCGAGGATTTCTGATAGCCGATGCGCAGGGTCTCCTGAGCGTCGGCGCTCACGGCGATGGAGAAAACCAGCGATCCTAATACAGCGGCAAGCGGGTGGCGGAGGGTCATGAGCGGCTCGATATTCAACGTAATGAGCCGAAGCATAAGGTTCTGAAAACCGCTTGATAAATACTCTTTCGATCTGAGCTTAAGGACACTTGAGGCATTGTCCGTTGACTGAATGTGCATCAACCAAATCGGGCCGTGAGCAATCATCCGTTGAGGCGACACAGGCCAATGTGGGAGGGGGCAAGCCCCCTCCCACAAAAGTTATGGGGTGTTGGTGGGTGTGGGTTGCAGGCAATCCAGTGCTCGGTCGGCGAGGGTGCGGGCCATGCCGATCAAGTGGGTGGTGGAGCAGGCCATGTCGCGTTGGCTGCCTTTGAGGCCCTCGGCGGTTTCGGTGGCGGTGGTGGTGGCGCAGCGTAGCAGCGAGGAAATGCTGGCGATCGCGTCTTCGAAGCTCAGGTCTTCGTGGGCGACAAAAACGGGATAGGGTGGATCGGGGACGACTTTGCTCATGGGTGGAGCTCCTGCTTGGATTGGGAGCCATTCTTTTGCCGATCTCACACGTCAAAAGGTGGCAGCTATGTGCGGGGTGAGATACCGGAAAGCAGGACCCGGCCAGACCGAAGTCTGCCCGCACATAGCCGCCATAGACGGTTGTAGCGCATGGCGCCTGCAAATACACGGGATCTCACACCCGATCGCTGATGTGCAGCGACGAAGCGAAGGCTAGCCAGTGGATTGAGCAGGCGCAAGGCCGAAGGATTGTCTAGGAAACGTCCTGCAAATTAAAGGGATATGGATTGCTGGCCTTTAACAATGCATGTCAAACAGGCGACACAGGCCAAAATGTGGGAGGGACGATCATCGCCGCAGTACTGGTAAAACTCAGCAAAGTTGAAGAGCCGCGAGCAAACACGGGAACCCTCCCACCCGACACTTGTCCCCGCTTCCCATGTCACCCCCCACCGCGCAAATCCCTTAATTTTTCAAGCCTGCCGGAAGCCCCTCCAGGCCCCCGGCTGCGCCCGTTGTTTTTCAAGGGCGCCGCGCCTAGCGGCAAAACTGAATACGGACATTCTCTTAAACCGTGACTTATCAGGCAGGTTACCCCATGCAGTTCAGCGACTTACTAGCAGCGATCTCCACCCATGCGATCCGTCTGCAAACTGAAGAAGGCGACCTGATCGTCCTGGGCGATGACGAGGCGTTGGATGACGCGCTCTGGGATCAATTGATCGCGCATAAACCCCAGTTGCTGGCCCTGGTCGCCGAGCATGGCGGTGACTGGCTGAGCCCGGCTTATCGCATCACCCCGGACATGCTGGCGCTGGTCAACCTCGACCAGCCGGCCATCGACCGTATCGTCGCGTCCATCCCCGGCGGCGCGGCGAATGTGCAAGATATCTACCCCCTGGCACCGCTCCAGGAAGGCATGCTTTACCACCACCTTTCTGCCGCGCAGGGCGACCCCTACGTGCTGCACGCGCAGTTTGTGTTCGACAGCCGCGCACGCCTGCAAACCTTTGCCGAGGCGCTGCAATGGGTGATTGACCGCCACGATATCCTGCGCACCTCCATGGTGTGGGAGCGCCTCGACGAGCCGCTGCAAGTGGTGTGGCGCAAGGCGCAGCTGGCGTGTGAAGAAGCGCATTTTGATGGCGGCGACCGTCTCGCTCAATTGCTCGCGCGCTATGACGCCCGTGCCTATCGCATGGACCTTGGCCAGGCGCCGCTGCTGCGTCTGGTGTTCGCCGAGGACCCGGCCAACCAGCGCGTGGTGGCGATGCTGTTGTTCCACCACACCATTCTCGATCACACCGCCCTGGACGTGGTGCGCCATGAAATCCAGCTGTACCTGGCCGGTGAGCACGCGCAAGCGGGCACGCCGGTAGCGTTTCGCAGCTACATCGCCCAAGTGCGCCAGGGTGTGAGCGAACAGGCCCATGAGGCGTTCTTTCGCGACATGCTCGCCGATATCGATGAACCGACGCTGCCGTTCGGCCTGCAAGATGTGCAGGGCGATGGTCAGGGCATTGATGAAGCGCGCATTCCCGTCGATAGCGCCCTTGGTCGTCGCCTGCGCAGCGTGGCGCGGCCGTTGGGGGTGAGCGTGGCGAGCCTGATGCACCTGGCGTTGGCGCGGGTGTTGGGCGTGATTTCCGGTCGCGAGATGGTGGTGTTCGGCACCGTGATGCTCGGGCGCATGGGCGCAGGCGAGGGCGGTGAACGGGCCTTGGGCATGTTCATCAACACCTTGCCGTTGCGGGTTGATGTTGGCGCGCAAAGCGTGCGCGCTGCGGTGCAAGTCACCCACGAGCGTCTTACGCGCCTGCTCGATCACGAACATGCGTCCCTGGCACTGGCCCAGCGCTGCAGCGGGGTGGCAGCACCCACACCGTTGTTCAGCGCGATCCTCAACTATCGCCATAGTGCGGCCACCGACATGGCCGCCGTGATCGAGGTTGCCGAAGGCATCCAGGTCCTGGGCGCCGAGGAGCGCACCAACTACCCGCTGACGGTTAACGTTGACGACCTGGGGCAAGACTTCGCGCTGACGGTGATGGTGGATGCGGCCATCGGTGCACTGCGGGTTGCCGGCTATCTGCACACCGCGCTGCAAAGCCTGGCCGACGCCCTTGAGCAGCGACCGGACAAGCCGCTCTGCGGCCTGAACATCCTGCCCGACGCTGAACGCCACGCCCTGCTGCATACCTTGAACCACAGCCCCACGCACTACGCCGATACCGCGTTGATCCACCAGCAAGTCGAAACCCACGCCGCCGCCCAGCCTGAAGCCATTGCCGTGCGCTTTGAGCAGCAGCGCCTCACCTATCGTCAACTCAACGAACGCGCCAACCAGGTCGCCCATGCACTGCTAGCCCAGGGCGTGGAGCCTGACAGCCGCGTGGCGATCTGCGTGGAGCGCGGCCCGCAGATGATCATCGGCCTGCTCGGTATCCTCAAGGCCGGTGCCGGCTACGTGCCGATAGACCCGGCTTACCCGCAGGAACGCATTGCCTACACCCTGGCCGACAGTCAACCGGTGGTTGTGCTGGTACAGGCCGGCACTCGTCACCGGGTAGGCGAACTGGCGCAGCTTGACCTCGACAGCCTGGGCCAGTTGCCCATCACCGATCCACGGCTGCACCTGAGCCCGGCCAATCTGGCCTATGTAATTTACACCTCCGGCTCCACCGGCCAACCCAAGGGGGTGATGATCGAGCATCGTCAGGTGGCCCGCCTGTTCAGTGCCACTCAACACTGGTTCGGGTTCAACCCGCACGATGTATGGGCACTGTTCCACTCCTTCGCATTCGATTTTTCTGTGTGGGAAATCTGGGGCGCGCTGATGCACGGCGGCCAGTTGCTGATCGTGCCGCAACTGGTCAGCCGCTCGCCGGATGAGTGCTACACGCTGCTCTGCGAAGCCGAAGTGAGCATCCTCAACCAGACGCCGAGCGCGTTCCGCCAGTTGATCGCGGCCCAGGGCCACAGCACCCAGGCGCATTCGTTGCGGCAGGTGATCTTTGGTGGTGAGGCCCTTGAACCGGCCATGCTCAAGCCATGGTACGCGCGAGCGGTGAATGCCGGTACGCAGTTGGTAAACATGTACGGTATTACCGAAACCACCGTGCACGTGACCTATCGTGCGCTGGAGGCGGCGGATACCCAACTGGTGGGCGTCAGCCCGATTGGCGTACGCATCCCCGACTTGCAGCTGTATGTGTTGGATGAACAACACGAGCCGTTGCCATACGGTGTGGTGGGCGAGCTGTACGTGGGCGGCGCCGGGGTGGCGCGCGGTTACCTGAACCGCGAGGCACTCAACGCCGAACGCTTCCTCGCGGACCCGGCCACCGGCCTGCGCATGTACAAGACCGGTGACCTCGGCCGCCTGCTGGCCGACGGCAGTGTCGAGTACCTGGGGCGTAACGATGACCAGGTCAAGATTCGCGGTTTCCGTATCGAGCTGGGCGAAATCCAGGCGCACCTGGCCACCGCCCACGGCGTGCGCGATGCGGTGGTGATCGCCCGTGAGGATGAGCCGGGTGACAAGCGTCTGGTGGCCTACGTGATCACCGAGGGTGAGCCCAGCGTCGCCGCCTTGCGCGATCACTTGCTGCAGAGCCTGGCCGAACACATGGTGCCCAGCGCCTTCGTGCGCCTGGAGGCGTTCCCCCTGACCACCAACGGCAAGCTCGATCGCAAAGCCCTGCCCGCACCCGATGCCGACGCTTTGGCCCGGCGCAGTTATGCCGCGCCCCAAGGTGCGGTGGAAAACGCCATTGCGATGATCTGGCAGGACCTGCTCAAGCTCGACCGGGTGGGGCGTGACGACAACTTCTTCGAGTTGGGCGGGCATTCGCTGCTGGCGGTCAAGCTGATCGAACGCATGCGCCAGGTAGAGCTGAGTGCCGATGTACGCGTGCTGTTCGGCCAGCCGACCCTGGCAGCCCTCGCAGCGGCGGTGGGCGGGCACCATGAGGTGCAGGTCCCGGCCAATCTGATTCAGGAACACAGTGAGCACATCACGCCGGACATGTTGCCCTTGGTCGAGCTGGATCAGGCCGCCATCGATCACATCCTCCAGGCCGTGCCCGGTGGCGTGGCCAACGTGCAGGATATCTACGCTCTCGCGCCGTTGCAGGCCGGTATTCTCTACCACCACCTGGCAACCAGCGAGGGCGACCCCTACGTGTTGCAGGTGCAGTTGCGCTTTAACGACCAGGGCGCGGTGGATGGCTTTATTCAGGCGCTGCACAGCGTCATCGAACGCAACGATATCCTGCGCACTGCGATTCTCTGGGAGGGCCTGGAGGAACCGGTGCAAGTGGTGTTGCGCCAGGCGCCGCTGGCCGTTGAGCGCTTGGACACCCAGGGCACCGATGCCTTGGCGCAGTTGCAACAGCGTTTCGACCCTCGCCACTACCGCCTGGACCTGTCTCGCGCTTCGCTGATGCGCCTGGCCTACGCTGAAGAGGCGGACGGCTTGGTCGGCATCCTGCTGCTGCACCATATCCTGCTCGACCACACGGCGCTGCAAGTGCTGGTCGAAGAAATGAGCGCCAGCCTGCACGGCAACCGCGCGCAACTGCCTGACGCGGTGCAGTACCGCAACTACGTGGCTCAGGCGCGGCTGGGCCTGACCCAGGCGCAGCACGAGGCCTTCTTCAGCCAGATGCTCGGCGATATCGACGAGCCCACCCTGGCCTTCGGCTTGCAGGATGTGAACGGCGACGGCAGCGGCATCCATGAGGCCCATCTGCCGCTGGAACCGGCCCTCAGCCTGGCCCTGCGCGAACAGGCGCGGCAACTGGGCGTCAGCACGGCGAGCCTGGTGCATCTGGCATGGGCCCAGGTGCTGGGCCAGGTGTCGGGCCAGCAGGACGTGGTGTTCGGGACGGTCTTGCTGGGGCGTATGCAGGGCGGCGAGGGCGCCGACCGCGCGCTGGGGATGTTCATCAATACCTTGCCGCTGCGGGTCAGCCTTGGCAGCGTCGGCGTGCAAGCCGGCGTGCGCGCCACCCATGCGCGCCTGGCGCAGTTGCTCGCACATGAACACGCCGCGCTGTCCCTGGCCCAGCGCTGCAGCGGCGTGCCGGGTTCGTTGCCGTTGTTCAGCACCTTGCTCAACTACCGGCACAGCGCACCCGATGACGCGCCGGGGGACAACCCCTTTGCCGCGTTCGGTATCCAGATCCTCAGCTCCGAAGAGCGCAGCAACTACCCGCTGGTACTCAACGTCGATGACCTGGGCACGGGGTTTGCCCTGACGGTGCAGGGTGTCGCCCATCTGGATGTGCAACGCGTGGGTGAGTACATGCTCACCGCGTTGCGCCATGTGGTGAGCGCGCTGCAACACGCGCCCACCACCGCCATGCACAAGGTGTCGATTGTGCCGCCCGCCGAGCGGCGCTTACTGCTTGAAGACTTCAATGCCAGCGCCCGGGAATACCCGTCGCAGCTCACCGTAGCTCAACTGTTCGAAGCCCAGGCACTGGCCCGGCCTGAAGCCGTGGCGGTGGTGCATGGCCCGCTGTCGCTGAGCTACCGTGACCTCAATCGCCGCGCCAATCGCCTGGCCCATCATTTGATTGGCCGTGGCGTGCGGCCAGGTGAAGCGGTGGCCCTGGCGCTGCCGCGCTCCATCGACCTGGTCGTCAGCCAGTTGGCGGTGCTCAAGTGTGCGGCGGTGTACGTACCGCTGGATGTCAACGCGCCGCTCGAACGTCGAACCTTCATGGTGCAGGACAGCGGCGCCCGCCAGGTGCTGGACAACCTTGCCGAACTGGACCTGGCCGACCTGCCGGCGGACAACCCGGGGCTGGCCCGGTCTGCGCAGGACGTGGCGTACATCATGTACACCTCCGGCTCCACGGGCACGCCCAAGGGCGTGCTGGTGCCCCATCGCGGCATCACGCGCCTGGTCATCAATAATGGCTATGCCGACTTCAATGCCAGCGACCGCGTGGCCTTCGCCTCCAACCCGGCGTTCGATGCGAGCACCATGGATGTGTGGGGCGCATTGCTCAACGGCGGGCAAGTGCAGGTGATCGACCATGCCACCTTGCTCGACCCGTTGGCGTTCGGCGCCGAGCTTAAGGGCGCGACGGTGTTGTTCGTGACCACCGCACTGTTCAACCAGTACGTGCAATTGATCCCCGAGGCGTTGGCCGGTTTGCGCATCCTGCTGTGCGGCGGTGAGCGTGCTGACCCGGCGGCATTTCGCAGCCTGTTGGCGCGTGCACCGACGCTGCGCCTGGTGCATTGCTACGGGCCGACCGAAACCACCACCTACGCCACCACCCACGAAGTGCGCGAGGTCGGTACGGATACCGACAGCGTGCCGGTGGGGCGGCCCATTTCCAATACACAGATCTATGTGCTCGATGCACAGATGCAACCGGTGCCGCTGGGCATCACCGGTGAAATCTGCATCGGCGGCGATGGCGTCGCCCTGGGCTATTTGAATCGCCCCGAGCTGACGGCTGAAAAGTTTGTGCAGGACCCCTTCAACCCGGGCGCCTTGCTGTACCGCACCGGCGACCTCGGGCGCTGGACGCAAGACGGCTTGCTCGAATGCCTGGGTCGCAACGACGACCAGGTGAAAATCCGTGGCTTTCGTATCGAGCTGGGTGAGATCGAGGCGCGCCTGGCCAGTTGCCCGGGCATCCAGGACGTCGCCGTGTTGGCCAGGGAAGATATGCCAGGTGAAAAACGCCTGGTCGCCTACTTCACCTGGGCCAAGGCAGACCTGGGCATTGAGCTGGTCCACGCCCACCTGCAAGGGCAGTTGCCGGACTATATGCTACCGTCGGCCTATATGCCGCTGGCCAGTCTGCCCCTGACCAACAATGGCAAGCTCGACCGCAAAGCCTTGCCGGCACCGGACCCGTCGGCCTTGCTCAGTCGTGGCTACGAAGCCCCGCAAGGCGAGGTGGAAACCCTACTGGCGCAGATCTGGCAAGACGTGCTCAAGCTCGAACGCGTCGGGCGTCACGATCATTTCTTCGAGTTGGGCGGGCATTCGCTGCTGGCGGTGAGCTTGATCGAACGTATGCGCCAAGTGGGCCTCAGTGCCGATGTGCGCGTGTTGTTCAACCAGCCGAGCCTGGCAGCGTTGGCGGCGGCGGTGGGCAGTGGTCGCGAAATCGTGGTGCCGGCCAATGGCATCCCGGCCGGTTGCACACAGATCACACCGTCGATGCTGAGCCTGGTGCAGCTCACTCCGGATGCCATCGAGCGTATCGTCGCCAGCGTGCCGGGTGGCGCGGCGAATGTGCAGGACATCTACCCGCTGGCGCCGTTGCAGGAGGGCATTCTCTACCACCACCTCAGCGCCGAACACGGCGACCCGTACCTGCTGCAATCGCGCATGGCGTTCGACAATCTCGACCGCTTGCACGGGTTCATGGCGGCGCTGCAACAGGTGGTTGCCCGCCACGATATCCTGCGCACGGGTGTGGTCTGGGAGGGCCTGGACAGCCCGGTGCAAGTGGTGTGGCGCCAGGCGCAACTGGGGGTGCAGGAGGTTCATCTGGACCCGGCCGACGGCGGCATCATCGAACAACTGCACGCTCGCTTCGATGCCCGGCACTATCGGCTGGACATCACCCAGGCGCCGTTGCTGCGCATGGTCTATGCCCATGACCCGACGCACAGCCGTGTTGCGGCGATCCTGTTGTTTCACCACCTGGCGCTGGATCACACAGCCATGGAGGTGGTCGGCCAGGAAATGCGCGCCTTTATGTTCAACCAGGCCCAGGACTTGCCCGCTGCCGCGCCATTTCGCAACTATGTGGCCCAGGCGCGTCTGGGCGTCAGTGTGGCCGAGCATGAGCAGTTCTTTCGCGACATGCTCGCCGATGTGGATGAACCAACCTTGCCGTTTGGTTTGCAGGATGTGCAGGGCGATGGCCGTGCCATCGAGGAGGCCGGGCTGCCATTGGACGCCGCGCTGGCGCAGCGGGTCCGCCAGCAGGCGCGACAGTTGGGTGTGAGCGCCGCGAGCCTGATGCACCTGGCCTGGGCCCAGGTCGTGGGGCTGGTGTCGGGCCGCGATGACGTGGTGTTCGGCACGGTGCTGATGGGCCGTATGCAAGCCGGTGAAGGTGCAGACCGCGCGCTGGGGATGTTTATCAACACCTTGCCGCTGCGGGTCGATGTTGCCGCCGGGGCGTCAGCGGCGGTCAAGGCCACCCATGCACGCCTGAGCGCCGTGCTCGGGCATGAACATGCCTCGCTGGCCCTGGCTCAGCGTTGCAGCGGTGTGCCGACCAGCACGCCATTGTTCAGTGCCTTGCTCAATTACCGTCACAGCAACCCCGCCGAGATGGCCCGCGACGGCCACGGCATCTGGGAGGGCGTGCAGCTGCTGGGCGGTGAGGAGCGCAGTAATTACCCATTGACCCTGAGCGTGGATGACCTGGGCGACGGCTTCGGGCTGAGCGTGCTGGCGGTGCCACAGATCGGTGCGCAACGCCTGTGCGACTACATGCACAACGCTGTGGCGCAGTTGCTCACAGCCTTGGAGTGCACGCCGGACACGGCACTCAATCGCCTGCCGATCCTGCCCGCGGCGGAGTGTGAAACCCTGCTGCGCGAATTCAATGCCACGGCCCAGGATTTCCCTCGTGGCCACACCGTGCACGGCGCATTTGAGGTACAGGCTGAGCGCCAACCCCACGCCATTGCCGTGCAGCAGGGCGGCGAGGCGCTGACCTATCAGCAGCTCAATCAGCGTGCCAACCAACTGGCCCATCACCTGTTGGCACTCGGCGTGCAACCGGATGACCGCGTGGCGCTGTGCTGCCGTCGTGGCCCGCAGATGCTGGTGGGGCTATTGGGCATTCTCAAGGCCGGCGCCGGCTATGTGCCGATTGACCCGGCGTATCCCGCCGAACGCATCGCTTATTTGTTGCAGGACAGCGCCCCGTTGGCGGTACTGGCTGAGGCCAGTACCCGCGACCTGCTGGGCACAGTCAGGGTGGTCGACTTGCATGACCTCGCCTGGCAGCACCTGCCTGTCAACAATCCACAGCTGCCCGCACTGACGCCCGCGCACCTGGCCTATGTCATCTACACCTCAGGCTCCACCGGCCAGCCCAAGGGCGTGATGGTGGAACACCACAACGTGGAGAACCTGGTGCATTGGCACTCTGAAGCCTTTGGCCTGGCTGCTGCGAGTCACACCAGCAGTGTGGCCGGGTTTGGTTTTGACGCGATGGCCTGGGAAGTCTGGCCGGCCTTGTGCGTCGGTGCGACCCTGCACCTGCCGCCCGCCGAAGTGGGCAATGAAAACATCGATGAATTGCTGGCCTGGTGGCGGGCGCAGCCGCTGGACGTGAGCTTTTTGCCCACGCCGGTAGCCGAGTACGCGTTCAGCCAACACCTGCAACACCCCACCTTGCGCGTCCTGCTGATTGGCGGCGATCGCCTGCGCCAGTTCACTCAGGAACGGCGCTTTGCCGTGATCAACAACTATGGCCCCACCGAGGCCACGGTGGTTGCCACCTCCGGTCGCGTGCGGGCCGGGCAGGCGTTGCATATTGGTCGACCCATCGCCAATGCCGGCAGCTATGTGCTGGATGCGCAGTTGCGCCCGGTGCCGGTCGGTGTGGCCGGTGAGCTGTATGTGGGCGGCAGCGGTGTGGCACGGGGTTACTTGAATCGCCCGGACTTGACTGCCGAACGCTTCCTGCAAAACCCGTTCAGCCCGGGGCGCATGTACCGCACCGGCGACCTGGTGCGCTGGTTGCCCGACGGCAATCTGGAGTATCTGGGCCGCAACGATGACCAGGTCAAACTGCGTGGCGTGCGGGTTGAGCTGGGCGAAATCGAAAGCCGCCTGGCGGCGCTGGACGACATTCGCGAAGCGGTGGTGCTGGTGCGCGAAGGCCGGCTGCTGGCCTGGTTCACCGAGCAACGTGCACTCCCCATCGAGACCTTGCGCGCGCAATTGCAGGCGCAGCTTCCCGATGCGCTGGTGCCAGTCGCCTACATGCGCCTCGATGTGTTGCCCCTGACCGCCAACGGCAAGCTGGACCGCAAGGCACTGCCCGATCCTGATCAGGCCGCCGTGCTCAGCCGCGAGTACCAGGCCCCCCAGGGCGAGGTCGAAACCACCCTGGCGCGTATCTGGGCCGAGGTGCTGCAAGTGGAGCAGGTGGGCCGTCATGACCATTTCTTCGAACTGGGCGGCCATTCATTGCTGGCCGTCAGCCTGATCGAGCGTATGCGCCAGGTTGGCCTCAGCGCCGACGTGCGCGTGCTGTTCAGCCAGCCCACCCTGGCCGCGCTGGCCGCTGCCGTTGGCAGTGGTCGCGAGGTGCAAGTACCGGCCAACCGGATCAGTGCCGAGTGCCAACGCATCACCCCAGACATGTTGGCGCTGGTGGCCCTTGACCAGTGCGCGATTGATCAGGTAGTCGCCCAGGTGCCAGGCGGCGCTGCCAACGTGCAGGACATCTACCCGCTGGCGCCGTTGCAGGAAGGCATTTTCTACCACTACCTCACGGCCGCGCAGGGCGACCCGTACCTGCTGCAATCGCACCTGGCGTTTGACAGTGTCGAGCGTTTGCAAGCCTTCGCGCAGGCGCTGCAACAGGTGATCGACCGCCATGACATTCTGCGCACCGGGGTGGTGTGGGAGGGGCTGGCGCAACCGTTGCAAGTGGTGTGGCGCAAGGCGGCGTTGAGCGTTCAGGAGCTGCATTTGCACGGCGACGTGCTTGCCGGCCTGCATGAGCGTTTCGATGCGCGGCATCATCGCCTGGATATCAGCCAGGCGCCGTTGATCCGCCTGATGTATGCCCAGGACCCGGCCAACCAACGCGTGGTGGCGGTGTTGCTCTACCACCATATCGCCCTGGACCATACCGCGTTCGACGTGGTGCTGCGGGAAATGCAGGGTTACCTGCTCGGCCACGCCGCGCCAACCACCGCGCCGATGCCGTATCGCAACTATGTGGCCCAGGCGCGCCTGGGTGTCAGCGAGCAGGAGCACGAAGCCTTCTTCCGCCAAATGCTCGGCGATGTGGATGAATCGACGCTGCCATTCGGTTGGCAGGATGTACGCGGCGACGGCAGTGCGATTGAAGAACATACCCTGCAACTGGACAACCACCTGAACCGGCGCCTGCGCAGCCAGGCGCGGCTGTTGGGCGTCAGCGGCGCCAGCCTGTTTCATCTGGCCTGGGCGCAGGTGCTGGCCGCGGTATCGGCACGCCACACGGTGGTATTCGGTACCGTGCTGGTGGGCCGCCTGCAAGGTGGCGAGGGTGCTGATCGGGCCCTGGGCGTGTTTATCAATACCTTGCCGCTGCGCCTGGACATCAATGACCAGGGCGCCCGCGCCGCCGTGCGGGCCACCCATGCGCGCCTCACGCAATTGCTCGGCCATGAGCACGCCTCGCTGGCCCTGGCCCAACGTTGCAGCGGCGTGGCGGCACCGGCGCCGTTGTTCAGTTCGATGCTCAACTATCGCCATCGCGGCGCCGCCACCCGTTCGGCGGATGCGCACTTGGCGTGGGAAGGTATGCAGACCCTGGTCAATGACGGGCGCACCAATTACCCGTTGACCCTGAACGTGGATGACTTGGGTGATGGTTACGCGTTCACGGCCTTGGCCCAGGTGGATGCGCAACGGCTCTGCGGTTATATGCACAACGCCTTGTCCGCGCTCGTCGAGGCCCTTGAGCAGGCACCCCAGCAGGCGATCAATCGCCTGTCGATCCTGGGACCAGAAGAGCGGCAACAGTTGCTGGTGCGATTCAATGCCACCGAGGTCAACTACAACCTCGACCAGACCCTGCACAGGATGTTCGAGGCCCAGGTTCTGCGCACGCCGCACGCCGTGGCGGTAAAGGCGGGCGAACAGCAACTGAGTTACCAACAGCTCAATGAGCACGCCAACCGCCTGGCCCATCACCTGCGTGAAAGGGGCGTGCAGCCGGACTCACGGGTAGGCATTTGCCTGGAGCGTGGCCTGGACATGGTGATAGGCCTGTTCGCCATCCTCAAGGCCGGTGGCGGTTATGTGCCGCTGGACCCGGCCTACCCGCAAGAACGCATCGCCTACATGCTGCAAGACAGCGCGCCGGTGGTGGTGCTGGCCCAATCCGCCACTCGTGCCTTGCTGGGCGACGTGACCGTGATCGACCTCGACCAGAGCACCTGGCACCAGCAGCCTTGCGTCAACCCGCAGGTCGCGGGCCTCACTGCCCGGCACACGGCGTACGTGATCTACACCTCCGGTTCCACCGGCCAGCCCAAAGGCGTGATCAATGAACACGCCGGGGTGGTCAACCGTCTGTTGTGGATGCAGGACGCCTATGGCCTCAAGGCCCACGACACGGTCTTGCAGAAAACCCCGTTCAGCTTCGACGTGTCGGTGTGGGAGTTCTTCTGGCCGCTGTTTACCGGCGCACGCCTGGTGATGGCGCGCCCGGGTGGGCACAAAGACCCTGCGTACCTGTGCCAAGTAATCGAGGCAGAAAATATCACCACCCTGCACTTTGTGCCGTCGATGCTTGACGTGTTCCTGGCCCATGGCGATGTGAGCCAGGCGGCCGGGTTGGTGCGCGTGATGTGCAGCGGCGAGGCGCTGCCGGGCAGCCTGGTGCGTCGGTTCAAGCAGCAGTTGCCGGGCATTGGTTTGTACAACCTGTATGGCCCCACGGAAGCGGCGGTGGACGTGACGGCCTGGAATTGCGCCCGCCCGGACGTGCCGGACAACACCCCCATCGGCAAGCCGATTGCCAACACGCGCATGTACGTGCTGGACGGGCAGTTGCAGCCGGTGCCCCTGGGCGTGGTCGGTGAGCTGTTCATCGCTGGCGTGCAAGTGGCGCGGGGTTATCTGAACCGTGCGCAGCTGACCGCCGAGCGCTTCCTCGATGACCCTTTTGCGCCTGGCCGGATGTACCGCACCGGTGACGTGGGCCGCTACTTGCCGGACGGCAATATCGAATACCTGGGGCGCAACGATGACCAGGTGAAAATCCGTGGCCTGCGCATCGAGCTGGGGGAAATCCAGGCGCGGCTGATCGAGCATCCGGCGGTCAACGACGCGGTGGTGGTGGTTCGCGATGAGCGCCTGGTCGCCTATTACACTGGCCTGCCAAGCGACATCGACGGCCTGCGCGCCCAACTGTTGCAGCACCTGCCGGACTTTATGGTGCCCGCGCTGTTCGTGCACCTGCCCGTCATGCCCCTGAGCCCCAACGGCAAGCTCGACCGCAAAGCGTTACCCGCACCGGGTATGGACGCACTGACGGTGCGTGAGTACGAAGCACCCCAAGGCGATACCGAAATCCTGCTGGCCCGGTTGTGGTCCGAGCTGCTCAAGGTGGATCGGGTAGGCCGGCATGACAATTTCTTTGAACTGGGCGGGCACTCGCTGCTCGCTGTGAGCTTGATCGGGCGCCTGCGCCAGGAAGGCATGGAAGCCGATGTGCGAGCGTTGTTCGAACAACCGACCCTGGCCGGCTACGCCGCAATGACCGAACGAATGGAGATCGTCCTGTGAACATCCTCGAGCTGCTGGCAACCCTGAAAACCAAGGACGTGCAACTGGCGCTCAAGGGCGAACAGTTGTCGGTGAACGGCAACCGGCAAGCCTTGAGCGACCCGGCAATATTGGCCGCCTTGCGCGAGCACAAACCGGCGCTGATCGAGCTGATCAAAGCCGGTGAGTACTCGGCTGCCAAGGTTGGCGAAGTGGTCGTGCCGGCCAATGGCATTCCCGCCAACGCCGAGCGCATCACCCCCGACATGCTGACCCTCTCGACCCTGAGCCAGGACGAGATCGAGCGCATCATCGCCACCGTGCAGGGCGGTGTCGCCAATATCCAGGACATCTATCCGTTGGCGCCATTGCAGGAAGGCATTCTGTTTCACCATGTCAGCGCCGAGCAGGGCGACCCCTACGTGATGCAGTCGCAGTTCGCGTTTGACAGCCTGGAGCGCTTCGAGGCGTTTGCCCAGGCGCTGCAAAGCGTGATGGACCGCCACGACATTTTACGTACCGGGGTGGTCTGGGATGGCCTGGCGCAATCTTCGCAAGTGGTGTGGCGCCAGGCGCGCCTACCGGTGCAAGCCTTGATGCTCGACCCGGCCGACGGCGATATCGCCGCACAGCTGCATGACTTGTTCGATGCCCGTCATTATCGCCTCGACGTGACCCAGGCACCGTTGTTGCGTCTGGTACATGCTGAAGACCCGACCCACCAGCGCATCGTCGCTACCTTGCTGTTCCACCATATGGCGATGGATCACAGCGCCCTGGAAGTGGTATGCCATGAAATGCAGGCGTGTCTGTTGGGGCAAGGCGCGGCTCTCGGCCAGGCCGTACCGTTTCGCAACTACGTGGCACAGGCGCGGCTGGGCATCAGCGAGCAGGAGCATGAAAGTTTCTTCCGGCAGATGCTCGGCGATATCGTCGAGCCGACCTTGCCGTTCGGGCTGCAGGATGTGCAGGGCGATGCTCGCGCCATTGCTGAGGTCAGCCTGCCATTGGCGCCGCAGCTGGCGCAGCGTATACGCGTGCAGGCCCGGCAACTGGGGGCGAGCGCCGCCAGCCTGTTCCATCTGGGCTGGGCCCAGGTACTGGCGGTGTTGGCCGGCAAGGCGCAGGTGGTGTTCGGCACCGTGTTGATGGGGCGTATGCAAGGCAGCCATGCGACTGACCGCGCCTTGGGGATATTCATCAACACCTTGCCGTTTCGTGTGGATATCGACGCCCAGGATGTACGCAGCGGGGTCAAGGCCACCCACGCACGCTTGACCACGCTGCTGCGCCATGAGCACGCGGCCCTGGCATTGGCCCAGCGTTGCAGCGGCGTGATCGCCCCGACGCCGCTGTTCAGTGCGCTGCTCAATTACCGCCACAGCGCTCCCGCTGCCAGTGCCGAGGCAGTGTCGGCCTGGCATGGCATTACCGCACTGCGCGCCGAGGAACGCACCAACTACCCGTTGACCCTGAGTGTGGACGACCTGGGCGAAGGCTTCGGCCTCAGTTTGCTGGCCAGCACCCAGGTCGACCCCCACCGCGTCTGCGCCTACTTGCACACCGCGCTGGAAAACCTGGTTACCGCGCTGGAGCAGGCGCCGCACACTGCGCTTGACCAACTTTCGGTAGTGCCCGCCGCCGAACAGCGCCTGCTGTTGCAACAGTTCAACGCCACCCAGGCCGTGTTCCCACAAGGCACCACCTTGCACGGGCGTATCGAAGCCCAGGCTGCGCTCACGCCGGACGCCATCGCCGCCGTGCACGAAGGGCGGCAACTGACCTACGCCGAACTCAACCAGCAAGCCAACCTGCTGGCCCATCATCTGCTGGCGCTGGGGGTTCGGCCCGATGATCGCGTGGCCATTGTGGCGCGGCGCGGGCTCGACACCTTGGCCGGGCTGCTGGCGATCCTCAAGGCGGGTGCCGGTTATGTGCCGGTAGACCCGTCCCACCCGGCCGAGCGTTTGAGCTATTTGCTCAGCGACAGCGCCCCGGTGGCGGTGCTCACCCAACACGCGTTGCTGGCTCGTTTGCCCGAGCTCGAGGTGCCGGTGATCAACCTCGATCGCTTCACCTGGCAGCATCACTCGGCGAGCAACCCCAAGGTCGCTGTCGGCCCGACGAACCTCGCGTATGTGATCTACACCTCGGGTTCTACCGGCTTGCCCAAAGGTGTGATGGTGGAGCACCACACCGTCGCCAACCTGGTGGACTGGCATTGCAGCGCTTTTGACCTGCGCGCCGGGCGGCATACCGCCAGTGTTGCCGGTTTCGGCTTTGATGCGATGGCCTGGGAGGTCTGGCCGGCGCTGTGTGTGGGCGCCACCCTGCACCTGCCGCCGGCCCATGACGGTGCTGAAGATGTCGACGCGCTGCTGGCCTGGTGGTGCGCACAGCCTTTGGACGTAAGCTTCCTGCCCACGCCGGTGGCCGAGTACGCGTTCAGCCAGACTATCGAGCACCCGACCTTGCGCACCCTGCTGGTCGGTGGCGATCGCCTGCGCCAGTTCGGCCGGGCGCAGCGCTTTGAATTGATCAACAACTATGGCCCCACCGAAGCCACGGTGGTCGCCACGTCGGGCAAGGTCGAGGCGGGCCAGCCGTTGCATATCGGCAAGCCCATCGCCAATGTCACCGTCTACGTGCTCGATGAACATCAACGCCCGGTGCCACTGGGGGTGGCGGGGGAGTTGTACGTAGGCGGCAAGGGCGTGGCGCGCGGTTACCTGAACCGCCCGGAACTGACCGCCGAGCGCTTCCTGCGCGACCCATTCAACCCCGGGCGCATGTACCGCACCGGCGACCTGGTGCGCTGGTTGCCCGATGGCACGCTCGACTACCTGGGGCGCAACGATGACCAGGTCAAAATCCGTGGCGTGCGCATCGAACTGGGCGAAATCGAAACCCGGCTCAACCAATTGCCTGGCATCCTGGAAGCGGTGGTGCTGGTGCGTGAAGATCGCCTGGTGGCCTACTTCACCGAAAACCCGCAACTTGACGCGCTGACGGTAGGCGAAATCCGCGCTCACCTGGTGGCGCAGTTGCCGGACTACATGGTCCCGGTCGCCTTCATGAAGCTCGACGTGCTGCCGCTGACCACCAATGGCAAGCTCGACCGCAAGGCGCTACCGGCACCGGACATGGCCGCCGTGTTTACCCGCGAATACGCAGCGCCCCAGGGCGAGATCGAAACCGCGCTGGCGCAGATCTGGGCCGAGGTGTTGCAAGTGGAACGGGTCGGGCGGCGTGACCATTTCTTTGAGTTGGGCGGGCACTCGCTGCTGGCGATGCGCATGGTCTCCCAGGTCCGCCAGCGGCTGGGGGTCGAGTTGGCGCTGGGCGACCTGTTCGCCAACGCCGAACTGGCAGCGGTCGCCGAACTGCTGGCCCAGGCCGGGCGCAGCACCTTGCCGGATATCCTGCCGGCCAATCGTGATGAAGAGATGCCGCTGTCGTTTGCCCAGCAGCGCCTGTGGTTCCTGGCGTTGATGGAGGGCGCCAACACCGCCTACAACATTCCTATCGGCCTGCGTTTGCGCGGGCAGTTGCATGTGCAGGCACTGCAACGGGCGCTGGCGCGGATCGTGGCGCGGCATGAAACCCTGCGCAGCCGCTTTGCCCAACACGGCGACCAGGCCCAGGTGCTGATCGTGCCGGCCGAGGAGGTGTTACCGCTGCAGGTGCAAGACTTGCGTCGCCACGCGAAACCGCAACAGGCGCTGGACGCGCTGATCCACGGCGAAGCCTCGGCGCCCTTCGACCTGGAGCGTGGCCCGTTGCTGCGCGGCCGCCTGGTGGTGATGGCCGACGATCACCATGTGCTGCTGCTGACCCTGCACCATATCGTCTCCGATGGCTGGTCCATGGGCGTGCTGACCCGTGAACTGATGGCGCTGTACCAAGCCTTCAGCCACGGCCAATCCGACCCGCTGCCGCCCTTGCCGATCCAGTACGCCGACTTTGCCGTGTGGCAACGCCTGTGGCTGAGCGGTGAAGTGTTGCACCGCCAAAGCACCTATTGGCAGCAGACCCTGGCCGGCGCGCCGGCGTTGCTGACCCTGCCCACCGACCGCCCGCGCCCGGCGCAGCAGGACTACGCCGGCAGCAGCGTCGAAGTGCGCCTGGATGAACGCCTTACTGCCGGGCTCAAGGCCTTGAGCCAGCGCCATGGCACCACCCTCTATATGACCTTGATGAGCGCCTGGGCTTCGTTGCTGGCGCGCATGTCCGGACAGCCGGAGCTGGTGATCGGCACGCCGGTAGCCAACCGCACGCGCACCGAGGTGGAAGGGCTGATCGGTTTGTTCGTCAACACCCTGGCGCTGCGCATCGACACCTCGGGCGAGTTGAGCACCGAGGCCCTGCTGGCTCGGGTCAAGGCGCTGACATTGGCGGCCCAGGCCCATCAGGATTTGCCGTTCGAACAGGTGGTGGAAATCACCCGGCCGCCGCGCAGCCTGGCCCATAGCCCGCTGTTCCAGACCCTGCTGAGCTGGCAGGACAGCAGCGCGCCAACCCTGGCGTTGGGCGACCTGGCCCTGGAAGGCATTGTCGAAAACAGCCATTTCGCCAAGTTCGACCTGTCGCTGAACCTGGGGGAAGTGCAGGGCAGTATTCTCGGCGCGCTGGAATATGCCGTGGCGCTGTTCGATGAATCGACGATACGGCGTTACCTCGGCTACTTCACCCGCGTGTTGCAGGCCATGGTCGCTAACGACCAGGCGGTGCTTGCGCATGTGCCGCTGGTGGATGAGCGTGAGCGCAAGCAGTTGCTGGTGGATTTCAACGCTACCACTGTGGACTACCAGCTCGACCAGACCCTGCACGGGATGTTCGAAGCGCAGGTACTGCGCACGCCGCAGGCCGTGGCGGTAAAGGCCGGCGAGCAGCAACTGACCTACGCCGAACTGAACGCTCGCGCCAACCAACTGGCCCACCACCTGCAAGCCCTTGGCGTGCAGCCGCAGGCGCGGGTGGCGATCTGTGTGGAGCGTGGCCTGGACATGGTCATTGGCCTGTACGCGATCCTCAAGGCCGGCGCCGCTTATGTGCCGCTGGACCCGGCGTACCCGCTGGAGCGTATCGCCTACATGCTGCACGACAGCGCGCCAGCGGTGGTGCTGGCCCAGGGCAGCACCCTCGGGCTGCTGGGCGAGGTGCCGGTGGTCGATCTGGACCAGCCCACCTGGCAGCACCAGCCCATCACCAACCCAGCGGTGGCCGGGGTGGCCGCCTATGTGATCTACACCTCCGGCTCCACCGGCCAGCCCAAAGGCGTGATCAACGAACACCCCGGGGTGGTCAACCGCCTGCTGTGGATGCAGGACGAATACCGGCTCACGGGAGGCGATACGGTGTTGCAGAAAACCCCGTTCAGTTTCGATGTGTCGGTGTGGGAATTCTTCTGGCCGCTGTTCACCGGCGCACGCCTGGTGATGGCGCGCCCGGATGGGCATAAAGACCCTGAGTATCTGTGCCAGGTGATCGCAGCCGAAGGGGTCACGACCTTGCACTTCGTGCCGTCGATGCTCGATGTCTTCCTCGCCCACGGTGACGTCAGCCAGGCGGGCGGGCTGGTGCGGGTGATGTGCAGCGGCGAAGCCTTGCCGGGCAGCCTGGTACGCCGCTTCAAACAACAGTTGCCGGGCAGCCAGTTGCATAATCTCTATGGGCCCACCGAAGCGGCGGTGGATGTCACTGCCTGGCACTGCGCAGGCTTTGACGTGCCCGACAACACCCCCATCGGCAAGCCAATCGCCAACACGCGCATGTACGTGCTGGACGGGCAGTTGCAGCCTGTGCCGTTGGGCGTGGTGGGCGAATTGTTTATCGCGGGGGCGCAAGTCGCACGGGGTTACCTCAACCGTGCCGAACTGACCGCCGAGCGTTTCCTCGATGACCCGTTTGCCCCTGGGCGCATGTACCGCACCGGTGACGTCGGGCGCTACTTGCCGGATGGCAACATCGAGTACCTGGGGCGCAATGATGACCAGGTCAAGATCCGTGGCCTGCGCATTGAGCTGGGCGAAATCCAGGCACGCCTGACCGAGCATCCGGCGGTGCAGGAAGCCGCCGTGATTGCCCGCGAGCAGCGCCTGATCGCTTACTACACCGGCGTGCCGAGTGAAATTGAAAGCCTGCGCGCCCATTTGCTGCTGCACCTGCCGGAGTTCATGGTGCCGGCCAGCTTCGTGCACCTGGAGGCGCTGCCGCTGAGCCCCAATGGCAAACTCGACCGCAAGGCATTGCCGGCACCGGGCCTGGAGGCGTTGGTGGTGCGCGAGTACGAGGCGCCGCTGGGCGACACGGAAATCACCTTGGCCGCGCTGTGGGCCGAGTTGCTCAATGTGGAACGCGTGGGCCGGCACGACAACTTCTTCGAACTGGGCGGCCACTCGTTGCTGGCGGTCAGCCTGGTCGGGCGTATGCGCGGCCTGGGCTTGTCGGCGGACGTGAAAGTGCTGTTTGGTCAACCGACCTTGGCTGCCCTGGCGGCAGCTTTGGGCGGCGGGCGTGAAGTGGCGGTGCCGGCCAATGGCATTGCGGCCGATTGCGCGCGCATCACGCCAGACATGCTGGCGCTGGTCAGCCTGGATCAAGCAGCTATCGAGCGCATCGTCGCCAGCATCCCCGGCGGTGCGGCGAATGTGCAGGATATCTACCCGCTGGCGCCGTTGCAGGCCGGCATCCTGTATCAGCATCGCGCTGCGCAAGGTGATGACGCCTATGTGTTACAGGCGCAGTTTGCCTTTGACAGTCGCGCACGCCTGGATGCCTTCGCCAGCGCATTGCAGGCGGTGATCCAGCGTCATGACATCCTGCGCTCATCCTTGCATTGGGAGGGCCTGGAAGAACCGGTGCAGGTGGTGTGGCGCCACGCCCGGCTAAGTGTTGAGAGCGGTCCGCTGCCGTCACGCCTGGACCTTGGCCAGGCGCCGCTGATGCGGTTGGTGTACGCCGAGCAATCGCAACGGGTGGTCGCGACGTTGCTGTTTCATCACCTGGTGATGGACCACGTTGCCCTGGATATCCTGCAGCACGAGCTGCAGGCGTTTCTGCTGGGCACTCAGGACACCCTGGCCGCGCCCGTGCCGTATCGCAACTACGTGGCCCAGACCCGTTTGGGCGCTGAGGATCACGAGACGTTTTTCCGCGAGATGCTCGGTGAGGTCGACGAACCCACCGAGGTGCCCAATCTGGGGGCCGAGGAAAACGTACGCGTGGGTCTCGACCTGTCGCTGAGCCGACGCCTGCGCAGCCAGGCCCGCCAGGCGGGGGTCAGTGCGGCCAGCGTGATGCATTTGGCCTGGGCTCACGTACTGGGCAAGGTTTGCGCCCGCGAGCAGGTGGTGTTCGGTACGGTGATGCTCGGCCGCCTGCAAGGCGGCGAAGGCGCCGAGCGGGCCATGGGCGTATTTATCAATACCTTGCCGCTGCGGGTCGACCTGGGGGAACACTCAGTGCTGACGGCACTGCGTACCGCCCATGGGCGCCTGACTCAGCTGCTCGGTCATGAACATGCGCCCCTGGCGTTGGCCCAGCGTTGCAGTGGTGTGCCGGTGGCGACGCCGTTGTTCAGCGTATTGTTCAACTATCGTCACAGCGCACCCCAGGCCGGTGGCGTGGCCGAGGCGTGGCAGGGGATCGAGTTGTTCAAGGCCGAGGAGCACACGCACTACGGCGTGGCGGTCAGCGTGGATGACCTCGGTGAAGGGTTCAGCCTGACCGTCATGGGGCAGGGCGCCCGGCGCTTGTGCGACTACCTGGAAATCGCGCTGGCGCAGGTGGTGCAGGCCCTGGAAGGTCATCGCGATATCGCCATCAACCGCTTGCCGATTCTGTCGCAGGCCGAACGCCAACGGGTGCTTGAGCACTTCAACGCCACTGCCCGTACATTCGCGCGTGAGCACACGGTGCAGCGCCTGTTCGAAGCCCAGGCCATGGCGCGTCCCGACGCGGTGGCGCTGGTGCACAACGAGCGGCGGGTGAGCTACGGCGAACTCAATACCCGCGCCAACCGCTTGGCCCATCACCTGCTCGGCCTGGGTGTGCGTCCTGGCGATCACCTGGCGATCCTGCTGCCGCGTTCGCTGGAGTTACTGGTCAGCCAATTGGCCATCCTCAAATGCGCCGCCGCGTATGTGCCGTTGGACGTGAATGCACCGGCTGAACGCCAGGGGTTCATGCTGCAAGACTGTGGCGCGGCCTGGTTGCTGACCCGCAGCGATTGCGTCATAGAGAGCGGGGTGCGTCGCCTGGACCTGGACACGCTTGGCCTCGCCCCGCAACCGAGCCACAACCCGGACCTGTCGCAACCCTCGGACAGCGTGGCGTACATCATGTACACCTCCGGCTCCACCGGCCAGCCCAAGGGCGTGCTGGTGCCCCATCGCGGCATTACGCGCCTGGTGCTCAACAACGGCTATGCCGATTTCAATGCCGCCGACCGTGTGGCCTTTGCGTCGAACCCAGCGTTCGATGCAAGCACCATGGACGTGTGGGGGCCACTGCTCAATGGCGGCCAGGTGCAGGTGATTGACCACGCCACCTTGCTCGATCCGAGCGCTTTCGCCCAGGCGTTGCAGGGCGTGACGGTGCTGTTTGTCACCACCGCGCTGTTCAACCAATACGTGCAATTGATTCCCCAGGCCCTGGCTGGCTTGCGCATCCTTTTATGCGGGGGGGAGCGGGCCGATCCGGCGGCGTTCCGCACGCTGTTGGCGCAGGCACCCGCGTTGCGCCTGGTGCATTGCTATGGTCCGACCGAAACCACCACTTACGCCACCACCTGCGAAGTGCACACGATTGCCGATGATGCCGACAGCGTGCCGGTGGGGCGGCCGATCTCCAACACCCAAGTGTATGTGCTCGATGCGCAGCAGCAGCCAGTACCGCTGGGTATCATCGGTGAAATCTGCATTGGCGGCGATGGCGTCGCCTTGGGCTATTTGAATCGCCCCGAGCTGACGGCTGAAAAGTTTGTGCAGGACCCGTTCAACCCAGGCGCCTTGCTTTACCGCACGGGCGATCTCGGGCGCTGGACGGCCGACGGCCTGCTGGAGTGCATCGGGCGTAATGACGACCAGGTGAAGATCCGAGGTTTTCGTGTTGAGCTGGGTGAAATCCAGGCGCGACTGGCGACGTTCGCAGGCATCCAGGATGCCGTGGTGCTGGCCCGTGAAGAAGTTCCGGGGGACAAACGCCTGGTGGCCTATTTCACCTGGGCGGGCGAACCCGTTGCTGTCGAGTCGGTGCGGGCTTACCTGCACGCGCACTTGCCCGAGTACATGGTGCCGTCCGCCTACGTCGCGCTGGAGCAATTGCCGTTGACCGCCAACGGCAAGATCGACCGTAACGCCTTGCCGGTGCCTGCCTGGGACGCCTCGACCAGCCGCACGTTCGAAACGCCGGCCGACGCCCTGGAGCAGACGTTGGCGCAACGCTGGGCCGAGGTGTTGAAACTCGAACAAGTGGGGCGGCATGACAGCTTCTTTGAACTGGGCGGGCATTCGCTGTTGGCGATTCGCCTGGTCAACCTGCTGGACGAGGCCGGTTTGCCGGTGTCGTTGGCCGAGCTGTTCCAACATGCCAGCGTGGCCGGCGTCGCGGCGATGCTGCGTCAGCGCGGGGATGATGTACTGCCCGACACCCGCGTGATTACCGTGCGCAGCAGCGGGGCGCAGGCACCGCTGTTTCTGGTGCATGAGTTCAGCGGCATGGACGTGTATTTCCCGGCGCTGGGCCAGCATCTGCCGGGTGATTATCCGATCTACGGCCTGCCGGGGCTGGCGCTCGGCGAGGCCCACCTGAACAGCATGGAAGGCCTGGCGGCGCGCATGGTCGGGCTGATCCGCGAGATTCAGCCCCACGGTCCCTATCGGGTAGCGGGCTGGTCTTTTGGTGGGGTGCTGGCCTATGAAATCGCCATGCAACTGCTGGGGCTGGATGAAAGCGTGGCCTTCCTCGGTTTGATCGACAGCTATGTGCCGCGCCTGACTGACCAGGGCAAAGCGCGCTGGAGCGGGCCGGATGCATTCAAGCGGCATTTGTTGCTGCAATGCACGGCTTATTGGAAAGCACAGGGAGGTGTAAATGAGCTGGCAAGCCTTGAACAACTGGAGGCGCGGATTGGACAGCTGGACTTTGCGGATCTGCTGCAACGCTGTCGCGATCAAGGTTTGCTATACGCGCAAATGGCGGCGGCGTCGGACGCGGACCTGTTGAGTTTTCTTCAGCGCGAAGTCGGGCACGGGCACGCCCTGGCCCACTACAGCCTGTTCCCGCTGCCGATTCCGGTGCACTTGTTCAGCGCCGAGCAGCGCCCCACCGAACTGTCGCAACGCAGTATGGCGTTGGGCTGGGACACGGCTTTGGCGCCCGGGCAACTGCGCCAGGTGCACGTGCCTGGGGATCACCAGAGCATGATGCAGGCGCCGCATATCCAGGGCCTGGGCCGGGCGATGACCGAGGCGCTGGCGACGAGTACGCCGGTGAGTTGCGCGGCCCATCAGCCGTTGTTGCGCATCCAGACTGGGCGCGCCGGCTATGCCCCGGTGTTCTGCGTGCCTGGAGCAGGTGACAGCGTGACCGGTTTCGTGGGCTTGAGCGACGCCCTGGGACGTGATTGGCCGCTGTATGGCCTGCAGCCCCGCGGGTTGGATGGCGAGGCGGTGCCCCATAGCCAGGTGGAAGCGGCGGCGCGGTGTTATCTCACGGCGTTGGAGCAGGAGTGCCCGGACGGGCCGGTGCATCTGGTCGGGCATTCGTTTGGCGGCTGGGTCGCGCTGGAAATGGCCCTGCGCTTGCAGGCGATGGGGCGCGAGGTGGGCTCTTTGACAGTGATCGACAGTGAGGCGCCGGGGCGTGATGGCAAGCCCTATACCTCGACGGCGGCGCTGTTGCGGTTGATCGAGGCGATGCAGTTGGCGGCCGGGAAGTCGCTGGGGATTGATCCGGTGGACTTCGCCGGGCGCGATGAGGTGGCGCAGCGACAGTGGCTGCATATGGGGATGATCGGCGTTGGCTTACTGCCGGCGCGTGCTGCCGTGGATGCAATGGATGGGCCTGCGCGTACTTATGCGGCGGCGTTGCGCACGGTTTATCGGCCGCAGGCGCGGTATGACGGGGTGGTGCGCCTGGTGCTGGCGCAGGATCCGGCCTTGGATGCGGCGGGGAACCAGCGTGAGCAGGGGTTGATGGTTGAGGGGTGGCGGGGGCAGGGGAGTGGGTTGGAGGTTTGGTATGGCGGGGGTAATCACTTCACCTTGCTCAAGGTGCCGAATGTTTCGGGTTTGGCCAAGTGGTGGGTGGAAGGGGTTGGGGTTGGGGAGGTGGTGTCTTGAAGGCTGCACATCGATCCAAATGTGGGAGGGGGCTTGTTCCCGATGGCGGTCTGTCGGTGTACATATCCGTTCCTTTGGTAACGGCCATTTATGGTTCCGCTCTTACAGCGGGTCACTTTTGGAAAGGCCCAAAAGTAATCAAAAGGCCTTCGCCCCACCACTCGGCACCTCGCCTAGGCTCGGTGTGCCCGAACGCGAACTTTGGAGCGTGGGCCGCCGCGATGGGCCATCCATGGCCCAGCGCGGCTAACCCGGCGTCCTGCCGGGTTACCCACGCTCCAAAGTCCGCGTTCGGCCAGCGTGGTTTAACGGGGCGATGCCAGATCAAAAGCACAGCGCGGCGGCCTTATAGCCGACCGGTTTGTGAGGCCGAGTACCGCAAGAAATGTGGGAGGGCGCTTGCCCCCGGTAACCACGATGCGAAGCGAGCCGCCCTTGATCTTGATCTTGATCTGTTTTTGATCTTAGGCGCCCCGTTAAACCACGCTGGCCGGAATTCGACAGGGATTTGGGGGGTAAACCGGCAGGGATGCCGGTTTAGCCGCCCCGCGCCATGGATGGCGCGTGGCGGCGGCCCCCCAAATCCCTGTTGGATTACGGGCACACCGAGCCTGAGCGAGGTGCCGAGTGGTGGGGCAAGAGCGTTTTGCTTACTTTTGCGCTTTTCAAAAGTGAGCCGCTGTAAGAGCGGAACCATAAGCGGCCGTTACCAAAGAAACGGATATGTACACCGACAGACCGCCATCGGGAGCAAGCCCCCTCCCACATTTTTAAGCTGTGCAAGTCAATGAAACCTCACTCTGCTTTTGCAACCCGATGCCGCGTCTACCCGGCCAACGGATCTGTACTCAATCAAGAAGCCAACCATGCAAACGTCTAAATTCCGCAAAATCGGCCTCCTGGCAGCATTGGCCGTCGCCATCGGCCTGATCATCTACACGGTAAAGGCCCCCGCCGACGCCCCCCAATACCTCACCGCCACCACCGAACGCGGCGATATCGAAAACGCAGTATTGGCCACCGGCCTGCTCGAAGGCATCAAGCAGGTCGACGTCGGCGCCCAAGTCTCCGGCCAGCTCAAATCGCTGAAAGTCAAAGTCGGCGACAAGGTAAAAAAGGGCCAGTGGCTAGCCGAAATCGACCCGCTGATCCTGCAGAACACCCTGCGCAAAGCCCAGGTCGACGAAGAAAACCTCCAGGCCCAACGCCGCGCAACCGCCGCGCAGCTCAAGCAGGCCAAGTCTGTCTATGAACGCTACAAGGGTCTGCAGGCCGACGAATCGGTGTCACGCCAGGATTTCGAAGACGCCGAATCAAGCTTCCAGGTACAGCAGGCCAACCTGCTGTCCCTGGACGCACAGATCAAAAGCGCACACATCCAGATCGACACCGCCAAGGTCAACCTGGCCTACACCCGCATCAACGCGCCCATCGACGGCGACGTAGTGGGCATCGTCACCCAGGAAGGCCAGACCGTGATCGCCAGCCAGCTCGCACCGGTACTGCTCAAGCTGGCGGACTTGGACACCATGACCGTCAAGGCCCAGGTCTCGGAAGCGGATGTGATTCATATCAGCCCCGGCCAGCAGGTGTACTTCACCATCCTCGGCGAGGCGGACAAACGCTATTACGCCAAACTGCGCGGTACTGAACCAGCCCCGCAGAACTTCCTCGAAACCCAGACCGCCGGCACCCCCAAGCAGAATACCGCGGTGTTTTATAACGCGCTGTTCGACGTGCCCAACCCTGACCATCGCCTGCGCATCGCCATGACCGCACAGGTGCGCATTGTGCTCGACACCGCCGAGGCCGCGTTGATGGTGCCGGTGGCGGCGCTGGGAGCACGCAATGCCGACGGCAGTTACCCGGTGCGGGTGCTGGATGCCAAGGGCAAAGCGGTAGAGCGCAACGTCAGGACCGGCATCAATAACAACGTCAAAGTGCAGATTCTGGATGGCCTGGCCGAGGGCGACAAGGTGGTGATCGGCGACGCCACACCCGCCGTGGCAGGGAGCTGATCCATGACTCAGCCTCTGTTGGAACTCAAGGGCATTACCCGTAGTTTCATGGCCGGCGAGCGTGAATTCATCGCGCTCAAAGGCATCGACCTGACGATTCATGCCGGGGAAATGCTGGCGATCATCGGCGCCTCGGGCTCGGGCAAATCGACCCTGATGAATATCCTTGGCGGCCTGGATTACGCCACCGCCGGCAGCTACAAGATCAATGGCATCGAAACCCGCTCCCTGGGCGATGAGCAACTGGCTGAGCTGCGCCGTGATTACTTCGGCTTTATCTTCCAGCGCTACCATTTGCTTGCTCACCTGAGCGCCTTGCACAACGTGGAAATGCCAGCGATTTATGCCGGTACTCCTGAAGGCCAGCGCCACAGCCGCGCGCGGGATTTGCTCGCTCGCCTGGGCTTGTCCGGGCATATCTCCCACCGGCCCAGCCAGCTGTCCGGCGGGCAACAACAGCGCGTGAGTATCGCGCGGGCCCTGATGAACGGCGGCGAAGTGATCCTCGCCGACGAACCCACCGGCGCCCTCGACACCCACAGCGGCAAGGAAGTGATGCGTATCCTCGCAGAGCTGCACGCGGCCGGGCACACGGTGATCATCGTCACCCACGACCCCAAGGTCGCCGCGAATGCCCAGCGCATTGTCGAGGTGTGTGACGGTGAGATCGTCAGCGACAAGGTCAATGACAGCGTTGACCTGGAGCTGCCCAGCGAAGCGCCGATCGAGCCCAGGCGCAGCGGTGCGCGGCGCCTGGTGGCGAGCCTGGGGCTATTCAAGGAAGCCTTCAACATGGCCTGGGTGGCGCTGATTTCGCACCGCATGCGCACCTTGCTGACCATGCTCGGCATTGTGATCGGGATCACCTCGGTGGTGTCGATCTCGGCCATCGGCGAAGGCGCCAAGCGCTATGTGCTCAAGGACATCCAGGCGATCGGCAGCAACACCATCGATATCTTTTCCGGCACCAGCTTTGGTGACAGTCGCGCCTCGGCGATCCAGACGCTGATGCCCTCGGATGTGGACGCGCTGAACCAGCTGTATTACGTCGACAGCGCCACGCCGGTGGTGGGCCGCAACCTGTTGCTGCGCTTTGGCAACATCGATGTGGATGCCCAGGTCAACGGCGTCAGTGATCGCTACTTCAAGGTCAAGGGCCTCAAGCTGGAAGCCGGCATTGCCTTCAGTGAAAGCGATGCGCGACGCCAGGCCCAGGTGGTGGTGATCGACCACAACACCCGCCAGCGGCTGTTCGGGCCGAACATCGACCCGCTGGGCCAGGTGATCCTGGTGGGCAACCTGCCGTGTACGGTGATCGGCGTGACGGCGGACAACAAGAACATGTTCGCCGCCAGCAAGGCGCTGAACGTGTGGGTGCCGTATGAGACGGCGGCGGGGCGCCTGTTGGGCCAGCGTCATCTGGACAGCATCACCGTGCGCATCAAAGACGGCCAGCCGAGCAAGGTGGTGGAAGACAACGTCAACAAGCTGATGCTGCAACGTCACGGCACCAAGGACTTCTTCACCAACAACCTCGACAGCATCATGCAGACGGTGCAAAAAACCAGCCGTTCCCTGGCGCTGCTGTTGTCGTTGATTGCGGTGATTTCATTGCTGGTGGGAGGCATTGGCGTGATGAATATCATGCTGGTGTCGGTCACCGAGCGCACCCGCGAGATTGGTATCCGCATGGCGGTGGGGGCGCGCCAGTCGGATATTCGCCAGCAGTTTCTGGTGGAGGCGGTGATGGTGTGTTTGATCGGCGGGATCATCGGGATCTCGTTGTCCTACGCCATCGGTTATCTGTTTTCGCTGTTTGTGAAGGAGTGGGAAATGGTGTTTTCGGTGGGCTCGATCATTACCGCGTTTGCCTGCTCGACACTGATCGGCATTGTGTTCGGTTTTGTGCCGGCGCGAAATGCGGCGCGGTTGGACCCGATAGAGGCATTGGCAAGGGACTGATCCCTATCTGCCAATGAGGACCCCATGTGGGAGGGGGCTTGCTCCCGATAGCAATTTTTCAGTCAAAGATGTAATGGCTGATACACCGCTATCGGGAGCAAGCCCCCTCCCACAGTTTGATCTGCGTCCGCCTAGAAACGGGTGCTGTCTTGGGTCGAGTACATCCACCGCAACAACGAATGCCGCCCACTGATCCCCAGCTTGATCGCCGCGCGCTTGAGGTAGCTTTCGATGGTGTTGACCTTCAATGCCAGTTGTTCGGCCAGCTCCGGTGCGGTGCGCCCGGCCAGCAGGCCCACGCACACTTGCAGTTCACGGTTGGACAGGGTCAGCCCCGATTGCACCAGGCGCTCCTGGATGCGTCGGCGCAGGGTTTCGATGCCCTGGTGCTGTGGCACTGCCGGCGGGCTGTCCTGACGGCCAGGCTGGATCGCGGTGATGTGTTTTTCCACCATGGGCAGCAACAGCGTGGAGAAGTCCTGCAACATGCTGCGCTCTTGGGCAGAAAAACTCTGCGAGGGGTGCGAGCGGTACACCGACAGCACGTAGCGCACATCGTCCTTGTGTCGGGTGAGGTGCAATTGTGCGGCGGGTTGCTCGGCCCCCAGGGTTGCCACCGAGTCGGTGTAGACCGGGCTGATCTTGCGGCGGCTGTGGCCTTCGCTGTTGACCTGCAGCTGGGTGATATGGGTGGCGTCCACGGCCAGTTGGGTGAGGATGAGGTCATGCAGCATACGTGGGAAATGGCGGCTGCCGGTGCTGGCGATGACCTTGCCTATATGTGGGAACAGGTGTGAGTTCATCAATTCGTCCATGAGTTTCGGGTACAGGTATTGGGCGTTATAGCGGCGGGAGTCAACAAGGTAACCGGTATGAATAACCTGCACAGATAATCCTCCCCGCCGCCACCATGCTAGTACAGGCTGGCAAAGGCAGGGGGATCCAATCGATAAAATTCAGATTAAAAACGCATAACGGTAGTCGGATCCGTCCGACCACCGCCAGGATAAAAATCACTTTACGTGTAGGCGCTATCTCACAGCAGAGGGCGCTGTCGCGGCCTGACGCACCGTGTTGCGGCCGCACTTGGCCAGGGCCTGATGCACATCCGCCAACAGGTCGGCGACGTCTTCAAGCCCCACCGACAAACGCACCAGGCCCTCGCTGATACCGTGCTGCGCAAGTTGCTCGGGGGTATAGGTGGAGTGGGTCATGCTCGCCGGATGTTGCGCCAACGATTCGGCATCCCCCAGGCTGACCGCACGGGTGAACAGTTGCAGTGCGTTCATAAAGCGCCGCCCCGTCTCGATCCCGCCCTTGAGTTCAAAGGCAATCATGCCACCGGGCAGTTTCATTTGCCGGGTCGCCAGTTCGTACTGTGGGAAGGACCGCAGCCCGGGGTAGATCACACTCTCCACGGCCGGGTGCGCCTGTAAGGCTTCGGCCAGCGCCTGGGCATTGCTGCAATGGCGGTCCATGCGCAGGGCCAGGGTCTTGAGGCCGCGCATCAGCAACGACGCGTCCTGGGGCGACATCACCGCGCCGGTCAGGTCCTTGAGCCCTTGCAGGCGAATGCGCTGTGCCAGCGCCTGGTTGCTCACCGCAATGCCTGCGGTGATGTCGCCATGGCCGCTGAGGTATTTGGTGGCCGAGTGCACCACCACATCGGCGCCCAGTTCCAGGGGCCGTTGCAGGTAGGGCGTGCAGTAGGTGTTGTCGACCACCAGGGTGACATTCGGCTGTTGATGGGCAAGCCTGGCCACGGCGGCGATGTCGATCAGGCGCAGGTTGGGGTTGGCCGGGGTTTCGCAGTAGATCATGCGGGTCGCCGGGGACAAGGCCGCTTGCAGGGCGGCCAGGTCGGTCAGGTCGACATGCCGCACCTTGATGCCGAATTCGCCGATGCCGTGGTGCAACAGAGCGAAGGTGCAGCCATACAGGGTCTGGCTGACGATCACCTCGTCGCCCGGGCGTAGCAGGGTCCAGAACGTCGCGGCAATCGCGCCCATGCCGGAGCTGAAGGCCACCGCCGCTTCACCGTTTTCCAGGGTGGCCATGCGTGATTCCAGCAGCGCCAGGGTCGGGTTGGAAATGCGCGTGTAGAAGTGGCCGCTGGCTTCGCCGGCAAAGCACGCGGCGCCGTATTCAACCGTGGGAAAGGCGAAGGTGGCCGACAGGTAAATCGGCGGTACGAGCGCGCCGTGGTGGTCCTTGGGGTCATAGCCGTGGTGAATGGCACGGGTGGAAAAGCCGCAGGTGTTGTGTTTATTGGTCATGTCGGGCGCTCCTTATTTCCTACAATGCTATGCTCATAACCACGGACGAACCTTGCAAAAACTGCTGGAAAAACCCGCGTTTGTGAATCAAACACCGATAAAAATAATGATTAGAGGCACGTTATGCCCATCAAGCTGGACCGCACCGACAAAGCCCTTTTAAACGCATTGCAGGGCAACGCCCGCCTGACCGTGGCCGAACTGGCCGAGCGGGTCGCCTTGACGACCTCACCCTGCTGGCGCCGGGTGCGCACCCTGGAGGAAAGCGGGGTGATCAGCGGCTACCAGGCGATCCTCTCGCCCAAGGCGCTGGGCTATGGGGTGACCGCGTTTGTCAGCATCATGATGGACAGCCACACCCAGGAAATCGCCCGCGCGTTCGAGCAGCGCCTGTTGGAGATTCCGGAAATCGTGGCGTGCCATAACGTGTCGGGCCGCTATGATTTTTTGCTGGAAGTGGTGGCCAAGGATCTGGAATCGTTCGGCGAGTTTGCCCGCAAAGTCTTGCAGACCTTGCCCTGCGTCAAGGAAATCTATTCGAGCTTTTCGTACAAGTCGGTGCGGCCGTTGCGGGTAATTCCGTTGCCGGGGTGAACGGCTCAAAACACCTCAATTGGCTTTTCTGTAGGAGCGAGCTTGCTCACGAAAAACCTGAGAGCGCCGCGCTTGGGCTGTAAACCCGCGTCATCGTTGACGACCTTAGCGGGCAAGCCCGCTCCTACAGGGATTCGCGCCCGGCATGGGCATTGCTCTGCGCCACTTCATGCAACAACGCCTCAAACACCCGCTGCACCCGTGGCTCATCACTGTGGGCCACATTGAAGCGCATCGAGTCGCGATGGGCCGGGTCGTAGCCAAACAGCCCACCGGGCGCCAGCACCATGCTGCGTTTCAACGCTTCCTGGGCCAGCAATTCGCCGTTCACCCCCTTCGGCAGACGCGCCCAGATAAACATTCCGCCTTCATAGGCCATCGGCAGTTCGCAGCCGCAGCGCTTGAGCCATTGTTCGACGCGTCCACCGGCCTCCATCAGGCGTTGCACCATACGCTTGCGATGCTTGGCATAGCTGCCTTCAGTGAGCATGCGGTAGACGATCTGTTCGAACAGTTCGGAGGTCACGCCGCCGCTCATCAACTTCATATTGGTGAGGTTGGCGGCCAGTTGCGGCGCGGCCACGACGTAGCTGACCCGGGTGTTGGCGCTGAGGATCTTGGAGAACCCTGACAAGTAGGTGACCTGGTCGAGCCCGGCGACGGCAGCCAGGCGCGGGGGAGGGTTGGGGTGCAGGTCGCCATACAGATCATCCTCGACGATATGGCAGTGGTATTGCTGGGTCAGCTGCAGCAGGCGAAACGCTTGGCTGGGGCTGAATGAATGCCCGGTGGGGTTATGCAAAACGCTGGTGGTCAGGTAAAGGCTGGGGCGGTGTTCGGCCAGCAACTGTTCGAGGGCCGCGAAATCGAAACCGTCGGGGCGGCGCTCGGTGGTAACGACCTTGACCCCATGCAGCGCCAGGTTGGCGTGGAAGTTGAAGTAGCACGGCGCGTCGAGCAACACCGTGTCGCCAGGTCGGGCCAGCAGGCGCATAAGCATGTCCAGGCCCTGCACAGTGTTGGGCGTGGTGATGATCTGTTCCACGGGCACCGACAAACCTTCACCGTGCAGTTTCTGTTGCAGCGCCTGGCGCAACGGCAGCAGCCCGGCTGGCGTGCCCAAGCCTGCGATGCGCAGCGTTGGCGCACGCACCACGCTGCGCATGGCCTGGCGAATCGCTTCGCCATTGAGCCACTCCTCCGGCAAGTGCCCACCGCCGGGGCGCAGTTCGCCACTGGCGGTGACCAGCGGGCGACGCAATATGCTGAGCAGGTCCTGGGGCAGCAAGTCGACCCAGGTCGCCGTTGCCGGCCGGGCGCTGTCCATCGCCACGAAGTAGCCACGGCCTTGGCTGGAGGTGAGCAAATGGCGCCCGCGCAGGCGGTCCAGCGCCTCATTGAGGGTGAACTTGCTCACGCCCAGGGTCTGGGTCAATTCCCGTACCGACGGCAACTTGCTGCCCGGCGCCCATTCGCCGTTCTCGATGGCCTGGCTGAACGCCTCGACGATCTGCTGGACCTTGGGGGTGCCCTCCACAAAAGCGATGGCGGATACAAACATGACGGGTCCTTGTGTTTGCCGGTAATTTTACCGGTGAAGTCAGGCCGAATTAGGCATCACTTTACCTGCCTTGTGCAATGCCGCTGCTCTAGACTGCGCCGTAACCAGACCGCCAAGACCGCCATGGGGCGGGCGTTTGAGGCGTGTTTCTTTCCATTCAAGGTCCGCGGCCATGACAAGTGCATTAACCCTGTCTTCGTTTCTCTACTTCCTGCTGTTTTGCGCCACGATGACCTTCAGCCCCGGCCCCATGACCCTGCTGTTGCTGAGCCTGGGCTTGAAGGACGGCCTGCGCAGTTCGATCCCGGCGCAGATCGGCGCCAGTGTGTCGTACCTGATTTCCATCCTGATTTTTGCCGTCGGTTTCTCGGAGCTGATCAAGGGCAACCTTGCCATTACCCAGACCATCCAGTTTGTCGGGGTAGCCTATATTCTCTACCTGGCCTACAAGCAGTGGACCAGCAGCGGCGTGTCGATCAACAACGCGGGCGCCGTGGAAGGCTCGCGCAGCCTGTTTGGCAAAGGGCTATTGACCGGGTTTTCCAACCCCAAGACCATCATCATGTTCAGCGCGGTGTTCCCGCAGTTTGCAGGCGCGGGGGAGCACAGTTCGGCGGCGGACATCGCCATCCTCGGGGCGACCTTCCTGTTGCTGCAATTTGCCAGCGGGTGCCTGTATTGCTATTTCGGCCAGCGCATCAAGCATGTACTGGAAAACCCCAAGCGGCGGGTGTTGTTGCAGCGGGTCACCGCAGTGCTGCTGTTGGGCGTTGCATGGATGCTGGCGCGTGGCTTTTCACACTGAAGCATTAGCGTGTAAGCAGTAGTGGCGATTTGACGTTACCCTGTTAGACTCCAGGCACTCACTCAGGATTGCACCCCACCATGCCAGCCGTAGGAGGAAAGGGACTTCCGCTCGCTTCGCGCTTGTACAAATCTCGTCTTCTGGGGCTGAGCCTCGGCTTCGTCTGCGTGGTATTTGCCATGTATCCGCTGAGTCCTTCCGTTTGGGTGTGGGCCTGGATGCTGATCAACGCTTTTGTGTGGCCGCATGTGGCGTTTCAATTGTCTTTGCATGCAGCCCATACCCTGCGCAGTGAGCGCCGTAGCCTGTTGTTCGATTCTTTTTGCGGCGGGTTTTGGGTCGGCGCGATGCACTTCAACCCACTGCCCAGCGTCACCACCCTGTCGATGATGACCATGAACAACGTGGCCATCGGTGGCACGCGCTTTATGCTGGCGGGGTGGGCGGCGCAGGCGCTGGGGCTGGGGGCGGCGCTGCTGATTTTTGCGCCTGCTTTTATCGCCGTGACCACCCAGGCCCAGTTGTATGCCTGCCTGCCGATCCTGATGCTGTATCCCCTGGTGCTGGGCTGGATCTGCTACCGCCAGGCCGTGACCCTGGCCCGGCACAAGCGTGAGCTGTTGGCCTTGAGCCGCACCGACAGCTTGTCCGGCCTGCTCAACCACGGCGCCTGGAAAGACCACCTGGACATCGAGTTCCAACGCTGCCGCCGAAACCAGGCGGGCGCCGCCATCGCGCTGATTGATATTGACCACTTCAAGACTATCAATGACACCTATGGCCATGTGACCGGCGATATCGTCCTGCGCCAATTGAGCAAAGTGCTGCGACAGAACCTGCGCGCCACCGATCTGGCCGGGCGTTATGGCGGCGATGAGTTCTGCGTGATCCTGCCGGACATGCCCCTCAATCGCGCCACCGAAGTGATGGAGGCCTTGCGCGATCGCTTCAACGCCTTGGCCTATGCCCAGGACCCGGCATTGCGCGTCAGCTTGAGTATCGGCCTGGCGCCGTACCAGCCGACCCACGCTGACTCCATCGGTTGGCTCAACGATGCCGACCAGGCGTTGTACGAAGCCAAGAGCAGCGGGCGCAACCGGGTGAACGCCGTGCAGGAGGGTTGGTTGCGGTCGGTCTAGTGAGATAGGGTGTGGGGAGCCCATTCCAACAAAAAAGGATCGCTCCATGCTCTTCACTTTCCCGCGTACCCTGCTGGCCGCCACCCTGGCGTTGTCCTTCGTCATGCCGGCCTACAGCGCCGAACCTCACAAGCAGATCCAGGCGGATGCCGAGCAGTACAAGGCCCAGGCCCTGAAGCTGTTGGAGCGCCTGGTAAATATCGACTCGGGGTCAGGTTACGAGCCGGGCCTGACCCAAGTGCGTGACATCGCCGTGGATGAGTTGAAGCAATTGGGGTTCAGCATTGAATTGGTACCGGACAAGGCGGCCAATAACAGCCACGTGGTTGCCACCCTCAAAGGCACCGGCAAGGCCAGGATCCTGCTGATGGCGCACATGGACACTGTCTTCAAGGAAGGCTCGGCCGCCGAGCGCCCGTTCCACATCAAGGACGGCCGTGCCTATGGCCCCGGCGTGATGGATGACAAGGGCGGTATCGTCGCCGGTATCTACGCGCTGAAAGTCCTGAAAAACCAGGGCTTCAAGGACTACGCACAGATCACCTTCCTGCTCGACGCCAGCGAAGAAACCGGCTCTGAGGTTGCCTCTGAACTGATCCGTAAAACCGCCAAGGGCCATGACGTGACCCTCAACCTGGAGCCCGGCCGCCCAGCGGACGGCCTGGTGGTATGGCGCAAAGGCAGCGCGACCGCGGTGGTCGAAGTCAAAGGCAAGTCCGCCCACGCCGGCGTCGCCCCGGAACTGGGACGCAACGCCGCCATGGAGGCCGCGCACCAGATCCTGCAACTGGGCAAGCTCGGTGATGAAGAGAAGAAGACCACCATCAACTTCACCGTGCTCAAATCCGGTGACCGCACCAACGTTATCCCCGACCAGGCCACTGCCAAGGCCGACGTACGTGCGGCGGTGCCGGAAGAGTTCGATCGAATCGAGAAGGATCTGGCGCGGGTATCAGCCAACACGTTGATCCCCGACACAGAAGTGAAAACCAGCCTGCAACGCGGCCTGCCACCGATGCCGCAGACGGCCGAATCGGATAAGTTGGTGGCGATAGCCCAAGGTATTTATGGCGAACTGGGGCGCAAATTGACCATCGAAGGCAGCGGCGGCGCCGCAGATGCCAGCTTGTCGGCCGGGGTAGGGACGCCGACGTTGGATGGGTTTGGGATTGTGGGGGGCAATATCCACACGGCGGAGGAATATGCCGAGGTGGAGAGCGTGGTGCCCCGGGTTTATCTGTTGAGCCGGATGATTATGGAGCTGGCCAAGCGCTGATCGGAGCGTTGGATTGCCGTACTGAGGAGATTCAAATGTGGGAGGGGGCTTGCTCCCGATGGCGGTGGATCAGCTTGCATATGCATTGGCTGACCCACTGCTATCGGGAGCAAGCCCCCTCCCACATTGGATATTCAGTGTATCCAAGACTCGGGTCACCATGTGGCAGGGTCTTCGAGGCTGGCTTTTTGGAGGTCTTCTTTCCACCACTCATTAGCTAATCTATAAATTTCTTCGAAAAAGCCTTTTGGATTGTCCATGTCACTCCATCCCCAAGGCAGGGTGCAGTAATAGCCGGGAGCCTGTCTCAATAAGTGCGAAAAATTATAAGTTTCGTCGCTAAGTGCAGCCCCCAATTTGTCGCATAAGACCTTGCGATGTCGATAGCTTAGATCTGAAAATTTCTCAATTATGTATTTTTTGATCAGCCGCTCTCTATCTGTGTCAAGATTGATGTCGTAACATGCAAGCTCTTCACCTACAGTCTCTTCGCGATCATAAATATCGAACGGGCTGAGTAAATGGCGAAGTTTCGGTGCGTAAGGGATATCTAGAAAAGGGTGTTTCAGCATTGGTCATTGCTCACAGGGAATACGGTATAAAGTTCTTTGGTTTCGCGATCGAATTTCGCGATCGCTGCATCCATATTTTCATCAAGTATTGGATTGTTTCGGTCAGAAGGGTTTGGTATGTATCCTCTTCCGCAACCCTGCATTTCGATTCGGACAACTGGGTTGCCGTAGTAATCTTCCCCGGTAAAAGGCGGTAGGTTGCGTTCTGCTCTGGTGTTTACCTCATTTAGTACAGCGAGTTGCGCTCGATGACTTTTAAACTGCGTACTTAACTGCATAGGATTTTTCCTTTAGTGGCTGTGCTGATTTGTTTAGGGGGGCGATCGATTATTTTTTGAGGAGTAAGTAGTTCTCAATTTTTCTTACGATGTGGCTCAGCCAAAGCGGCCCTGATGCCCACTCGTGCGGATAGTAATAATAGCAATACTGTTTGTGTAGCAGGTTCTCCAAAAGATTTGATTCGTTTGTATAGTATTTGAGCAGTTCTAGAATTTCTTCTTTTACGGTGATGATTACATCCGTAGATGAGTCTAGTAGAAAAGCATCAATGACCTCGTCAGCTGTGGCGTGCTCATCTACCCAGTCTTGATGGAAGTAAGCTCCAAAGAATTGCTGAAGTTCAGTTAGTTGGTTGTTCATTTTTCTATTGGGTATCCTGTCAGTAAAAGGTAGCCGTCTGGCATTTTTGGTTTTCGAATTAAAACTAGCATAAACTTATAAACAGGTATGGATTCTGTGGTGCCTCTTATAACGCTCAACCCTACGGGTTGGCTCGAATGCTCTCTGATAATATGCTTGTCCTTCGTTCCTTGTAGGAATTTGGATATTTCCTGACTGTGCGAAGCCAAGCTTTTGGATACAAGTGCTTCTGCGTCTTCTAAAGTTTTGAACGTAGACGCTGCAGGTATATGTGGCTCCACCTCAAGCCTTTCTACCAATTGATAGTCAGTCCGCTCTACGTGCTTTTTAATCAGATGTCCGCCTGCTTTTTCATGCCCGTCTAGTACGCCGCTGGGTATTTTTTTTGCTGGAGCGTCGATTTTTGAGCCAGGACAAATTCCAACCTTACAGCTCAGCCCTAAGGGATCTACCCATCCCGTCGGATTGGGCACGTACTGGTAACCGTTGATCCCACCCGCCAACTTCACCGGATCCGGCGTCAGGTAGCGACCAATATCCGGATTGTAGTAGCGATGGCGGTTGTAGTGCAGGCCGCTTTCCTGATCGAAGTATTGACCCTGGAAACGCAACGGATTGTCGATTTTGCCTACGTCGAGCCGGGCGATCTGGCCGTAGGCGCGGTAGTGAGCTGACCAGACGATTTCACCTTCGGTGTCGGTCAGTTCTTGCGGTGTGCCGAGGTGGTCGAGTTGGTAGTGGTAGGCCTTGGTCTCTTTTGGGCCGAAACCTTCCAACAGTGCCAGTGGCCGGAAGCTGTCGGGTTCGTAGAGGTAGCTGCGATGACGCTCTGCATGGTGCTCGGCAATCAGCTTGTCGCCTTGCCAGAAAAACTCGGTGGTCTTGCCATCCACGGTCTTGCTGACACGTCGCCCAAAGGGGTCATAGCGATAACTAGCGGTTTCGCTGTTCGGTTTTGTGATTTTTATTAACCGATGCTGGCAGTCGTAGCGGTACTCCGTAACGAGTTGCTGGCCCTTGCCGCGCCGTTCGCGGATCAGGTTGCCGAAGGCGTCGTAGTCGTAATGGCGGTCGCCCTGGATCATCAGGCGATTGCCGGCAACGATGTCCGGGCCGGGGCGGTCTTGCATCAGCAGGTTGCCCGCCGGGTCGTGGGCGAAGCGCTCCTGGACGTCTTGGGAATGATCGGCGCGGGTTAGGCGGTTAAGCGGGTCGTAGCGATAGTCGTGCTGGCCTTTGCGGGTGTCGAGCAGGCGGGTGAGGTTGCCGGATTTGTCGTAGTCGTACTGGCGCTGGTAAAGGTAGTTTTCCTGCTGTGTGACGGCGTGGGCGTGTAGGCGGTTTTGGTCGTCGTAGTGGTAATGGCTGAGCAGTTGACCTTGTTGGCGTTGGTGTTCGCGGCCGCTCTTGAAGAGATGCGAGGTGAGCACTTCACCATTGAGTTCGACGGTGGCGAGGTGGCCGCCTTTGTCGTGGTTGAAGGTGATGCGGTTGTTGTCCGGCAGGCGCAGGTTTTTCAGCTGGCCGCAGGCGTCGTAGCCGTAGCGCAAGGTGCCCCAGCCTTGATGCTCGGCGGTGAGGCGGTTTTGTTTGTCGTACTCATAGGCTAACGCCCAGTGACCGTCG
>NZ_VXCZ01000027.1:0-73029 GCF_052850795.1 Pseudomonas sp. 910_23 | reverse complement strand
GATTCGCATGAGCGGGCTCCTCTGCATGGCTCAGAGGAATGGCTGGGTTAGTAAAAAATGACTCATACCGTGCTCCTGCACCTACTTCGCTGAGGCAGCTTCCCCCACCTAAAACGCATAACCGGCGTGGATCAAAGACAACGCGAGCTCAGCGCCGCGTCGTCATTCATTCAAGAAACAAAGAGTGGAATTATTCATTTCACCTGCTATTGTCGCTAGAAATAGCGGATGTAGCAGATAAAAGTGAATTCGACTGATGTTGAAATTTCCACCATGATTGAAACCCATCCAGATGCCTCGCAGGACATTTGGCCGAGTTTCCGTGAAAACAGCTTGTTGGACGGGGCGGTGAGAGAGGCCGCCCGAGAACTGCAGGTTCACCGAGAGATGGCGACAATGTGCGCCTTCGGCGCTATGGCAACAGCCTGTCAAGGGCACGTGGATGTCGAAATGCCCACCGGGCATAAAGTACCGACCTCGCTCATGCTGTTGACCATTGCTGATTCTGGTGAGCGGAAGACCACGACGCAGAATTACTTCTTCAAGGCCATCAACGCACGAAATGATTCGGCGTATAAGGCCAACAATGAAGCCCTAGCGGAGCACAAGGTCAAACACCATCTCTGGGGCACACATAAACGCCATTTGGAGCGCACCTACAGCAAGTGCGCCTCTCAACAAGACGAACCCGCAACGCTCGCAGCTCGGGATGCTGTCGCTGAACACGTCAGGACTGAACCGCAACCTGAGCGCTCGGGCAAATTTCTCTACGAAGACACGACCCCACAAGCGCTAGTGCAAATGCTCTATGAAAACTCGCCAAACGGTTGCCTGCTGACCAGCGAAGCCAGCAGTATTTTTAGTGGCAAAGCCCTGGGCGAACTAGACAAACTAAACACCCTCTGGGATGGCAACAGCGTGATCGTTGATCGCGTATCAAGAGCAGGCTTTATTCTCCAAAATGCCCGACTAACACTGTCACTCATGGCGCAGCCGAGCGTGATAGCACGTTTCATGGGGAAACGTGGTGAGGAAGCCCGAGGCACGGGATTCCTCGCTCGCTTCTTAGTCGTCAAACCGCGTCAAATGGCGGGTCAACGCAGTCCGGTCAAACAATCTGCACTGCCGCGCCAACAGGCATTCAATACCCGCATCCACGAACGACTGACCGCCCCCGTTAAGACTGACCGCCAGGTATTGCGCTTTTCGGAGTCAGCAGCAGAATTCTGGCTTCAGTGCAGTCGAGGCCTCGAACAGCAGATGCAAGAGAACGGCCTCTACTATTACCTCAAGGATCACGCCTCCAAGTTGCTCGAAAACACCAGCCGCCTTGCGGCCATCCTACATACGTTCGAGCGCGAACTGGACAACGACATCGAGATTGAAGAATCCACCCTGCAGTTTTGTTGGAAGTTCGCACAGATTTGCTCAAAACACTTCATCGACCATCTGGCTAATGAGCCGCAACTTGTTACAGATGCCAATAATTTAGTGCACTACTTGTTGCAAACGGCTTACAAAGAGTCCCGTACAGAACAAGAGCCGAGAACTGCACGCAAAAATGAAATCAACCCAATCAGCGGTTCCGCTAATATGCCTCGACCTAACGATTTGAAGCCGGGGGCAAAAACCCAATTCACATTGACACAGGTAAAACAGTACGGCCCCAGCACTCTGAGAGGCCGCGCCAGTGCCGAGCGACTCGAGGCGACGATTAAGTTGTTAATCCAGCTCGGGCATGTCGACAAGGTAGGAAGCTACTATCTTTTTCAGGAAACCATTTTGCTCAAACGAAAACCTGAAGTTAAGAACGGCGAAATTATCACCATTAAAGAGTTACCGCTGTTCAGTGAGCAAGAGTATTGGGAACCTGAGCGGCGCCGCGGGTTGGTAAATACATCAGGCTACTTCATAAAAATCCGAACGTAGCTACCAACCGGGAAGAGCTCAATGGCAATAAATATAAACCACTCGTAGCGCCGATGAAATTTTCACGCCGTAACGATACGTTATAACATATGCTTTTAGAGTTATCGCAACAGCTCGATTGATTTAGTCCGCTTATGATTAGGGAGCCCTAACCAAGCTAGGCCGAGGCAAATTAAGCAACTGAGGAAAATCACAAAATCGATGGCACGCCCAAGGTAGGACACTCTCGAATATTATGGGACTGATGAGCCAAATGAGTGACGCATGGAGAGACTTGGTGAGGACTCATCGACGATGCGCGCTAGCCACCCTTGAATCGCGACGAGATAGATGCACGTCGAAAGGCCGATAACGGATGAGGAGGATAAGGATGCAGCTCAACCTCATTGCGTTCAAATATGACTGCTAGAGAAAGGTGAATTTGAGTTGAAGCTACAACACATGCGGAAAAGACTCCTTGCAACTTGAATCGAAGCAAATGCCGCACGTCGCAATGATGGATAGACTTGCAGCGGAAACTATCGACAGGCTTCCGAGGCAAGAAATGCCTCAAAATCCAGATGGGGGAACAGATGGGGGAACAAAATCACCAGATACAAAAAAGCCCCGTAAAAACGGGGCTTTTCAGTAAAATATGGCGGTGAAGGAGAGATTCGAACTCTCGATACACTCTGTCGCAGACCAAGCCCAGTGTTTGCAGGGGTTTTACCCTCCTGGATCTCCTGGAGTGTACCCATAAGGTGTACCCAAGGGGAAGCCTACCCTTTTGAAAATTGGGAAAATTTGTGAGACCCTTCATTGAGACTCACGCTGGCGCACGTACCCCCGTGGGTACCCGCATGTACGCCTACGCCCGGTTCATTCTGAGTAGCGTTTGGGCCCTCTCGCACCTCCTACGCATAGGCTCTATTATGTTAAATGGCCTGCCTGTGCCTATTAGATCCGCCATCCTAATACCTAAAGACTATCGCCTGGGCATCCTCCTGGGTATCATTAGGCATAATCTATTAGGATCTACCTGTCGATAGCACTTCACCTTGTCCCTATCTGTTTCGCTGTCCCTCTCGGGATCTCCCTGGGAACCTCCTCCTATACATCCTCACGACCTCTTCTAGCTCTCCCTGGGAACGATCTCCCGGATCCCTTCTCGCCTCCTCCTTTCGTTTCTCCTCACCTTAGACATGCACATCCCTCGTAAACACTGGGCTTTCCTGGCCCACCCAAAAGAATATTCATTGAATCTACAAAAAGAGCTTGCAATGGATATTCATTGAATCTACATTTGCCACATCGAAACGCAACACACCGCACATAGCGCCCTGAAGAACCTTGAGGAACTCTCAATGACTTACTCCGAAAGCTGGCCTGAAACAGTAACTAAGGCTCAAGCATTGCGCGAACTGCGCACACACGAAGTAAACATAGCAGAGTTCTTCGAGGATCTCGGGGACAAGGAAGAATACTCAAGCGAGGACGTTCTAGGTTGGCTCGGTTATTAACTAACGGAAGCACCTTAAGGAGGCTCCATAGGAGGGCCTTACCATCCACCGCATATAGCGCCAATGAACTAGGGACAATCATGAGCAAGTTAAGGCTTATACACACCGAGGATAACAACCGGGACAAGGTATGCAAGGTATACCGCGACAGTGAATGGAACGAATACCAGGTGCGTGTTTATGTTCAAGGGAGCTACATGAAAGATGCGACCTACCACACTGATGACAAAGAAGACGCCTACGACACTGCAAGGAGCGTGATCAATGAGTAACTACAGAGTTAGATGCTGGTTAGATGGTAAAGGGGTTGAGGTCTCAGAGGATCCCTTTGTAATCGCGGCGTACCCTAGAAGGTACTCCCCAAGAATCGCAAGGGTTGATGGCCCATGTTCCCTAATTGTTTGGGTTAGGAGGTGAATGTGATTAATGAAATTGAATTCAAAGGTTCCAATTTACAGAGTCTCCTAGAGCGTTTTTCTCATATGACAGAAGAGGACCTCGTTAAGCGCTACCACAGTTACATCATGTTCGCCCAGGAGCAGCAGCCTACCTCTATCTTTTGGCAAGAGGCGCTAGTCGCCATCAAGGGCAAACTTAAGACCATTACCACAACAAACTGAGTATCACCTCAAGGGCTCTCCTGTAGAACCCTTCGGGAGCCACTTAGGCTTAACCAACACCGCACATTGCGACTAACTATCAGGAGCTCTTTAAGAGCATCCCACGGGTGATTCACGCCATGAAAATGTATGCAGCCTGCCTCGCAAGTTATAACAACGGAACTCACCATGGTGAGTGGTTCGACCTGGAAGAGTTCATAGATGATGTTGAAGGTCTTCAAGAGGCTATTGCTGCGAAGGTCCTGAGAACCTCAAGGTTCCCTAATGTGATGGTTGATTGTCCAGAGTGCGATGGGCCTGTGGCCTCTACTTCAACCTGTGATGCAGGGGACTATCACTGCCCCGTGTGCGATGGCTCTGGAAAGGTCCCAAGCGCCGAAGAGTGGGCAGCTCATGACTATGACGGTGAGGGTCTCTCAGGCTTCGGTGAGTACCCGAACCTAGAGGAGCTTCTTGAGCACGTCCGCCTGTGCACAGAGCACGGGGACCAGTGGCTAGCCTACGTGGAATGGCAAGGGGCCACCAACGCTACTGAGGACGACTTCGAGGAATGCCGCCTGGGCACCTGTGAAAGCCCTCAAGCCTACTTTGAGGAGAGTCTAGAAGAGTCAGGTCTCCTTAACGAGGTCCCCAAGGAGCTCCGCGCCTATATCGACTTCGAGTCATACGCTCGTGACCAGGAGATGAGTGGCGGCTACCACTTCGAGGAGTTCGGTGGGACTACCTATGTCTTTTCGAACTGAGAACGTCATGTCCAAACATATCCCATCAATTGACAAGGCTGGTCCAAGGCTCACAATGCGTCCGCTATCAACTTACCGCATAAGCGAGGCTCATTGTGATCTTCAAAATCTCCAAGTGGGGACATGGCGCGGCCATCCGCCTCCCAGCAGCAGTAATGACCGGCCTGAATGCTCAGATCGGGGACAGCCTGATCGGGACCCTCGGGGAAAACTCCCTGACCCTTAAGAGTGGTCCACGGCTCACCCCTGATCAGAAAGTTGCGCTAAAGGCGCTCCTACAAAAAGCTCAGAGCGAAGGCAAGACCACGCTCTCAGAAGTTCTTGAGGATCTACAGAATGACATTGCCAAACAGAAGGAGGAGCAGCCCGAAGACTGAGCCTCAAGGTACATTCGAGCTCGCTGGAGGTCTCAAAGGGGCCTCCCCGGCTGAGTTCAAGCCTGTCACCCTTCAAGGGGCTTCCTATGCCCTCAAGACTGCCAAAGTGGTCCACAGGTCTACCCTGCTGGTCTCCCTGCATCAATGCCCACTGGACGAGGTAGAACTCTACCCGGACAGCCCACGGCGATCTCTCCGTATCCGCTGGAATCCTCAGGAGCTCTCCCAATGACCTCTCGTCGTAGCAGCTATCGGGCCGTCACTGTCATCACAGCCAACCAACAAGAGATCGCGCTTAAACCTCTGGCCGTTTTCCTCTACGAAGTCGTGCCTGGCATGGCATACAAGTGCGTGATCCACCGGGCTCCTTTCGGGGACCACATCTGTCTGAGTGACTTTCGTACTGGGATAGAGCTGGCTCACTGCCACCCAACCAAGCCTCCCTTGGTAGACCTCCTGGGGCCTCTCAAAGGTGACATCTACAACGAGACACGGGCGCTCTGGATAGAGGTGGGCAAAGACTTTCTGGAAGCCTATCTATCGAGCCTTCCAACAGGTGACTTTGAGGAAATCCTACAGATGTTACTGAAGGTTCCCGTGAGAAACGGCCCGAATTCATAAAGTATGCATTTATGCATAAATCTGTATGGACATACAGCACCTCGGCAGTTATCGTGAGCATCAGTTGGGAAGACACCAGATGAATAGGCAGCAGAAATTGGCTCTATACAACCTCGGGGACGCCCTAGCGAACCCTATGGAGGCCCTCGTGGCTAGGGTCTACGCTTGGATGTGGGGAGGGTCGCTCCTCCTCGCTCTAGCATGGCTCGCTATTCCTCCGGGGACCTTCGCCGGTCTCCACCGTCCTCTCCTCATGACAGTCTTCTGGGTTCTCCTGGCGGGCTGTCTTGTCTGGGCCATCGGGGCATCCCTGAGAGCCCTCTTTAAAACACCCTGTAAGAAGTAACCGGTTTCTCCTCACAAGTAATAGAAACGGTTTCTCCTCACCTTAGATCCTTCTGGGAATACATATAGATACCTCTTAAGGAGGGCTCTGTGTGCCTGACTCCCTGGATCTTTGCGGACTCCCCTTGCCTGACGATCCTAGGAGGATCTAATGACACCCAGCGAACAACTGGTGCAGCAGTATGGAAGTAAACTTGCTGAGCGACAGATACAACTTGAGATTGAAGGCTCCGAACTGGGGACCCTGAACTTCCATAAAGAGCTAGAGAAAGCCATGGAAGAGAAAGACGTTAACGGGATCCAGGCTTATTCGTGGATCTTCCGTGAGGGTGTCCCTCTGGTGGCTCAGGCAATCGACACATGGAGAACTGAAGCAAGTAGCCCGAAAGGGGGCCGAAAGTCCACGTTACTGCGTTACATCGAAACAATGGATTCTAAGGTAGTCGCCTACATAACCCTGCGCGCAACCCTCACAGCATTCATGGGGAGACCTATGACCAACACGGTAGTCTCCCGGAAGATCGGCCTCGACCTGGATACCCAGTTCAGGGCTGAACGTCTAAAGGACGAATACGGCAGGGCCTATCAAGGAGCCATCGAAGCGGGCCTCAAACAACGACATGGCGACCACGTTAAGCGCGCCTACCTCCAAGCTTGGGAAAAGAGACTTGAGGTTGAGGAAGACGGCAGAAACGAAGCTGATCTAATCAAGGTCGGTATGCATCTGCTGTCTATTGCACTGCAAGCGACTGGCCTGGGTCATCTCCAGAGGGTCTCCTCGGGCGGTTCCAAAGTGAAGGACACATCACTGGTCCTCTCGATGTCCCCGGAGTTCGCCAAGAGAGCTGATCGGATCAACATGAAGTTGGCCGAGATGGCTACCGTTCACTTGCCTACCGTGGTCCCACCGAACCCCTGGACCCACTGGATGGGCGGCGGCTACTACACCGAACACACCCGACCAATCCTCTTTGTTAGGGCCCCATTGGCTGTCGTGAAGAGTGTCTATGACGAACTCGACTTGACCCCTGTGTACGAAGCCGTGAACCGCATTCAGGAAACCCCGTGGGCAATCAACACCAAGGTCCTCGATGTCGCCCAGGAGATCCTGACGTGGAAACGGAACGTGATCGAGGCTTACCCATGCATCCTGGGAGAGGACCCTCCAGAGAAACCTGAGGACATCGACACGAACCCAGAAGCCCGTCTTGCCTACCGCAAGCAGGCGTTCGAGCATTACCAGAAGATGGATGCTTTGGGGTCGAAGAGAAGGCGTGTTGAGTCAGTCTTGAATCAGGGGCAGAAGTTCAGGAGCGACGAAGCTATCTACTTCCCACATAACCTGGACTTCAGGGGCCGTATCTATGCAACGACCCTACTGAATCCTCAAGGGGATGACCTCATGAAGGGAATCCTGAAGTTCTCCTCAGGCGTTCCACTTGGTCTTGAGGGAGCTAAATGGCTGGCAATTCACGGAGCCAACTGCGCCGGGGTCGATAAGGTCAGCTTCGAGGATCGACTCGCATGGGTCGAAGCTCATGAAGAGGTCATCCTCAACTGCGCCAGGGATCCCTTCGAGGAGCTCTTCTGGACAACGGTAGATAGCCCCTTCAGCTTCTTGGCATTCTGCTTTGAGTGGGCTGGTTTCAAGGTCCAGGGAAGCGAGTTCGTCAGTCATATTCCAGTTGCCTTCGATGGTTCGTGCTCGGGTCTGCAACACTTCAGCGCAATGCTCAAGGATGAGATCGGTGGGTCCGCCGTCAACCTGACCCCTACTGAGACCCCCAGCGATATCTACCGCATGGTTGCTGAGAAGGTGATCAAACAGCTTGAAGCTGACGTTGCCCATGGAAGCTCCGATGAGTTCGTGGAAAAGGTCTATGACAAAGGTACTGAGCAGGAGAATAGCACAACGGCTCTAAAGCTAGGCTCGAAGACCTGCGCCGAGAGGTGGTTAACATACGGCATAACGAGGAGTGAAACAAAGCGTTCAGTAATGACACTTGCTTATGGATCTCGTGAATACGGGTTCGCTGAACAGATCATGAGTGACATTATCCGACCGAGTAACGACTCCGGTAAAACGCACTTCTGGCCGACTCCTGGGGAGAAATCCCAAATGGCGCGGTACTTAGCTGCGCACATCTGGACGGCTGTCGGCTCAGTAGTTGTGAAAGCTGTTGAAGCTATGAACTGGTTACAGACTGCCGCATCTCTTCTGGGTTCCCAGGGCCTCCCTGTGAGGTGGACGACACCGGCTGGCTTTACGGTATGGCAGGAGTATAGGAAGAGGACCACTCAGAGGGTCGATACTGTTTTTGGGGCGAGCCTGATCAAGGGTTTTACTGGGGAAACCGAAAACCGTGTGGGTGCCTCTGGGCAAGCCGATAAAGGCGTCAAAGGTGGAGAGGTCCGAGTGCAGGTTCAAATCAGCCACCTCACACCTGAGATTGACAAGATCGCTCAGAAAAACGGGATCAGCCCGAACTTCATCCACTCGATGGATGCGAGCCACCTGATGCAGACCGTAGTAGCGGGTAGTAAGGCCGGTATCAAAGCCTTCGCAATGATCCATGACTCCTTTGGGACCCATGCAGGAAACTCCGGGAAGTTCTTCAGGATCATCCGCGAGGAGTTCGTCCGCACCTATATAGAGCAGGACGTGTTGGCCGTGTTCTCCTCACAGGTCTCCGACCAGCTCAATAATGACAACGTGAAGAAGCTCCCCCCGATTCCCCTTAAAGGATCCCTGGAGGTCTCAGGAGTGAACGAGTCCCTCTACGCCTTCGCCTGACGTTTCTCCTCACCTTAGAACTAACCACATAAACCCAGAAGAGCCCGCCCAGTGCGGGTTTCTTTTTGCCCACAGGAAAGTGAGCCATGACCCTTGTTCTTCGGTATGCCCCCGGCAAGAAACTCTTCAGCGTCCAACAGCTTCTCCCTAATAACAACCGTTTTATCCTCGCCCAGATACCAGTGAACGATCGTAAAGACTTCGTAACCATCGAAGGTCAGCATTACGCAATCACTCCTCAGATGTATGCAAGGGCCTGTCTCTTCAGAAATGTCTACCTGACCATCCCTGTGAGCTCCACGAAGAAAGCGGTAAGCAAACTCGGCAAGGTCTTCTCGAAGATCAAAGGCTGGTTCGGTGGTCCTGAAGGAGTACCGGCATGAGCAAGCAAATCCTTGTTCTAAACAGTATCCGAGGGAAATCCGGCAAGGACACTCTCATCTCTCTACTTGAGTCGAAGGGCTATCGAGTTCACCGAGTCGCCTTTGCAGACATTCTCAAGAAGCGTTGTGCTTCCGAACTGGCCTTCAGTAGCGCCCAAGCAGATGAGTTCGAAGCGATGATGCACCGCTCTGCTAAGGACGACCAATACGGTTTCCTTGCCATCGGGAACATCCCCTCCTCTCCGTATGCGACTTGGCTTGAATATGTGGCAAAGGAGGATCTTTACACCCCTCGCTCACTCCGGTGGCACCTCCAGAAGTTTGGTACTGAGTACACACGGGAGTTCCTGAAGAGCCCGGATGAGTGGCTCAACTTGGGTCTCAAAGAGATTCACGAGGGTATCGACAAAAGCGACGTGAACATTGTAGTGGTGACTGACTGCCGCCTGCCCAACGAACTTAAAGCCCTTGAGGACCTGCGCATGGTTTACCAAACCGTGAGCACAGTCCGCATAGTACGTGACTGGTTCATCTCAGGTGTTGATGACCAGCCGTATCACATCTCCGACATCGCTCTCATGGCAAGCCACTTTGATCACCTCGTGGTGAACAAGCTGGGAGAACCATGGGGAATGTTGGACCAGCTTACGGGTGTTGTATGAACACCCAACAAGCAACCCCTCAGGGGATCCCGTCCGGGACTCCTCTAACCCGCGTAAAAGCCGCTGTTGAAGAACTCGGCTATCTCCCTCCAAGCGAAGCACTAGCCATCCAGAAAGACTTCGGGGTCTCCCCGCAATCTCTGGAAGCCATGGAAGAACGCTTCCGCAACAACTGATAAGGAAATCTGCCGCAATGGCTGAGAACAACTCTGTAGAAGCACTCTCCCCCGCTGGTGAACTCATCTGGCCTTGCCTGTTGAAACCGGACACCAAGTTCGATGATGCAGGTGTCTACAAGACCAAGCTGAAAGCTCGTGCTGACGAACCTACCGCGATCAAGTTCCAGGAGCTCCTGGAGAAGGTACAGCAGGCCGAACACGACCGTCAGGTACAAGAGGCTGAAGCTAAGAAGAAAGGCTCTGGCAAGAAGGTGAAACTGGCGGACCTCCCAATGGAGGAAACCGAAGAGGACGGCGTTGACTATCTGGTCTTCAACTTCAAGTCGAAAGCAAGCTACACCGACAAGAAGACTGGGGAGGTTGTTGAACGCAAAATCGCTCTGTTCGATGGTAAAGGCAAAGCCCTGACCCATGACCTGAAGATTGGTACTGGCACCGTTGCCCGCATCTCTGTCTTCGTGTCCCCCTTCTACACCGCCCTCCTGGGCGCTGGTGTCACCTTGCGGATCCGCGCTGTGAAGATCCTGAAGTTGAAGGAGTTCACTGGTGGCGGTAACGCTGATGCCTACGGCTTCTGTGATGACGAAGGTGACTTCGAAGCTGATGACCACGGCTTCGGTGATGATGACCAGGACTCTAAGGATTCCGACGATGGTGATGACCAGCCGCAGTTCTAAGGGCCGGTCCACAGGATTCAAACGCGGTATCAAGCCAGGGGCTAGCCCCGCTCGGTATCGCTCGGGACTTGAGGAGACCATTGCGAAAGCCTTGGGCCCTGAGGTCCCCTTTGAAGCCTACTTCCTGGATTATCAGGTTCCCGCCAGTGCTCACAAATACACCCCTGACTTCGTTCTGAAGAACAACATCATCATCGAGTCCAAGGGTCTCTTCGACTCCGACGACCGCAAGAAGCACACCCTGATCAAGGCGCAATACCCTGACTTGGACGTGCGGTTTGTCTTCAGTAACCCCAACGCGAAGCTCTACAAGGGTTCCCCAACCACCTACGCAATGTGGTGTGAAAAGAACGGCTTCAAGTATTCCAAGAAGCTCGTTCCTGATGAGTGGCTGCAAGAGCCCTATCGACCGCTTCACCCGGCATTACGTCCGAAGAAGGACAGTTCCAAATGACTCCTCGTCTCAAGGACCGAGACCGCACAGATCTCATCGTTATTCATTGCTCAGCCACCGGCCCAAAGTCCGACATTGGCAAACGCGAAATCACCCAGTGGCACCTCAAGCGCAACTTCGTAACCATCGGTTATCACTATGTGATTCGCCGTGATGGCTCCATCGAAGTTGGCCGTAGAGAAACTGAGATCGGCGCCCACGTAGCGGGCCACAACAGCAACTCCGTAGGGGTCTGCATGGTTGGTGGTGTCGATACCCAGGGGAAACCCTCGGACAACTTCACCGTGCCTCAGTACGAGACCCTCAAGGTCCTCCTGGGCCAACTTAAGGCTCGTTATGAGTCTGCCCGTATCGTCGGCCACCGGGATCTCTCACCGGACCTGAACGGTGACGGCAAGATCACTCCCAATGAGTTCATCAAGGCTTGCCCGTCATTCGACGTGGCTTCCTGGCTCAAGAAGAATTCCCTGTAGGAGGCTCCCATGGCACATGAACATGAGGAGTCCGAGTTTCTCTTCAAGGCTGAATGTCCAGACTGTGGCTCCTCGGATGCGTGTGCAAACTACTCCGATGGGCACACCCACTGTTTCTCCTGTGGGGTTACCACTCCAGGGGAAGGCCAGGGTTCCAAGCGGGAGGTAAAAGCACCTGCCAAAGGTGTTCTCCCTCAGGCCGAGTATGACGGTCGAGTGGAGGCCCTGAAGATCCGTGGGATCAACGCCGAGACCTGCCAAAAGTGGGGTTATATGATCGGCAAGGTCTACGGCAAATGGGCCCAGGTGGCGAACTACCGTGATCTTACTGGCTCCTTGGTTGCCCAGAAGATCCGCTTCCAGGATAAAGACTTCACCACCACCGGCAAGATCGGTAAGTACCTATACGGTATGTGGCTGTGGAAGGATGGCGGAAAGCGTGTCGTAGTGACTGAAGGTGAGATCGACGCTCTCTCGGTCTCTCAGCTCCAGGGTAACAAATGGCCCGTGGTGTCTCTCCCGACTGGTGCGGATGGTGCCAAGAAGGCCATCTCCGAGAACATCGAGTGGCTCAGCAAGTTTGACGAAGTGGTTCTCATGTTCGACATGGACGACCCTGGCCGCAAGGCTGTAGAGGAAGTCGCTCCACTGTTCAAACCTGGGACCTGCAAGATCGCTGAGTTACCCCTGAAGGACGCCAATGAGTGTCTCACCCAGGGCAAAGGCCAACAGGTCATTGAAGCAATCTGGAATGCCAAGACCTATCGCCCAGATGGTCTGGTGAACATCTCCGAGATCCGTTCAAGGATCAAAGAGAAACCAGAGATCGGTCTTCCGTGGTTCCTTCCGACCCTCACGACCCTCACCTATGGGCGCCGCTGGGGTGATGTGTATACCTTCGGCGCCGGTACTGGTGTGGGTAAGACTGACCTGTTCACACAGCAGATGGCCTTCGACGTGGAGATCCTCAAGGAGCCCGTTGGTGTCGTCTACCTGGAACAGGACATCGTTGAAACCGGTAAGCGTATCGCTGGCAAGATGGCTGGTAAGCGTTTCCATGTCCCTGACGATGGCTGGACCGAGGACGAGTTAGACGCTCAACTCGATGCCATGGGCGACAAGGTGACTCTCTATGACGCCTTCGGGGGTACTGAATGGGAAACCGTGGAGGCGAAGATTGCTTACATGGCCCAAGCCCTGGGTATCCGCCTGTTCTACGTGGACCACCTGACAGCCCTGGCTGACCCTTCCAATGAGAAAGAATCCCTTGAGATCCTCATGGAAGCCGTTGCAGCCCTGGCAAAACGCCTGAAGATCATCATCCACTTGATCTCCCACTTGAGCACCCCCGAAGGGAAACCTCATGAGGAAGGTGGTCGAGTCATGATCCGGCACTTCAAAGGCTCCCGCTCCATTGGTTTCTGGTCCTTCTTCATGTTTGGTCTGGAACGCAATCAGCAAGACTCAGACCCAGTGAAAGCCCAAACGACCACCTTCAGGATCTTGAAGGACCGCTTCACAGGCCAAGCCACAGGCAAAGTGATCTACCTCGCCTATGACCCCATCACAGGTCTCCTCTCAGAAAAGGTCGGTTATGACCCTGAGTGCGATGACGCCCCGGACGGTGACGAAAAAGCCCACGGGTTCTAACCAAGGAGATCGCAATGATCACCTATCCAAAGATGCCCCTCGCTTGGGTAATCTTTCAGCAAGTTCTTTCAGATGCAGTGGGCTACCCGGTGATTCTCGCTGGGGGTTGTTTGCGGGATCTCTACTCTGGCCGACAGGAGAAGGTTAAAGACCTGGACTTCTGGCCGGAATACCTAGGCACAGCTCACCGTAAGGAAGTCCTGGCACAACTGCTGGACCTCCGCTTCACGGGCCGCACTGGATGCACCTTGGCGTATACCGAGGGGAACCTAAAGGACCGTGGAATCATGGCTATTGACTGGCTCGTGGCTCCCAATGGTCAAGAGGTCAACCTGATATGGATCGACGGCGCAGATCCCCAGGCAATCCTCAATGGCTTTGACTTCGGTATCAACCAAGCCTGCTGGGATGGATCGCAATGGACCATCTCCGACGCATTCATGCGGGACCACCAGGAAAAGACCATCTCGTTGATCCGCTCCTGGGAAGTCCCTAAGCGCCTTCGTGACCGAGTGGTGCGGATGCAGGAGAAGTTTCCGGACTACAAGCTTCTCTTCGAGGTCCCTCATGAGTGATCTCAAGGTATACACGGTGGTTCACCACACCTCTCATCACGAATACACAGCAAGAGTAGTAGCCAGGAGCCGATGGGAGGCTTCCCAGGCAGTGGAAGGAAAAGTGATGCATGTCTCCTCTAGTGGAAAGTTGTACTCAGGAGCGGTGTTATCCGAGAGCGGCTGGAGCTTCAGTTTTAGCCCACCAAGCTACCCAAAAGTATCAGAGGAGTGGCGGATCTACCTACTGAAGAGGAGCTTCAACCAAGGTTTTGAGGACTCAGTTGCATGAGTTCTTTCACCACTCCCCTTCAGTTGACCCCTGTAGAGGGTCTGTCCGAGACCTTCGAACTTACCGAACCCTTCACGTACCACCTGGGCCATGAGTCCAGTGACACCTTCGTCACGGTTCCCAAGGGGTTCATCACGGATGGAGCCTCAATTCCTCGGACCATATGGCCGCTGTTGTCGCCATGGGGCACCTACGGGAAAGCCGCTGTGGTCCACGACTACCTATGCGTCCACCGGAAGATGGTGCGTGACGGGGAAGTCGTAGTGATCACCCGTGAGGGTTGCGATTGGATCTTCTTGGAGGCCATGCAGGTCCTGGGAGTTTCGTGGTTCACCGCTCATCTCATGTGGAGGGCTGTGAGGTCCTACGCAATCTTGAAAGGAATCAAGTAATGGCTAACTACTGCATCAAGTGTGTTCATCACTCTGTCACAGGCGGCTCCCACTCCTGTCTGAGAGAGAGACGCTTAGGCACGTCCCGCGTAACAGGCAAAGAAGCTTGGCTTGGGAAGGTGCTTTCGTGCGAAACGGAGAGGGAGTCTAAAGGGGTATGTCAGCCCCAAGGGTTGCTCTTCAAATCCAAGGATTAACGCATGCACCTATTCGACGTTGAGTCGGATGGGCTGCTAGATACTATCTCGAAGATCCACTGTCTGGTCATCAAGGACTCCCTTTCGGGACGCACCTGGCGATATCGACCAGACAACGTGGAGAAGGGCCTTCGAAAACTCATGGACATCTCCTGGGAAACTCCAACCCCAGAAGAGCTTGAGGTAGATGGCCCTTATCGGATTGGCGGACACAACGTCATTAAGTACGATGTCCCAGCCATCCAGAAAATCTTCCCGTGGTTCAAGCCTAATCCGGCTGCTGTATATGACACCCTCGTGGTGTCCCGCCTGATCTTCTCCTCTCTCGAACTCAAAGACTCCAAGCTGATGCGCCAGGGGATCCTCCCCGGCAAGCTCTTTGCGAGTCACTCCCTGAAAGCTTGGGGTTATCGCCTAGGGGTTCTCAAAGGCAACTACGCCGCCGAGACCGAGGATGCCTGGGCTGTCTTCTCTGAAGAGATGCTCACCTACTGCGTTCAAGACGTGGAGGTCACGGCCAAGCTTTACGAACTTCTCAACGGCGCCCAGTACCCATACACAGCAATTGAGCTGGAGCATGAGACGTGCTGGATGATCGCCCAGCAAGAGCGCAACGGCTTCCCCTTCAACGAGAAGCAAGCGGCGATCTATTACGCCTCACTGAGTGCCCGAAGAACTGAGCTTGAGAGCTCCCTCGTGGAGACCTTCGGGTCTTGGTATGAGGCTGCAACGAAGAATCCCAAGGTTCCCAAACAGGATAACAAGCGCTTTGGGTATACCGGTGGAGCTTCCTTCACGCCCATCAAGTACATCACCTTCAACCCTGGCTCCCGTGTCCATATTGCCCGATGCCTGAAGCGCATGGGGTGGATCCCCACGGAGTTCACCGAGACAGGTCAACCGAAGGTCGATGAGAGCACTTTGGAGGCCCTGGAGTTTCCTGAAGCCAAGCTCGTTACCGAGTACCTGACCATCCAGAAACGGATCGGACAGTTGGCCGAAGGTGATAACGCATGGCTGAAACTGGTGAGTCCTCAAGGGCGCATCCATGGCTATGTGAACACCAATGGCGCAGTAACAGGCCGCGCAACACACAGCTTTCCTAACCTTGCCCAGGTCCCCTCCGTGAGGCTGGACAAGGATGAGAACGTCCTATGGGGATTTGCTGGAGGCTGGGGTGCTGAGTTCCGTGGACTCTTCGGGGTTCCTGAAGGCTGGTGTCAGGTCGGTATCGACGCCTCTGGCCTGGAGCTTCGATGTCTGGGGCACTTCGTATGGGCCTTCGATGATGGGCAATACGCCTACATCGTGCTCAACGGGGACATCCACACAGTCAACATGAACGCTGCAGGTCTCGACACTCGGGGCCAGGCTAAGACCTTCATCTACGCGTTCCTCTACGGGGCAGGTGCTCAGAAGATCGGTTCGATTGTTCTCCCCCTGGGAACCGCTGAGGAACAGAAGGCTATCGGCAAGAAGCTGATGCGGGAGTTCCTGAAGAAAACCCCAGGGATCAAGAAGCTCCGTGATGCGATTCAAAAGGTGCTCGTGAAGAGCGCTGAATGGGTCGGCAAGGAACAGAAGATCTCCTGGAACCGCCGCCATCTGATCGGCCTGGACGGGCGCAAGCTACACATCCGCTCTCCTCACTCAGCTCCTAACACCCTCCTCCAGTCTGCCGGTGCCCTCATCTGCAAGAAGTGGGGTGTGGAGACCATCAAGCGCTTAACGAAACTCGGACTGAAGCAAGGTTGGGATGGCGACTACTGCCAACTGGCCTGGGTTCATGACGAATATCAGTACGCCTGCCGTACCCGTGAGATTGCCGAAATCATCAAGCGGGAGTCCCAGCTCGCCATGAGAGATACCCAGGAATTCTTCAAGTTCAAGGTGACTCTCGATACCGAAGGGAAGATCGGCAAAACATGGTTTGAATGCCACTAAGGACTAACACATGGAAGTAACGAAAATTTGGTGTGAGTGGGACATCGGCGTCAATGAATGCCTGTGGACCACCGAAGCCGCCGCTATGAAAGACGTAGCTGAAGCGCTAACGGGTGTAGGTATTGAGGAACCCATTGAGGAACTTCTTAGTGCCGGTCTCCTGGGTTTCGAGCAGGTCATTGTGCGCACCTGATGGACCTCTCAACGACCTTCAAGCTGGGCATATTCGGTGCTCAGTTTGTTGTGCTCCTGTGGTTTATCCGAAGGGATCTCTGGGACAGCTTCCGAGGTTTCTCCTCACCTTAGAACTATCCACATGAACCCCTCAAGGAAGACCTCCAATGAGCACTGTAGACAAGAACGTACTGACCCGAATGACTGGACGAAAGCCTAATAAGCTCGTCCAACTGGTCCAGGACCTCGATGACGTCAATGCGAAACACCTGAGCAACCCACAGTATCTCTACCACGTAACGACCAAGCTGGATGGGGTCTTCGCCCTGTTCGTTTATGTAGACATTCCCGAGGTGACTGGCTGGTGCGCATTTACGCGAACCGGCGAGGTTTCATGGGCGTGTCTCCATCTGGAACGCGAACTGGAACGCCTGAAGATTCCACGTTCCGTAGTGGTTGTCGGTGAGGTCTTGAAGTTAGAGCCTCAATCGGAAGCAGGCCCGGAGGATTCCTTTGAGGAGCTCTCCTACTGCCCTGTTCAAGAAACCTCGGGATCCTTCCGCCGCCATCAAGCAGATCCATCCTTGCGACTCGTGGTGCATGACTTCCTCAGTCTTGAAGGCTTCACCGAGGGAATTACCAAGAGCGTCTTCGGCAACCGCATCCAACGGGCCCTCCGTTGTGGGATCCCAATGACCCGCGACAAGAACGTACTGGTACGTCTTCCTGAGTACACCTGCGTGACCCTCGAACTCGCCAAAGTGATTGCCGAACAAGTGATTGATGACGGCGGTGAAGGGGTGATCGTTCGTGACCTCGAAGCGGCCTGGGAAGCTGGGAAGCGAGACCACAGGATCATGCGGATCAAAGAGAAGATCACCAAGGATCTCCTCGTGGTCGGTGTGAAAGAGGGTGTTGGGAAGATGGCTGGTATGGCTGGGACTCTCACCTGCAAATGGCACGATCAGACCATTGAGGTCTCTGGTGGTGACTTTGTGCAGCGCCGAGGTTGGTTCCTTGATCCCACTTTGATCGTCGGTCAGATCATTGAAGTGGAGGCTATGAAGATGACTCCTAAAGGGGTCCTCCGTGAGCCGCGCTTCAAGGGCATTCGATTCGATAAAACGGAGGCTGATGCATGAACCTCCTAAACCCTTTGATTGATGGTGAGTGGGTGGACCGCTTCCGCAAAATGGAAGGTTTTGTAGATATCGACCGCCGCTCAGGGCGCTCCACAGCCCGAGCCTTACGCTACCTAGCGGATGCCATTCAGAACCCTCATACGGAGATCCTGATAAGAGACCATCACGGCTCGACGTGTGCGTCGGAGTCTCTACGACGAATGATCCAAGACATCGTTCTAACCCTGGGGTTGAAGGAGTTTCACTTCACCACGAAGCCTTCTCTCAGTTTTGGGAGAGCCCTCAAGTGACCTTCGGAATCCTCTTCAACTTCCGCTCCTGCTGGATCGGTGCTCACTACTCCTCCTACAACAAACGCCTGTGCCTCAACCTGCTTCCCTGCGTGACCCTCTGGGTTTGCGCTCCAGGTGGCAATCGACCGAAAAAGGAATACCGCTGATGGACATCACTCAAATCATGGGCTTCGGGCTCATTGGAATCTTGTTGGTAGTTTGGGGCTTCGTAGGTGACTGGAAGTCTTGCTTTGAGCGCATCAAGGGTTTCCGCTGGGATTACCGTAGCGCATCCACCCGTGACCTCGCGCAAGCTCCTATGATTGCACTCGTAGCTTCTATTTTCATGAGAGTGCCTGAGTGGGTAGGTGAGTTCCTAGTAGCGGCTTGGCGCTTCCTCAAGGATGGCTTCCTTGTGATCTTGGCTAGCTTTGCCCTGCTGGCTAGCTCTCCGGTTTCTTTTCCTGCACTGGCCTTTTATCAACGCCGAGAGGCTCGGAAGAAGATGCTGGAGGGGAAGAAACGGAACCTTAAGGAAAAGGCTTATGCCTGAGCCCATTCAGATGGAGGTCCTAGCGGCCTCCCGTGGAAGGTTCCTGGAAACCCCGAAGGTCTCTGAAGCAGCTTGGGCCGCACTCCATAAACTGATTCACTTCCCCACAAGTAATCATTTTGGGCGCTTGATGAAAAAGGGCCACAGCCAGGCAGGAGTTTTCCAAGGGTTGTCCATCACGATCCGCTTCAAGGTGGAACGTTTCGAACTCCTGACCCTCCTGCCCCGGCTCCTCCCCGGTCACCTCCAACAGATCACACCTGATGGTCTGGTGACACTTTCTGGGCCAGTTTTATCACTGCTGAACGCTTGGTCGGACTTCAAGTATCTCGCCTTCTCGCAAGAGTGGGAGGAGCTATTGAAGTACATCCACGCCTTCAACAAAACCATCGCTGAAGAGTTCCCAGAGGATTCCCTACTGGCTCTTCAAGCATTAATCGACCGCAAGGAAGCACTCCATGTTGCAACTCAACAGGATCCTCAAGGTATTCACACGAGCACTCGCCAAGCTGGAGAAACTCCAGGCCAAGCATGACGAAAACATCGCCGTGAACACCCAAGTGATCAAATCGCTGGAAGACCGAAACCTGGACCTCTTGGCTGAACGTAATGCAGCAGCCGCGCGCGCGCCCGCCGGATCTCCGATTTGGTGCGCGAATGAATGAGTACCTAAGTGTGCTGCGTCACGTCCTGCTGAACCCTCAAAGTTTCCAGTCGGACTTCTCCCGCAAGAACGCCGCAACCATTGCTGAAGCAGCCTCACGGGGGCACGTCTCGGCGGTCCTCAACAACAAAGCTCGTGATCGCTGGTTCGTTACGTCTGCTGGTCTCGCACTCGTGGATGAAGCTGAACCAGGCATCAAGAGCATCGTTAAGGAAGTGAACTGATGGCTCGTGCCAAGAAAGCCCCTTTGGAAACTCCAGCAGTGATCCCAAGCGGCCTCCCAGCGAACACCTCGTGGGAAGCTGTCGCAACCTATCTGGCTGAACAAGGTTTCTCCCCCAAGAACCTTTTTCGTCCGCCTGGTGTGCGAGATCTCATTTATGTCCCCGAAATTGAAGGGGACAACTGGGCGAAGATCACTTGGAGCTTCCGCAATAGTGACCTGACGTACACCGTGGAGTCTCTGACTCTGGTCCGCAAGGAAACGGTTCGTAAGGTCGAGGTCAAGGATGTGACCTATGAAGAACGAGAATAGTGGGATTGCCCTACTGATCGATGGTGACATGGCCCTTTATCAGGCATGTAGCAATGCCGAACAGGAGATCGACTGGGGTGTCCACTGGACGCTTCACAGTGATCCTGAAGAAGCCTATGCGATCTTCAAGAACACCATCGAGAAGTTGTGCCTGGAGGTCAACTCCCGGCTGAAACTTGAAGAGACCCCACGGATTTACCTGGCTTTTACGGACTCGGTGAACTGGCGCAAGGACATCCTTTCGACCTACAAAGAGAACCGCAAGGCCAAACGGAAACCGCTGTGTTACTACCACGTCCGAGAGCGTGTCTTTGCTGAGTGGGAGACCCTTATGGTCCCTACGCTTGAAGGCGACGACGTGCTGGGCATCTGGGCTACTTCCGCTCACATCAAGGGTCGCAAGATCATCGTGAGCGGTGACAAGGACTTCAAAACGATTCCCGGTGAATTCTGGGATTACGGTCGCAAGAAGTTCTACAACATCTCCGAGGAAGAGGCCAATTACTGGCACCTCTATCAAGCCCTCATGGGTGACATCACAGATGGCTACGGTGGTTGCCCAGGGATGGGCGAAGGTACAGCGGCCGCTTTCCTTGAGAATCCCTTCATGTGGTTCCAGGAGGAGAAGATCCTCAAGAGCGGTCCCCGTAAAGGTCAAGCCGTTCTCCAATGGAAACAGCGAGAGCTCTCTGAAGGGGAAACCCTGTGGGATGCCTTCGTGTCCTGCTTTATCAAGGCTGGTAAGACTCCTGAAGATGCCCTCGTGCAGGCCCAAGTAGCTCGTATCTGCCGGAGTTCCGAGTGGGACTTCAAGGCCCGCAAAGTAATCCCGTGGACCCCTTGAGTTTCTCCTCACCTTAGAACTAACCACACTCACAGAGAGGTCCCATGGACGCTTTCCAACCGGATTCACTTGAAGCAGACCTGGATGATGGTGAAGACAATGCACCAGTCGTTAGTAAGGCTCTGGTCCGTTACATGCAGCGGCGCTTCAGTGCTGACAAAGCCCTGGACCTGAACAAGCCCAATGCTGACCAACACCTGGGCTTCCTTAAGGGTCAGAAAGAACTCATGGACCACCTCTCGATGTTAAGCAACCGGCGCAACTGAATAGGTAATAGGCATGGGTTCTCTCTTTGGCGGTAAAGCCAAGACACCTAAAGTCACCCTACCGGCACCTCCTGTAACCGCTCCAGACGCAATCACCGAACGTAAGCTCGGCCAGGATGGCGAGGATGATGGTCAGGACCTCACGGAAGGGGTCAAAAAGCGCGGCAAGTCCTCCTTGAAGATTAACCGCGAAACACAGGTAGCCGCATCCACAGCGGGGGCCAACTATGGAACCACAGCCACTACCAGCGGCTGAATCCCTAAAAGCCCTTGGGATGCACTACCGGCTGATCAAGGATGAGGAAACAGCCAAACAAATCCACGAGATCGGTTGGAGCGTCCAGGAAGGATCGCCCTTTCGGAGTGTGCGTGAGGCGTCCCCCGAGGACACCTTGGAGACGTACCTTCGAGCAACCAAACCGTGGGAAGACTCCCTGGCCCTTATAGGGTTCTTCGATGCCTCTTCCGGGGACCTCCTTGGGAGCGTCCTCTTGAGTATCGGGCCTCTCTGGTACAACCAAGAGAAGCTGGGAGTCTATGAGCTTTGCCTCGCCGCCACTCCTAAGGGAGCCGGTCGGGGTATCGCAAGGGCTACAGCAGTGGTCCTGAAGGGCTTCGTTGAATCAGGCATGGCCTCAGTGGCAGAAGCAGGTTCAGCGATGTCCTCGAATCCTACCCAATTGGAGAACGCCTACCGAAAGGCGGGTTTCTCTACCTTCAAATCCTTCGTGATGGAGACTCACCCACATGGGCGGAGTTAGCAAAGTCCTCAAGAAGGCAGCAGACCCTTTAGGCATTGCCAAGCAGGATGCGCCGAAAACCACGGCAGCACCCGAAACTACTCCCGCAACGGAAGTGGTCGCTCCAGGCGAAGTCTCCAAGGATAAAGAAACGGAGTCCGGTGCTTCCGATTCCGTCAAGCGAAAGCGCGGTAAGTCTGCCCTCAAGATTCAACAGAATACAGGTGCTAACGCAAGCGGGTCAGGCACAGGCGTAAACGTCTAAGGAAGGCCCATGGCTGAAAATGCCAAGCCCCAGGAAGGGGCCGAGACGACTTACAAGCGCCTCGAAAACGACCGCAACCCTTACACCAAGCGAGCCGAAGATTGTGCAGTCCTAACGATCCCCTCGCTGTTCCCCAAGGACTCCGACACGGGGTCTACGAATTACACCACTCCGTATCAATCGGTGGGTGCTCGTGGGGTGAACAACCTAGCTTCCAAACTGATGCTCGCCATGTTCCCTCCGAACGAAGCGTTCTTCAGATTCCAGATGGCCCAAGAGCAGGAAGCTCAGGTCAACTCTGGCGATGGTGCAAAGACCAAGATTGACGAAGACTTAGCCGCCATGGAAAAGGTGGTTCTGAAGTTCTTCGAAGGCTCCGGCCACCGAGTGACTCTCTTCGAGGGCCTCAAACAGTTGGTAGATGCGGGCAACGTCCTGTTCTACTGGACCTTGGAAGGTCTCAAGCTGTACCGCCTGAACCGCTATGTGGTTGAGCGTGATGGAATGGGCAATGTGCTAACCATCGTTGCTCGTGACCGCTACTCCAAAGCATCTCTTCCAGAGGAGCTCATTGCAGCCTCCAAGCTGGACGATGATGCGACCTCAGCCACACCTGTTGACGTTTACACGCACGTCTACTGGGATGGTGAGAACTGGCAGTCCTATCAGGAAATTGGTGGTGAAGCTGTTGCTGGCACCGAGAGCACATATCCAAAAGGGAAATCCCCATGGATCCCTGTGAGACTCTCGAAGATCGACGGCGAGCACTATGGCCGGTCCTTCGTAGAGGAATACTACGGAGACCTCCTGAGCCTGGAGAACCTCTCCAAGTCTATTGTTCAGATGGCAATGATTGCCTCCAAGGTTATCTGGCTGGTGAATCCCAACGGGATCACTCAGGTCCGGCGCCTGAACAAAGCAACCAACGGCTCATATGTCGCTGGCCGTGAAGAGGACATCAAGCCCCTTCAGCTCCAGAAATTCAATGACATGCAAGTCGCCAAAGGCACAGCCGATGGCATCGAAGCCCGACTCTCCTATGCGTTCATGCTCAACTCAGCCGTCCAACGGTCAGGGGAGCGTGTCACCGCTGAAGAGATCCGCTACGTGGCCCGTGAACTTGAAGACACTCTCGGCGGGGTCTACTCGATCCTCACCCAGGAACTTCAGCTCCCGTACATCCGAGTTACCACCAGCAACCTAATGTCCTCCAAGGCTCTCCCGGATCTCCCGGATGGTCTTGTAGAGCCCACGGTAATCACTGGTGTTGACGCCCTGGGCCGGGGTTATGACCTCAACAAGCTAGTTCAATTCATCCAGACCCTCGAAGGTCTCGGTGATGTCGCTTGGCAGCGTCTCAAGATCGGCAACGTGATCTCCCGCATTGGTATGTCCCTGGGACTCGATGTGAGTGAACTGGTTATGTCAGACGAAGAGTTCGCAGCAGCCCAGCAACAACAGCAAGCAGCAGCCGCTACAGGTCAAGCAGCCGAACAGGCGATGACTCAGGCAGCCCAGCAACAAATCCCTCAACCCGCCTAGGAGTCCCTGACTGATGGCCCATGAACTGTATGGCGATGCCGTTACCTCTGAAGGTAGTGAGCAAGCCTCTATCCAACTGACCGTTGGTGCCCAGGAAGAAACCTTTGAGGTTATTCCTGAGGACACCTCTGTCGATAAAGCTCCTGAAGAAAAGCCGGACGAAACCCAGGAAGGCGATCCCAACGAGGAGTCCACAGAAGATCAGCAAGAGCCTCCAAAGGACAAAGCGCCCGAGGAAGTTCTCCAGGCTGATGTGGAGACCCTCAAGACCTCAGAAGCTGAGATCGCTAAAGACCTCGCCGCAAAAGGTGTGGACTTCAATGCAATCGCTCAGGAGTTCGCTGATACCGGCAAGCTCACCGATGAAACATTGTCTTCGCTGGATAAGGCGGGCTATCCGAAAATCACCGTGGATGCCTTCTTGGCGGGCCGTGAAGCTGTAGAGCAACGCTTTGCTCAGCAGGTCTACGCCCAGGTTGGTGGTGAAGAGCAGTTCCTGGCACTACGGGACTTCGCAGCAACCAACCTAAACGCTCAAGAGATTGCCTCTTTTGATCGCGCCATCGAGAGTGATGATATTGGTGTGATTGGCCTGATGCTTAAGGGTATCCAGGCGAAATACACCAGCAAACACGGCACGAAAGGTAAAGCTGTCGTAGGTGCAACCACTGGCACTCCTAAGGCTGTGGGCTTCAAGGATAACTCCGAGATGGTCAAAGCTATGAGTGACAAGCGCTATGGCCGTGATGCTGCCTACACCAACGAAGTGATCCTCAAGGTCGCCGCTTCGAACAACTGATTCACCCTCCTCCAGAAATTCCCCAAGGGACTCCTCAGCAATCTAGCTGATCCAGGAGAGCCCTTTCCCCAAGCTCGTCTCAAGGATTGAAACTCTATGGCTTCTACTACTGTCGCTGCACCCGGTCAGATCAATGGCGCAGGTGATCGCAAAGCTATCTTCATGAAAGTTTTCTCGGGTGAGGTCTTGACTGCCTTCGCTCAGAATACCGTTGTGATGAATCGCCATCTGGTCCGCACCATCACCAGCGGCAAATCGGCCTCCTTCCCAGTGATTGGCCGGGGTACTGCAAAGTACCTGGCTCCGGGTAATAACCTGGATGACCAACGCACCAACATCAAACACGCTGAGAAGGTCATCACCATTGATGGCTTGTTGACCTCGGACTGTCTGATCACTGACCTCGACGAGGCAATGAACCACTACGACGTTCGCCAGCCTTACGCCTCCACTTTGGGCGAAGAGCTCGCAATGGCCGCTGACGGCGCCGTTCTTGCTGAAGGTATGCAGGTCGCTCTGGCCGCTGAGAACATCACCGGCGAATCCGGTGCTGGTGGCAAGATTGGCGTGGGCACTCCAGTAATTACCGCTGAATATGGCCGTACCGTGCTGTCGGCACTGATCTACGCCCGTGGTCGATTCAGCAAGCTACGCACACCAAAGGCAGATCGTACCGTGTATGTCGAACCTGACATCTACTCGGCAATCCTGTGCGCCTTTGGCCCTTACGCCGGTAACTACATCGTTCCGGGCACTGGTGACGTAAAGGAAGGTGCAGTCCTTCGCTGGGCTGGCTTTGACATCGTTGAGGTTCCTCACTTCTCCGCTGGTGGTGCTGAAGACCTGCACGCCCCGGTAGCTAATGCTATTGGTCTGGCTATGCATCGCGGCGCCGTAGGCACTGTGAAGCTGAAAGACCTGGCTATGGAGACTGCCCGTCGAATCGAATATCAAGCAGACATGATGGTCGCCAAGTACGCCATGGGTCACGGTGGCCTGCGTTCTGAAAGTGCCTTGATCTTGACCTCTGAAGCAGCCTCCCCAGACCTGATCGCTGCACAAAAGTCAGCTCTGGAAACTGCCCTGGCGAACCCAGGCAGCGGTACATAAGAACTCTTGAGGAGCCCTTCGGGGCTCTTCTCGATCACCTCAAGTAACCATCTGGGAGTCCTCTACGGATCCTTCCCTTTGGGCTCCCACCTGCGCATCCAAGAGAAAGCCTAAGCGAGTTGCTGGCCCTTACCGGGACACAGCAACCACTTGAGCTCCCTTCCTCTCAGCGCTCCAGCCTGTTCCCATGAGGATTCCACAAATGGTTATTACCCCAGCCACCGAACTCGATGCAATTAACGAAATCATCGGGATCATCGGTCAGGCTCCTATCAACTCCCTGGAGGACGAAGCGGACATCGATTCGTTGAACGCTCAGCGAATCCTCCAGGGTGTCTCCCGTGAACTCCAGTCTAAGGGCTGGTCATGGAATATCGAATCAGCATCCCTGAGCCCTGACGCCACAACCCAGAAGATCACCTTTCGGGATGAGTGGCTGAGACTTGAAGGGGCTTCAATGGTTCGTCGTGAAGGTTATCTGTACGACCTCTCCAACCAAACCAACCTTTTCAAATCGTCAGTGTCAGTGGACATCGTTCGCTTGATTGACTTCGTGGATCTCCCTGAAGTGGTCCGTAAGTACGTCACCACCAAAGCTACCAAGATATTTCAGGCGCGCTCTGTAGGTGCTGCTGAGCTGGACCGTGAGGCTCGTGAAGAGCTCCAGGAGGCGTACCAAACGCTCATGGAGTACGAGTTGGACTTTGGTGCATACAACCAGATCGACTCAGACCCCTTCATGCAAACCGCGATGGCTCGGTAAGGATTCTCTATGCCGCTCATATCGCAGTCCATCAAGTCCCTCAAAGGGGGCATCTCACAGCAGCCCAACAACCTCCGCTTCCCTGACCAAGGGGAGATCCAGGAGAACGGGTTTAGTAGTGAGGTCGAAGGTCTCCAGAAGAGACCACCTACGGTACACCTCAAGAGAATCATGGGTGCTATCCCTGGGAACCCAGCGTTCCATCTGGTCCATCGAGACGCCATCGAGCGCTACATGGTGATGACCGACAACAAGACGGTACGAGTGTGGGATCTAGCTGGCAATGAGATAGTAGTAAGTGCCCCTGAAGGGCTCTCCTATCTAGCCACTACAAATCCCCGCGAGGATCTCCGTCTGGTAACTGTGGCTGACTATACCTTCGTGGTAAACCGGAAGATCACCGTTAAGGCTGCTACAGAACGTTGGCCTACACGGCCCAATGAAGCGTTCCTGTGGGTCAAAACGGGTCAGTACGGGAAGAGCTACAAGATCACTATCACGTTCTCCAACGGCACAACTCAGGTACTGACCTTTACGACTCCTGATGGTACGGACGCCAAGGACTCGCCTAAAGTTGCTGCCAATTACATCCGGGATCAATTTCTGGATCAGGCGCTGAATGGAACAGCCACGGTCATTGCTGGAATCACCTCCAGAGCTCCAACTTATTTGGTCCCCACTGCCACTGAGAACGGAGGGCTCTACCTAACCCCAAAACCTGGTTACACCATCTCGAAAATAGCTATTGAGGATGGTTTTAACGGTCAGTCCATCATGGGGTTTATGCAGAACGCTCAACGTTTCAACCAGCTTCCTCCTCAGTGCCTGGACGGCTACGTTGTGAAAGTGGCTGGTGATCCAGACTCCGACGCAGACGATTACTACCTTCAATATAGTGAGACCCAGCGTCTTTGGCGTGAGTGTGCTGAACCTGGATCTCTTAAAGGGTTCGATAAGAACACCATGCCCCACGTAATGATCCGAGAGGCAAACGGCTCGTTTACCTTTAGAAGTAACGACTGGGGCCAGCGCCTAGCTGGTGATGACGATACCAACCCGTTCCCTTCCTTTGTGGATGCAGTGATCAATGACGTGTTCTTCTTTAGGAACCGTATTGGATTCACCTCAGGGGAAAACACGGTGATGTCCGTAGGTGGTGAGTTCTTCAAGTTCTTCCCGCCTTCGGTGGTAGTCCTGGCAGACACAGACCCTATTGATGTCTCCGCAAGTGGCCCAAGGGTCTCGATACTGTACAACGCAGTACCTTTCAAGGAAGAACTCCTCCTGTTCTCCAGTGAGGTCCAGTTCACCTTGCGAGCTGAGGGCGTCCTTTCTGTCAAAACAGCAAAGATTGACCTGACGACAGAATACGACTGTATAGCCTCAGTACGCCCTGTGGGTGTGGGCCGGTCAGTCTTCTTTGCCAGTGAGCGGGCCCTCTACTCCAGCATGAATCGCTTCTACGCCGTACAGGATGTATCGGACGTGAAGGATGCTGAAGACATTACGGCTCACGTACCCAGCTTTATCCCCAACGGGATATTCAAGATGTCTTCCTCGAACGCTGAGAACCTTCTAGTGGTTCCCTCAAGTGGTCGGGAAGATACCCTCTTTGTCTACAAGTTCTTGTTCCAACAGGACCAGCTTGTTCAACAGTCGTGGTCTCACTGGACCTTCAAAGGGGATCGTGTACTGGCTGCTGAGTTTGTGGGGTCAGACCTTTATCTGATCCTTTCGAACACTTCAGGGACGTACCTGGAGAAGCTCTCGTTTACCCAGAACACCTTGGACTTCCAAGAGGAGCCCTATCGTCTCTACATGGATCGTAAGGTTCGGTACGTGGTTCCAGCAGAAGCCGCCTTTGACGAGTACACGGGGATCACTACGATCAGCCTGTCAGCTCTGTACGGCGGAGCTCCTGACCCTACTCATAAGTACCATGCAGTTGCCCAGGATGGGCGTGTATGGACCTTTGACGGGGTTCCGGGAGGGATCCTAGAGATACCTCGGGATGTTCGAGGGGAAACTCTGATTATCGGCAAGGCATACGCTTTCCGCTATCAATTCTCGCAATTCCTCCTGAAAAAGACGGACCAGCAAGGACTCTCCTCAGAAGACGTGGGGAGGCTTCAGCTTCGCTATGGATGGCTGAACTACAAGGAATCAGGACCCTTCACGATCACCGTGCAGGTTGGCAACAGGAAGCCCTTTGTTTATGTCCATACCGCAAGGATCTTGGGCAGTAACAAGAATCGCCTAGGGGTACTTCCCCTGGAGACCGGAAAGAAAACCTACCCGATTCAGTCACAACCGGAAAAGGTAGAGATCACGGTGTCTTCAGATGAAGTATCACCGCTGGCCCTTACGGGGGCGGGCTGGGAAGCCCTTTACAGCAGACGGAACCAAGGCGTTTAACCACTAGGGCTCTACAGGATTTTCCTGTGGGGCCCTTTTTACATTCAACCAGAGGTAGCTCTATGTCAGGCGCATTAAGTGGCGCAATGGCGGGTGCTCAGACTGGCGGCTCAGTAGGGGGTCCTTGGGGTGCTGTTATTGGCGCCGTAATTGGACTCTTCGTGGGTGGTAAGGTTGACAAGGAGAACCGTAAGAGACTGGAGGATGACTACAAAGCCCAAGTCTCAGCCGTGGTTCAGACCTACAACTACGCAGGCCAGACAACCGACCTGGAGGTTCAAGCAGCCTCCGAACAAGCATCAGCAGACCTCAACAACGCTCAGACGAATTCCATTATGAACATTGCCGCCCTGAGGGCTTCAGCTTCGGAAACAGGCATGGAAGGGAACTCGATGGAGCGCGTGATGAGGATCGCCAAAGGTTCCGACCTGAGGACTGAGGACAGCATCAAGGAGAACTTCAGCCGGACAGTGGCTCAGTCTCTTCTCATCAAGCAAACAAATCATATCGGCGCCCAGAAGCAGCTCACCGAGATCCGCCGCCAAGTCGTTAACTCTCAGCCATCCATGTGGACTCAGCTTCTTTCCTTAGGGCAGCAAGCGGGTAGCTCTATGGGCAGCATGGGTGGAGGCGCTAAAGGTGGAGGTGGTCAGACTGGCGCGAACACCGGTCAAGCTGGCAACGTTTCAGGGAAATAACTATGGCTGGTTCACCTTTAAATACCGCTTACAACACCTGGAGACAGTTCGCTCCCCAGGAGAAACCCCTTACGCCAATCACCGGGCCTCGTCTAAATGTGCAAGCTGGTCCAAGCTCGGATGGTGGCCTCAATGCCGCATTCTCAGGACTGAAAGCAGCAGCGGTTCAGGCAGGGGCTCAGTATGCCCACGGTGAAAAGCGCAAAGGTCTGGAGTCGGAGGCCAAGGCTGAGACCTGGATGAAGTCCGTCTCCCCTGACGAGTTCCGTAAGGCAGCTCAGGAAGGCTCCCTACCGTTCCAAGATGATCCAATCGCCATGGCGCGCTTGCGATACCTCCACGGATTCCACGCTTCAGCAGCAGTCCAGAGTCAAGTCGCGGAGAACATCCGTGGGGGAACCTACAAGGACGAGCTTGATGCACAGGGAAAGGTTGTTCGCAGCGGTTCGGACTTAGCTGTCCAGGACTACTTCGAGAAGATGAAGTCCATGCGGGCTGACATCACAAAGGAGCTGGGTTTCAACGAAGAGGATGAAGCGCTCACCAACGGGATGTTCCGTAATTCAGATGATGCCCAGGTATCCCTTATGGGGCTCCAGACGCAAGTCACTGATAAACGCAACCGGGCCCAGGCTGAGATTCTCCACACATCCACTCGTAGCGCCCTCCTCTCGGAGGCCATCAAGAGAAGCCCTGAAGAAGCGGCCCAGGTTGCCACTGAGTCCTGGACCACGGGATACCAAACAGGTGTCTACCGGGATCTCCCTGATGCTCTGAAGGATGTCGGTAAGACGCTCTCCCAGGTCTCCACTCAGTCTGGAGGGCTGGCAGCAATTGACCTCCTTCTGGATGCCAAGGTCCCAGGAACGGACCAGAGTGTCCGTGAGTTCTATGACGGTGATGAGCTGGAAGGCTTCCGCCAGAAGGCACTAAACACCCAAGTAAAAATGGATGCCTCTTCGGACCTCGACTGGCAAGTCCAGGTACAGGATCGTCAGGATGATCCTAACGGCCTCACGGGGCTCTATCAGATGTACCACGAGGAGCTAGGGCGCTCCGGTGGGGTAGCCTCGAAGAGAACCCAGCAGCTCCAACAAGAGATCACCTCCAAGAAACACTCCCTGGCAACAGAGGCCGCAAGGCTCCAGAAGGAAAATGCTAAAGCAGCCCTTCAGAGTGCCCGTGTGGCTGTTCTCACCCAGGAAGCTGGGAGATTCCTTGCGGGCAATCGTGATGCACAGCGTTACGACACCATGCCTAAGGATCCTGATCTGGGGAAATACTCAAAGGATGACGCTCTCCTGATGGAAAGGGGTCTCCTTGAGCGTTACCAGGAACAACCAGCAAAGCTCCTGAAGATCGCTGACTACATGCCTAACGGCTACATAGCGAACACCATCCAGGACTACTGGAAGGACACCTCAGCGAGCATGGCGGTGGACGCTTCACGGATCTCCCAGGGACTCATGCGTCCAGAAGACATCAAGGAACCAGCAGCCCTGGCCTCGGTGAATCTCCTGAAGACTGCTGACCCTTTGGCGTTCCGTAAGATCATCGGCGGGGACACCCAGGCACTTGCCAAGCTAGATACCCTGGATGTGCTCGCAGGGATGGGTATGGGCTACAAGGACATGGTTATCAGCCAAGCCCGCTGGCAGAAAATGAGTGACAAGGAAAAGCTCACTCAGACCAATAAGATCAAGCGGACTCTCATGGATGAGGCAATCGCTCCCAAAAAGGTGGGCAAGGTAGACGGTCTCAAGAACTTGGCTGGTAGCGAATACGCCCAGACCTATATGAAGACGATGGTCAACGGCCTACTTTCCCTGGGGATCCCCGAAGAAGAAGCCTACAAGAAGGCAGACAGCGCCTTCGCGCAGTCCCACGTAGGTCTGAACGGTTTTCCCATCCCCTCCTCGTTCTTCTCCTCCATTCAATCTCAGGATCAAGTGAACGTAGGTATGGACATCCTTGCGGAGTCCCTCACCGAGTACGCCAGATCCCAGGGGGTTCGTGAGGAAGATGTCATCCCGGATTACAACCAAGCAGCCGGAACCGTGGGCTTCCGCTCACCGGGCCGTATCAGCCTGGAGATCCGCTCTGACTCGCTTCAACAAGGAGCTCAAGCCCTCGCTGAGAGGCGTCAACAAGAGGCGCTCATCAAGAACTCCGAGGGAACCGACAAGGGTGTGCAAGATGCCTTGGGGAAACGCTCTCGCCGCAAGGAAGTATCCCAGTCTATCGAGGCGGGCTTTAACAACATGACTCCTGATCGCATTGGGAGTGAAGACCAATAACCACAGGAGGCCAGGATGGCTAACCCTACAGAATCCCCCTACCGCTCTCTCTATGCGGCCTCAGGGGAAGAATCCGGCGTGAGTCCTGACCTCCTTGAGCGTCAAGGCTACGTTGAGTCCCGCTGGAACCCTAAAGCAATCGGCCCGATGACCAAGTACGGTCAAGCACGGGGCCTCTCCCAGTTCATCGAAGGCACAGGTAAAGCCTACGGGCTGATGACCGAAGAAGACTTCCACAACCCAGAGAAGTCCATCCCGGCCCAAGCTCGCTACATGGCTGACCTCAAGAAACGCTTCGGAGGATCCGATGAACTCGCCCTTGCGGCCTACAACATGGGCCCTACAGCTCTCCAGCGGAGAATCGACAAGGCTGGTGGGATCATCGAAGACGTGAAGCTACCAGCGGAAACCCGTGGGTATCTCAAGCAGATCTTCGAGGGAAAGCAGTCAGGCTGGGCAGCAGATGGCACAAGAGCGCCTAGCCGTATCAACTTTGGACCTACCCAGGCTCCAATCGAAAGTGCTGTAGATCGGGTCTCCGGGGCTTCTCCTGAAGAACTCGGGACGGACTCCGAGAGATCCAAGTGGGATGCCTTCACGGATGGCCTACAACGATCTTCCATTGGCTCAGACATCCGCTCTGGCCGAGTCACCATCCCGGTTACTGAACGGGACATCGACTGGGTTCCCACCGGGGACGAGATCCAGAAAGTGAAGGATGCTGGCATCGGTGAAGCCGGGGCCTCTTTCGTATTCAACCACGCATACTCAGGAGAGGACCTTGATGAACTCATCGACATTGCAAAAGAAAATAGATCCACAGCGGCTGCTGATGGGCGTCAAGGAGTCCTTACTTCTCTGTCAGGTGGACTTGGGGAGATGCTCGGTGATCCAGTTACTTATGGCGCCTTCTTCATCCCTGGAGGAGCTCAAGTTGGTCAACTCTTCAATCCTGGAACAGCTCGAATCCTTGCGGGAGCAGTCGGAGCTAGTGCGGAAGGTGCTGCATATGGAGCTCTTACTGAATCCCTCCGGGAAACCTCCACAGGGGTCGATGCCGACTACAAGTCCGCGATCCTTGCTGGAGCAGTCGGTGGAGCAGCGCTTCATGGAGTCGCCGTAGGGGTCAAGACAGCATTCGGCAAGAACAATCCTATGGATTCCTTCCGATACGTCGAAGACGCCGAAACCTCCAAGACTCTTGAGGATGCAGGGATTATCCCGGAGCAACGCTATCAGCCTGGCCCCCTTACCTCGAAGGTACTCAAGGAAGATACTTATAGCCCAGTAGCTCGGTTCTCGACGATTGGCGAACGGATGCGCTCCAGTCAAAACGAGGACATCCGTACAGCCGCTCTGGGGCTCTTCAGGAATGACAAGGGTTACAAGGATGGCACCTCAGGTCTCGGTCGAATGACCGGCGAGGAAGTCAAACGGAACCTGGACAACGAGTGGTTCGATGTAGATACCACCTACTCCCGTCATGCTGAAGAGTACATCCGCTCCCAAAGACACACCGGCCTCTCCAACGCTGAACTTGAAGATCAGTTTGGCTATCTCGTGACGCTGGCCCGTGAAACTGGAAACCGTGAAGGGATTCCCAAAGGGGTCTCTGAAGCGGCTGACCTGATGGGTAACTTCTATGATCGCCGCATTGGTGACGTGCTGACCCCTTCGAGACGATATGGGTCTGGTACGGACATCGTGGAGAATCCTCGGGAATGGCAAGGTGTCGAGAACTACTCCCCAGTAATCATGGACACCGCAAAGATCTCCAGGGCCTCTGGCCGAGTTGGTGGTGATGACCGTTTATTGGAGGTCGCTGGGAGAGCTCTCTACGCTTCCTTGGGGAATCCTCAAGTCCGTGCTAATGCAGTCAAGGCTTACGAGGATGAGTTCGCAAAGCTCGCTAAAAAAGCCCTGAAGAACGCGGAGACTCCTGAAGCCGCCGCAAGTGCTCAGCAAGTAGCCAGGAAGGCTCTCGATGAAAACGGGAAGCTGACCTCTGACTTCCGCCGCTGGGCTCTCCAGAAGGCAAAGAATCAGGCTCTGGGTTATGTGGACCAGGACATGAGCCGCATTAAGGCTCACCTCTACAAGACCATGGATCCTGCTGAGCTTCCTGACTTCATGCGTTCCCGAGGGATCTTCAGGACTGACGCTGAGATCACCCTGGCGGATGGCTCAAAGTTCAATATCAATCGAGACCTTCGTAGTGGTGATGTGCGGGCAATCATGCACAGCTACCACAAGCGTACAGCCGGTGACCTGGCAATGTCCGTGGGACTTGGTGATGCTGGCTTCCGGGGGTTCTCAGAGAGACTCTCGAAGATCGAACAGCAGATTGCCAAAGCCACACGGGACGATAACCCAGCGCTGAAGAGGCAGCTCAACGGTGATCTTAACGCCATGAAGATTGCCGCCAAGAAGATCTATGGGATGAGCCTCAACCAAGATGGGCGGGGTGCTGCTGACATGCTTGCAGGATCCCTGACAAACCTCTCATTTGTAGCGAAGTCGGCCTATATGGGCCCAATGAACTACACCGAGATCTCCTCAGGACTCGCTAACTATGGCATGGGGTTCTTCTTCAAAGCCCTTCCAGGGGTCGGTGAGATGTTCCAGAGGGCAGCTAGAGGTAAAGCAACCGCTGACGACCTCATGCTCCTTCAGAACCGTCTCTGGGGCGAAGAGATCCATGATGTGGTGTATCCGTCGCACCTGCACACTTCCTATGCAGTCGCCAAAGAAAGCGCCTCATCTCCTGTTGCAGCGATCTTTGCGGGGACCTCTCGGCTGGCCCAGGTGGCCCCCTCAGCGAAACTCTTAGGGGCAACCACTAACCGGATCGTCAAGGCGGCCCAGGAAGAATTCCTAGCGACTCTCGTTCGACACGCCCACGGGAGCGCCTCCAAGGTCTTCTCCCCGGCCAAGCTAAAGCACATGAACGTAGATCCCGCTCTGTTCCAGAAGGTACTGGGGCACGTCAAGAAGAGCTCCAAGGTGGGCTCTAAAGGCCAGTTTTCCTTGAACGCTGCAAGGTTCCTGAAGGGCTCTGGTAAAGATGCGCTGGAGGCCCGCCAGATAGTCTCCGAGATTCGCCGCATGGGTGATATTGCTGCGACCGATGTGATCCAGCGGCCATCCTTGGGAGATACCTTCATCTGGGCCGATTCCAAGAATCCCTTCATCCGCTTCCTTACCCAGTTCCAGACCTTCTCTATGAGGTCCCTGGAGAAGAAGTTCCTGAAGGGGGTCAACCGGATCCGCAATGGGGACATTGACGAGGCGCTCCAAATGAGCCTCTCACTGGGTCTCTCCGCAATAGGTACTACAGGTTTTGCAGTGGTTCGAGCCCAGACGATCCGTGATGAGGATAAGCGCCGGGAGTTCTACAAGAACGCCATGGGTTATGACTCGAATACTGGAAAGTGGGATCCAGCAACACTGGCTGTAGCAGCCCTGAAGCGCTCCTCCTATCTGGCTGCACCTTCAATGGCCTATGACACCGTGGGAACTCCCCTGGGTGCTCCTTATGCAGGTCTTGCGCGAACTACTCGGGACACTGAAGAACTATCGGGCGATACACCTGCGAAAGCCTGGAAGGGTTTGGACATAGGGGACACCTTTGGGAACTTCCCTGCCGTGAAATACGGAACTCAAATGATTCAGTCAGGTGTGGCAGCAGGAAACTTGATGCGCCCCTCCTTAGACCCTGAGCAAGTCGAAAGGCAGAAGAAACTCATATTGCTCAATCTGAAAGGGCTTCTCCCTAACGACCCAGCGACTCAAACCGCACTCTCGTGGCTTATCGCTCATGGCGTAGAGGAGCCTTAAACATCCCTCCGGGGCTTCTTTCTGAGGCCCCAAAGATACTTCCAAGGAACTCTATGGCAGCTTACGCGCCTATTACTTACAAAAAGAGTGAAGCATCCTCGATCTTTGACATCCCCTTTGACTACCTTTCGCAAAGATTCATAACTGTTCAACTGGAAGGAGTTCTACAAACTTTCGGTGTGGACTATGACTTCTTAGATAAGACTCGCATTAGATTCTTGAAAGGAGATGTTCCTGCCGGTAAAGCCGTAACATTAGAAAGACATACCGACCCCAGCCAACGGCTAGTTTCCTGGAAAGATGCTTCAGTACTTCGAGCGAACGACCTTGAGCTGTTTCAGCTACAGCTACTGCATATCGCAGAAGAGGCCGCAGTTGTATCTAATGGTTCCATGAGGGTTGATTTTGATTCTAGATGGAATGCTCTTGGCTTGGGAATAAAAAATCTAGCCGACCCTATCCAGGACCAGGACGCTGTTACCAAAAAGTGGTCTACGAAATTCTTCACCGACTTGCTTGAAAGCGTGAGCGGAATGGTGAACACAACTAAAGGTATCTTGTACGACGCTGGAAATCTTTTTGAGTACCTTAAATATGGATTGGCGCGGCGCGTCGACACTATTGAAGCGCTAAGAATGCTGTCATCGGCGCGCAACCAGCGCGCAAAGGTTCTTGGTTATTACAAAAAAGGGGATAAAGGGGGCGGCGAATTTTACGTCGATGAAGAGGACACCGACAGCATTGATAATGGGTTTTCGGTGATTGTGGCTTCGGACGGCGCGCGCTGGAAGCGCGACTTTGCACACAACCTCCACATCAAGCAGGCAGGCGGCGTAGAGGGAGCGAATATAGCCCCCCTTCTAAATAAAGTTGGCGAAGTTCTATACAGAGAGGGTGGGGGCACCTGCAAAATTTCCGGGCCTTACAGTCTGGGCGAGAAAGTCAAAATGTACCCAGGTGTTACGCTGAAGGGGACCGGATCCGGGCGGAAAAACCGTCTTGAGGTTACGCATACTGGGACGGCCTTCGAAACAATTTGTCCACCAGATTACACGCCTGCTTTGTGCATCGACAGTAATGTGATCAAGTTAACGCTGGTTGGGCGAGGGACTGGCGCAGGTGTTTGCTTCTCCATTCGCAATGCAATGCAATGCACTGTTAGTAAAAATGAGATTGCAAACTTCGGTATTGCGTTTGTTTGGAACAGCGGCCATACACCCACGAAATTTGTTCAAGCATTCTTCAACAAAATCTCTCAAAACATTATCAAGCCTTGTGGTATTGCTCATTACTTTGGTGGGGCCGCGAATCGTAATACATTCGACACCAACAGTATTGCAGATAACCAGGTTGCATATGACTTCTCCCACCCTACCAACTGGTCAGAAACAAATTTATTCCTTAATGAAAACGTTGAGGGATGCCGCACATGGGCTGAATGGGGAGCGGCTATCTATTCTCAGACGTGGGATGGCTTGACCATTGAAAACCCAGCCACTAACGGTTATGTGTGTACCGTTAAAGATCCTGGGCGACAAGTGATGAAAAATCTGGCACTGATCCCTTTGGGTAATCGGGAAGCAATTTACAAGTACAATCTAAACGCTAAGCCTTCAATGATTCTGGGATCCGCTGGTAGTAGTGGGGATAATAGACTTGGGGTCAGCATCACCGAACCTTTAGATATGTACGATATAATTCAGCACCATACGCACCATGCAAGTGGTTCCTATGCCGGCACGATCAATGCAGGGGCTATCGGGTTACTTGATATTGCGATTCCGGATGCTCAGTTAAATGATCGTGTGGAGGTGTACGCTCTTAGGTCGCTGTTCGGGTGTGTACCAACTGCTTGGGCAGAAAACGGCAGGGTTCACGTTATTATTTCGAACCCCACCACATCAAACATTGTAATTCCATCCACCGAAATTTCAGTGATACTGAAAAGGGTGCTGTAGCAGTCTAAGCTGGGCACTCTCTATTAGGAGGCTATAGCTGTCTCGGTTGGAATGCGTTTATGTAGCGCATCCCTGACCATATTAGACAGCTTTTGCTCAAGCAGGTATTGGGAGGCCGCCGCAACCGATACACATACGACAGCAGAAAAGACGAAGTATCCCCATGTGTGCATGTAGGGACTGAAACCAAGAGAACCCACTGAATAGTCCATAACCGCCCTAGTGGGGTAATGCGTCAGGTACAACGAGTAAGATATTTTGCCAAGCCACATTAGAATTTTTGGTGACTTGATATGCACGGTTTTGCTGCATATGGCTATAGTCAAAACCATGAACGCCAATGGCCCGCCCCAATTAGTTATTCCATGCGAGGACGCTGGGCCCGAGTAGTTGAACCAGACTGCCAGTGCCACACTGAAAGCAAGAAGATTTACACAAACAACCTTACTGCTAATAGAGATATGCTTTTCTAGATATAAGTAACCAATTAAAGCCCCTGCCACAAACTCCAAGATGATTGGGTTCGCTACCAAGTTCAAGTAGTTAAATTCAAACCGATAGTACGTAAAAGGATCGGTGGAGAATGTGCGAGTCAGGAGCGGAATAAGAATAACGGTTAACGCTATCCATGTGAGCATGGCGACGAGTCGAAATCTCTTGAAGAGCAGCGACGCAGCAAACACTGCATAAAAGTACATTTCAAAATTCAAAGTCCAGCCGAGGGGGAAGACCGGCTCAAAGTAAAGCGGCGCCATTTCCTTGACTGGAATAAATGTTAGGCTTTTCAAAAGAACAATCAGGTTCTCAGTGTTGCTGAAATATTCGATACCTGAATAGGCGATGAAGATCCACAGCACTGATACAACTGCGTATGTAGGCCAAACCCTAGAGAACCTGCTGATTGCGAAATTCTTAACATCATCTAACGTTCCGGTGGCCTTCCTGGTCGAGTAAACCATGATAAAACCGCTGATGATAAAGAACAGGTCAACACCCATGGCGCCGGGAAGTAAAATACTTTCAATTAGAGAGTAGTTAGGGGAGCCTACCAGATACTCGCGGGAGTGACAGAGGACTACCAGTAGCGCAGCAATACCTCTTAACGCCTGCACCCAATCCAACTTCCCTGTTTCGTTTCTCATTACTAACCAACTGTTCGATGTGATTCTTCGACCTGTGTGACAGCCTAGGTCTTACGGCCAAGCATCATAAGGGGACCGGGAGCACTTCGCCAGCCCACGATGAAAACTCACGCAGATACCTATGTTTAAACTTGATTTTACCAACGGGACCCTTCAATGGACCCCTCAAGCAGTAGCCGGGGTTGACATCTCGGTACGCCTATTCTACGGCCTCACCCTGAACGAATGGTTTTACGTCACCGTCATCCTGGCGACCTTCGTTCAGATGTGGGCGGTCATCTACAAAACCCGAAAGGGCACCTCTAAGGACAAAGAATGAACGAACGCCTCATAGAGATCCTTCAGGAAATCCACAGCGAGCTTGCAACGCAGCTCCTAGCGGACCTTAGGGACGACTCAAAACGGGGGCCTCCCCTCTACAACCAGATCATCAAGTTTCTGAAAGACAATGGCATTGATGCCTTGCCCAAAGGCGGTAATCCGGTGGACTCGCTCCTGAATGGTCTAGCCGAGTATGAAGCCGAGGTAAACGAAGCGGCTGGTATGAATAAGCACTAAGCCGGTTCAAGGAAGAACCCTAGGGGCCCCGCAATGGGGCCTCTTTTGTTATTGGAGTCGCAATGACCCAAGCAGAACAAAAGAAGCTCTTAACGAACTTCGCGCTATTCGTATGGGTGGTTTGGAAGTCTATCGGGCTTCCCCCTCCGACCCCCATTCAAACTGACATGTCGAACACCCTTCAGGCGCCGCCCTCCCGAAGGTTCATCATTCAAGGCTTCCGAGGGGTCGCTAAGTCTTTCATCACTTGCGCCTATGTCGTCTGGATGCTCTGGAGGAACCCTAACCTCAAGATCATGATTGTCTCGGCCTCAAAGGAACGAGCTGACGCCAACGCCCAGTTCATCAAGAAGATCATCGCTGAGCTGGACTTCCTGAGCCACCTGAGGGCCGGAAAGGATCAACGGGATACCCAAAACATCTTTGATGTGGGTCCAGCAGCACCGGACCACTCCCCTTCCGTGAAGTCCGTGGGTATTACCGGACAGCTCACAGGTTCTCGTGCGGACATCATCATTGCGGATGACGTGGAAGTTCCCGGTAACTCATTCACCCAAGCCATGCGGGATAAGCTATTTGAGCTCGTGAAGGAGTTCGACGCAATCCTGAAGCCTCAGGGGTCGGTCATCTACCTTGGCACCCCTCAGAACGAGATGAGCCTATACAACGAGCTCCAGGAGCGGGGGTACACCACCTACATCTGGCCCGCTCGATTCCCTTACGATCAGAAGCATAGAGACGGTTATGGGAAGCGCCTCGCTCCGTACATCGCAAGGATCTTTGATGCTGACCCTGAGGGCACAGCGGGTACTCCCACGGACCCCAAACGGTTCGATGATGAGGACCTAAAAGAACGCGAGCTCTCTTACCGTAAAGCCGGGTTCATGCTCCAGTTCATGCTGGACACAAGCCTCTCAGACGCTGACCGCTACCCGTTGAAACTCCGCGACTTGATCGTGATGGAGCTCAACAAGGAAGAAGCCCCTCTGAAGCTAACCTGGATGCCCTCACCAAGTCTTCTCCTCCAGGCCCTGGCTTTGGTCGGCCTCAAAGGGGATCGCTACTACGGTCCTCACAGCGTCTCTCAGGAGGTAGGAAAGTACACCTACAAGCTCCTGGCGATTGACCCCTCAGGCCGTGGTAAGGACGAGACTGGCTATGCAGTCCTCTACTACCTCAACGGTTATGTGTACCTGATGGAGGTTGGTGGTTTACATGACGGCTATTCAGACTCGACCCTTTCAGCACTCGCTCAGATTGCCAAGAAGTGGGATGTGAATGAGGTAGTCGTGGAGGGCAACTTCGGTGACGGCATGTTCACCAAGATCCTGACCCCTGTGATCATCGCAGAGCACCGATGCCATATCGAGGAGGTCAAGAGTAAGGGTCAGAAGGAAACCCGCATCATCGACACCCTGGAGCCTCTCGTGGCTAACCATAGGTTTGTTGTGAATATGCGGGCTGTAGATCGTGATGCTGATTCAGTATCCCAGTCCGAACACTGCCAGCCTTACCACTCGTTCTTCCACCAATTCACCCGTTTGACCGCTGACAGGGGATCCCTGAAGGCTGATGACCGCTTGGACTCCGTGGCGATTGGTGTAGCCCGCCTGACGGCAGTCATGGACGTGAACCCGGATGAGGGTGTGAAGGTCGCCCAGGAGGACTTCATTGAGAACGCCATGGAAGGGCTCATGAACGTGGTCACTAGAACACTGAGCGTCTGCGGGATCTCCATTCAGGCTTCCGAAGAAGAAGGCCCTGAAGGCTCCTGGGAGAGCCTCAACTGGATGGATAATAGATAGCTGCACCTTGCCCCTTGGTGAGTCCTTAACGGGATTCATTGAGGGGCTATTTTTTCTGAGCTAAAGTGGTTAGCCCCGCCAGGAAAACCCTTATGACCCTCGACCTCTTCATAGCTCTGTGGCCCATTCCGGCATACCTCTTATGGAGACTCTTAAGGAGTTAATCAGTTTCTCCTCACCTATAAGAGACCTCATTTCTCCTCACCTTAGATCCCCCCCGAGAGCACATATAGAGAGGAGACCCTCTCGCTCACAGGGACATGCTTAGGTATAGACAGGAGGAATGTACTCAGGAGTACCCAAGGTGAATGCCTCGGGAGTCCCTGAGCAACGCCCACCGAGTCCTTCCCTGGGATGTGATCAATTAATGATTACCCATCCACAGTAACCCTTCACAAGGAGTCTTCTATGACTGAAGTGAATGTAAGTGAGGACAAGGCTAAAAAGGTTCGACAGGCTCTCGGTGTGCTGGTCCGTGATAAACGCACATGGGCTTTTGTGGTCGCTGTTGCGGCTGCTGCTGGCGTTCACCTTTCTCCTGATGTCGCTCAGGCGCTTGGTGCCCTCTTAGAGGCCCTCCAGGCTCCGGCAAGCTAAAGCCTACCTTCGCCTGGAGCCCTGTCAAAGCAGCCCAGCTTCCCTAGCGATACTTGGGAACTTTGGTATTTCCTGGGCCAGCCTTTCCAGGGGCATTGTCCCGTAGTCACGGCTCACCGTGCTTCCCGAGGCTTCCCTACTGGCACCTCCAGAGTGCCCCGTAAAGGCATCATGGACATCCTCAGGGATCCCGCATGACCTACAGAGGGTCTTGAAAGCATGGCGGAAGCCGTGGCTTGGGGATGCAGGGCTATCCAGCTTGGCTACCGTCCGTAGGTAGATCCCCCAGTGTTTGCCGTAGATCTTCCCGTACCAGCCTTCCTTGTTTGGCTTAAGCGCCGGGAATAGCTGACCGCCCGGTGGGAGACCATCTACATACTCCAGGAAACCAAGTGCGATCAGGTCTGGGTGAAGAGGTACGGATCTCCGGGAGCCTTCTGTTTTAACCGTCCGTCCATCATCTTCGTCATCATCGAGAGTCCCTAGGATGCTCACATAGTGAATCCCCTCAGGACTCTTCTTGATGTCCCGCGCAAACAACTGCGTCAGCTCTTCCCTGCGGGCACCCGTATAGACGGCCAACAAGGGTATCCAGTAAAGGGCCTCCCCGAGGTCTTTAATGGGTGGGGACCAGCCTTCTTCTGTATATAGCTGGCTGGTGAATATTTTCTTCAGCTCCTCTCTGGAGTAATCCTTCCGTCTTCTGGAGCCAGCCCCTTTAGCGACCGACTTAGCAAGACGTTTAGCAACTCCAGAGGCCACCACTGGGTTCTCCTGAAGATGTCCCAGGTTGAGTGCAAATCCAAGGACTGCTGACAGGACTCTTAACCTGGTCTTGATGGTCGCAGCCTGAAGCGTAGGTAGTCCCAGAGACTGAGCTACCTCAATCTGCTTACGAGCAGTCATGCCCCGGATACCCTCACCCTTAGCTGGCATTTGCTGGAGAGCCATCCGGTAGTCCTGAACCACTTGCCGGTCTATCAGGTGAACCGGTAGATCCCCGAAGAGCTCAATGAACTTGGTTACTACCGCTTGGTACTCATCAACAGTCTTCAGCGCTGTACGTGTAGACCCTTCTGAAGCCAGCTTATCTTTTTTGAATTGATTAAAGATCTCCGATAGAGCCTTGCTATCAGACCTAATCTCCACCGTCAGAGGCTCTTTAGGAAGCACATCGGCTTTAACCGTCCAGTTACCACCATGACGAGCCAGGGCTATATCCGAGAGCTTCAGCAGATGGGAGGTAAAGGCTTCGGACAACTGGCCGTAGAGTGGTGAGCTACTTGGAACTGGCGGGAGCTTATGGGCAGACAGGGCCTGACTTATGAAAGGTCTGACAATCCCAGTTACCGTAGATGAGTCCTGTAGGATCCCACGTAGACCACTAGCGCCTTCCTCCTCATCAATGATCAGATAAGGTGTGAAGTCCCCAGAGGATTCCATGCGTGAGAGCTCCTCAGTGAACCATCTGGAGGCTAACTGCTGAACGTCTTTGGAGTTCAATAGAGTGCCGCCCTTTAGCTGAGCACGAGCTAGAGCGAACGTCTCTTCAGAGGCAACCCAGGCACCGGCAAATAAAGGCTTTGCCTCGGTCAGGTCTTTGGTCTTCAAGGACCTTTTGTAGAGCTCCCCGAGGGTCTCTTGCAGATCTTTGGGAACCTTACGTCTGAGGTAGTAAACCCCAGTCCTTGGGTCTTTCCATGGTGTAGCCATATGAGCCATTGGTGTACCCACTCGGTGTACTCAAAAAGTGGGTTTAGCCTGGGACAGAACGCAAAAAGCCCTCGAAACCTAAAGGAATCAAGGGCTTAGCAATGTGGCGGTGAAGGAGAGATTCGAACTCTCGATACAATTTCTTGTATACACACTTTCCAGGCGTGCTCCTTAAGCCACTCGGACACTTCACCGTATCTCGGCAAACCAGTTCAGTCTGTCGAGGCGCGCTAATGTAGTCGAAAGCCTTTCTGATGGCAAAGGTTTTTTTCAGAATTTTCATGCGGTTAGACGGTTATGCCATTCCCCGCCCGGCAAGGGGTGATGATTGTGCCATTCTCGGGCACCGGCGGCAGGCGTCTGGAACGGTTGCTGCGCCCTGCTGCGGGCCGTCTACCCTTGGGGAGGCGGGAAAAGCCTGACTGGGTAGTCAGTCACGGCGCTTTACCAGCGCGGGCGTGGTGAGTAACGTCTGCGCATCTACCTCTATAACAAACCCTACAAGGAACCGCGTCATGAGTGAGTTGATTGCCTACCACTTCGAAGACGGTATCGCGACCCTGACCCTGAGCAACGGCAAGGTGAATGCCATTTCTCCGGCGGTGGTCAGTGAATTCAATGCTGCGCTGGATCAGGCCGAGAAAGATCGGGCGGTGGTGATCATCACGGGCACGCCGGGGATTTTGTCGGGTGGTTATGATTTGAAGGTAATGACCGCCGGCCCCAAAGAGGCAATCAGCCTGGTGACGTCGGGCTCGACCTTGGCACGGCGCTTGTTGGCGCACCCGTTCCCGGTGATTGTGGCTTGCCCGGGCCATGCGGTAGCCAAGGGCGCGTTCCTGTTGTTGTCGGGCGATTACCGTATCGGCGTCGAAGGCCCGTTCAGCATTGGTTTGAATGAGGTGGCGATTGGCATGACCATGCACCATGCCGGTATCGAGTTGGCGCGGGATCGGCTGCGCAAGTCGGCGTTCCATCGGTCAGTGATCAATGCCGAGATGTTTGACCCCCAAGGCGCCTTGCAAGCGGGCTTCCTCGATAAGGTGGTGGCACCGGAGGAATTGCACGCAGCCGCCCTGGAAGCGGCACGTCAGTTGAAGAAGATCAATATGAATGCCCACAAGCACACCAAGTTGAAAGTGCGCCGCGCACTGCTGGAAGCCCTGGATGATGCGATCATCCAGGATCAGGGCCACAATCTGAGTTAACACCTACATCCGTCTTACCCGAGCCCGACCTAGTGTCGGGCTTTTTCTTACAAATGAATCCGACATATCCGTAGCCGCTCTAGCCGGCCTTTGTGGGCATATGTGGAAACATGCGCTTAAACATCGCCTATCTCCCACCTCTGTAGGGGCAATTGCCGAATACAGTGCACATCCGTACACTGCGCCACCTTTTGTCCCGATGGGCCGCTTCGATGCTTTTTCTGTTACGTATGTTGTTGATGGGCCTGCACTTTATGATCGCAGGGGTATTGGGCGTACTTTTAGGGGTATGCCGGCCATTCAATCCGGACAACAGCCGCCTCTGCGCCCGTCTTTACGCATTGCCAGCCATGTGGATCTTGCGCCTGAAGGTGAAGACGGATGTCGACTCGCTGCGCAACAAGCCCGGCACCTGTGTGGTGATCGCCAACCACCAGTCCAACTACGACCTGTTTGTACTTGGCAATGTAGTGCCGCACCGCACCGTATGCATCGCCAAGAAAAGCTTGAAATGGGTGCCGCTGTTCGGCCAGTTGTTCTGGCTGGCGGGCAATGTGCTGATCGACCGCGGCAATGCGCACAAGGCCCGACGCGCCATGCTCACCACCACCCAGACCTTGCAACACAAGGACACGTCGATCTGGGTGTTCCCGGAAGGTACGCGCAACCTGGGTAAAGGGCTGTTGCCGTTCAAGAAAGGTGCGTTTCATATGGCGATTGCGGCCGGCGTGCCTATCGTGCAGGTGTGTGTGAGCAACTATGTGACGCAGATGCAGCTCAACCGCTGGAACAGCGGGGAAGTGCTGATACGGTCGTTGCCGCCGATTCCTACCACTGGCATGACAGTAGATGACATCCCTCAATTGATGCTGGACTGTCATGCGCAAATGACCGCATGCATTGAAACAATGGACCGTGAACTTGCAGGAGCGAGCTTGCTCGCGAAAACCGTGTAAGCGACGCGGGTCATCTGATAGCGCTGCGTCATCGTTGATGATCTTCGCGAGCAAGCTCGCTCCACAAGGGAATGGGCAATATCAGTCAGCAACAACGGAACGCCATTCAGGCTAAGCTGCCCAACATCTGTCCTCTTATAAGAAGTGATCAGCACCATGGGTAGAGTTGTTGCGGCGGCCGTCTACAGCGCCGGAAAAAAAGTCTCGGATATCACCCTCGATGAAGGCGCGGCCTGGGCCGCCAAACCCGGACACTTTGTGTGGATCGGCCTGGAAGAGCCCAGCGCCCAGGAGTTGAACAACCTGCAACGCCAGTTCAACCTGCATGAACTGGCCATCGAAGACGCCATGGAAAAGCACAGCCGCCCGAAGCTGGAAACCTTCGGTGACGCGCTGTTTATCGTCACCTACTCACCGGTGCGCGAGAACGGCAAGCTGGAGTTTATCGAAACCCATATCTTTGCCGGCAACGGCTACATCATCACTGCACGCAACGGTCACTCGGCGTCCTACGGCTTTGTGCGCCAACGCTGTGAGGCGCGGCCGCTGTTGCTGGAGCATGGGGAAGACTTCGTACTCTATGCGCTGCTGGATTTCGTCACCGAGAACTACCAGCCGGTCAGCGAGGCGATTCACGCCGAAATCGATGAGCTGGAGCGCAATGTGCTGTGCAGTTCACTCAATGAGCGCGATATCCAGCACCTCCACGGCCTGCGTCGTGACGTGCTGCGGCTCAAGCGTCATGTGGCGCCGATGGTGGAAATCAGCCAGGAGTTGCAGAAGCTGAGCTTCCCGTTTATCGACAAGAACATGCGCCCGTATTTCCGCGATGTGCAAATCCACGTGACGCGGCAGATGGAAGACCTCACCACCCTGCGCGACATTGCCAGCCAGACCATCGAGATAGGTGTGTTGCTGGAGGCGTCGCGCCAGAGCGTGGTGCAGCGCAAGTTCGCCGCGTGGGCGGCGATCCTGGCGTTCCCCACGGCGGTGGCGGGAATTTACGGGATGAACTTTCAGAACATGCCCGAGCTGCAATGGCATTACGGCTATTTTGCGGTGCTCGGGTTTATTGCTGTGGGCTGTGGCGGTTTATGGGCCAGTTTCAAGCGTTCGGGCTGGCTTTAGCGTCTGGCTTGTGCGCGACAAAGCGCATCATCCACTCCGCCACGGTTACGCCGTGGTGGTCGCGATCCAGGCTGGCCACGCCGTTGGTGTAGACCTTCTCACCCAGGGTTGTCTGAAGAATCTCCAGCAACTCGCGGGAATAGTCATGGATAAATTCCGGATGGCCCTGGAAGCACAGCACCTGATCGCCGATGTGGTAAGCGGCGAACGGGCAGAACTCGCTGGAAGCGATGACCGTGGCATTGTCCGGCAACGTGGTGACTTGATCCTGGTGGCTGATCAATAGCGTCAGCTCCGGCACCTCGGGGCTCATCCATGGCGTCTTGGCATCCAGCTTGTAGGCGTGGGTGCCCATGCCCCAACCCTGGCTGGCACGTTCGGCCTTGCCGCCCAGTAGCAGGGCGAGCAACTGATGGCCAAAGCACACACCCAGCAACTTGTCGCCACGCTCGTACCGTGTGAGCAAATAAGCCTTGAGGGTCTGGATCCAGGGGTCAGTGCCGAACGAATCGGCCTTGCTGCCGGTGATCAGGTACGCGTCAAACACCTCGTCATCCGGCGGGTATTCGCCCTGCACCACGTTGTAGACGACAAATTCGGCGGCAATCGGTTGCTTGGCGAACAGGCGCTTGAACATCTGCCCGTAACCTTGGTACTGATCGATCAAGCCTGGACGCAGGATATCGGTTTCCAGGATGCAGACGCGTAGCGACATAAAAAATACCTGACACGGCGATGGGAATATTGCACACCCCAGAGCCTGCCTTGAAATACACCCTCAAGGCAAGCTCCCCTCCCACATTTTGCTCAGACGAACACTCCGCCCTGCGCCGCTTTCTCCAGCAACAACGCCGGTGGCGAGAAGCGCTCCCCATACTCTTCGGCCAAATAACGAGCGCGGGCGACAAAATCGTTCAGCCCGTATTGGTTGATAAACTGCAGCGCGCCGCCACTCCACGCGGCAAAGCCGATGCCGAAGATCGAACCGACGTTGGCGTCAGCCGTGGACATCAACACGCCCTCCTCCACGCAGCGCACGGTTTCGATGGCCTGGATAAACAGCAAGCGGTCGCGCACGTCCTGGGGTGAAATTCGATTGCCGGGCCGTTCGAACCGGTTTTTCAACTCTGGCCACAGGTGCTTCTGGCCACCGGCGGGGTAATCGTAAAAACCGCCGCCCGCCGCCTTGCCGGTGCGCTTGTATTCATTCACCAGCAAATCAATCACCGCTGTCGCCGGATGATTCGGCAATGCCTTGCCTTCGGCCTGCAGATCCTTGGCGGTTTGCTGTCGAATATGGCTCATCAGGCTGAGGGACACTTCATCGGACACCGCCAGCGGCCCCACCGGCATCCCGGCCTTGCGCGCTTCGGTCTCGATCATCGGCGCGGCCACGCCTTCGCCGAGCATGGCAATGCCTTCGTTGGTGAAGGTGCCGAAGACCCGCGAGGTGAAGAAGCCACGGCTGTCGTTGACCACAATCGGGGTTTTCTTGATTTGCAGGACGAAATCGAAACCGCGGGCCAGGGTCTCATCGCTGGTGTGGGTGCCTTTGATGATTTCCACCAGGGGCATCTTGTCCACGGGGCTGAAGAAGTGCAGACCGATAAACCTGGTTTGGTCCGGCACCGCCGTGGCCAGGCCGCTGATGGGCAAGGTGGAAGTGTTGGAGGCGATCACCGCATCGGCACCGACCACGCTTTGTGCGGCGGCCGAGACCCTGGCCTTGAGTTCGCGGTCTTCGAACACCGCCTCGATGATCAGGTCGCAACCGGCCAGGTCAGCGTCATCCTGCGTAGGGTGAATGCGCGCCAGGGTGGCTTCGCGCTGTTCGGCGGTCAATTGCCCACGGCTGACTTTCTTGTCCAGCAAGGCAGCGCTATGGGCTTTGCCTTTTTCGGCGGCGGCGAGATTGATGTCTTTAAGCACCACCTCGACCCCCGCACAGGCACTGACATAGGCGATGCCCGCCCCCATCATCCCGGCGCCGAGCACACCGACCTTACGGATGACGTGAGGGGCAAAACCCTGTGGGCGTGAGCTGCCGGCATTGATTTCATTAAGCTGAAACCAGAAGGTGCCGATCATGTTTTTCGCCACCTGCCCGGTCACCAGTTCGGTGAAGTAGCGGGTTTCGATCAGGTGTGCGGTGTCGAAATCCACTTGGGCACCTTCCACGGCGGCGCAGAGGATTTTCTCCGGTGCCGGGAAACAGCCATTGGTTTTGCTGCGCAAAATCGACGGGGCAATGGCGAGCATCTGCGCGACTTTGGGGTTGGACGGCGTGCCGCCAGGGATCTGATACCCCTTGTTGTCCCAGGGTTGCCTGGCCTCGGGATTGGCGAGAATCCATGCTCGGGACTTGCTCAGCAGTTGCTCGCGATCGGCTGCCAGTTCATCAATCAAGCCGGCTTGCAGGGCCTGGGCTGGCCGGACTTTTTTGCCTTCGAGCAAATACGGCAGGGCTTTTTCCAGACCCAGCATCCGCACCATGCGCACCACCCCGCCGCCACCCGGCAACAGACCAAGAGTGACTTCGGGCAGGCCCAACTGCACGGACTTGTCGTCCAGCGCGACCCGATGATGGCAGGCCAGGCAAATTTCCCAGCCACCGCCCAAGGCCGCGCCATTGATCGCGGCCACCACCGGCTTGCCGAGGGTTTCCAGGCGGCGTAACTGCGCTTTCAGCACCCGTACGCTGTCATGGAAATCCTTGGCGTGGGCCTTGTCGACCTTGATCAGTTCATTGAGGTCGCCACCGGCAAAAAAGGTCTTCTTGGCCGAGGTGATCACCACCCCGGCAATCTGGTCCTTTTCTGCTTCCAGGCGCGTGACGGTGGCCGCCATCGCTTCGCGGTAGACGGCGTTCATGGTGTTGGCGCTCTGGCCGGGCATGTCCAGGGTCAGTACCACGATCTGGTCCTGGCCTTTTTCGTAACGAATGGCATCGGTCATGACAAATTCCTTGGGCTCAGAGGCGTTCGATGATGGTGGCGATTCCCATGCCACCGCCGACACACAGGGTGGCCAGGCCGTAGCGTTGCTGGCGCACCTCCAGCTCGTCGAGCAAGGTGCCGAGAATTGCGCAACCGGTGGCGCCCAACGGGTGGCCCATGGCTATAGAGCCGCCGTTGACGTTGACCCGTGCGGCGTCGATGCCCATGTCTTTGATGAACTTGAGCACCACCGAGGCAAACGCTTCGTTGACTTCGAACAGGTCGATGTCTTCTACCCGCAGGCCGGCCTTGGCCAGCGCCTTGCGGGTGGCGGGTGCGGGGCCGGTGAGCATGATGGTCGGGTCGGTGCTGGTGACTGCCGTGGCGACAATGCGCGCCCGCGGTTGCAGGCCCAACTCGCGCCCCTTGGCCTCGGAGCCGATCAACATCAATGCCGCGCCATCAACGATGCCGGAGCTGTTGCCCGGTGTGTGCACATGGTCAATGCGTTCCACATGGCTGTAGACCCGCAGCGCGGTAGCATCAAAGCCCATCTGGCCCATCATTTCGAAGCTGGGCTTGAGCTTGCCCAAGCCTTCGAGGGTCGAGTCGCCGCGGATAAATTCGTCATGATCCAGCAGCACGATGCCGTTCTGATCCTGCACCGCGATCAACGACTTGTTGAAGGAACCGTCCGCCCGCGCCCTGGCGGCCTTCTGTTGTGACTGCAGGGCAAAGCTGTCCACATCCTGGCGAGTGAACCCTTCCAGCGTGGCAATCAGGTCAGCGCCAATACCTTGAGGGGTGAAGTGGCTGTGCATATTGGTTTGCGGGTCGAGCACCCAGGCGCCGCCATCGCTGCCCATGGGCACGCGGGACATGGATTCGACGCCACCCACCACGACCAGATCTTCGAAGCCGGAACGCACTTTCATTGCCCCCAGGTTGACTGCTTCCAGCCCCGAGGCGCAGAAGCGATTGACCTGGACGCCGGCGACGCTGATGTCCCAGTCCGCTACCAGGGCGGCGGTCTTGGCGATATCGGCGCCCTGGTCGCCCACCGGCGTGACGCAGCCCAGGACAATGTCATCCACTTGGCGGGTGTCGAGGTCGCTGCGTTGCGCCAGCGCCGTGAGCAAGCCGGCCACCAGGTTTACCGGTTTGACACTGTGCAAGGCACCATCGGCCTTGCCTTTGCCCCGGGGCGTGCGTATCGCATCAAAGATCAAAGCTTGGGTCATGACATCCTCGAACCGCTGTGGGTGTATGCCCCCTACCTTAGGCCCGATTGACACGGTTTCAATGACGGATGCGCTCATTGCTTTTGACCCCCTCGCTCGGACGAACGGTAGGTAGCTACGGGAATTGCCTGATTAATCGTTTTAGCTGTCTAGCCCTAGGGCTCGCGCCAAGATGGCAATAAGCCTCATGCGGTTTTTAGCGCAAATGCTGATTAGCTGATATGAAATGGATCTAAGCGAAGAAGATCGGGCGCTCTAAGGTTGAACCTGTAGGACACTGCTGCCGGGTTTTGCTGGAGCAGTTGTAAGAAAAGTGCAATGTCATCTCGCGATACTGAAATAAACCGGCACGCATTTGACGCTCAGGAATAACAACAAATAGGCAGTCAGCCATGTTCAAACATTCGAAAGTACGTCAGGCGGGACTTATTCTGTTCGCCACCACACTGATTCTGATCTTGCCCAATTTAACCAAGGTTATCGGGTGACGATCCAGCACCCCGTCTTCGTGCTCCCACAGCACCGGACCAGCAGCGTTTGGCAGCACCTGCCGGGATATTGCGCTTAGCGCTACCGTTGCGGGCGCTGTCTTTTTACCTGTGCGTTTCGGGTATCTTGTGCGCTATCGCCATTTATCGTCGGGCCTGTGCCTTGAAACTGATCCTCGCTTTTTTTACTGCTTTGCTGAGCCTACCCGCTGCGGCTGCGCAATTGACCATTGAGCTGGACCACGCCAGCAAGACCTGGCAGACCGCGCAGTTGCTCAAGCACCCCGAGGCGCAGGACGTGCAAATCGTCGACGACGTGTCTTACAAGCGCGACATGACCTATCGCGCGGTGCCCCTGGCGGTACTCCTACCGGGCCTGAAGCCTGCGAACCACCTGCAAGCCGTTGCCCTTGATGGCTTTGCCGCCGAACTCACCGCCGCGCCCTTGTTGGAAAAAACCGGTGCACGCGCCTGGCTGGCCGTGGAAGACCCGGCCCATCCGTGGCCGGCGCTGGCGCAAGGAAAACCCAGCGCCGGGCCGTTCTACCTGGTGTGGACCAACCCCCAAGCCGGGCATATCAGCCCGGAACAATGGCCCTTCCAGATTTCCACGATCAAGCAATTGCAGACGGTCGCCGAGCGCTTTCCAGCGTTGCTGCCCGACCCGAAGCTGGCGGCGGATGACCCGGTGAACCAAGGCTTTGCGTTATTCCAGAAGAACTGCCTGGCTTGCCATCGCCTCAATGGTGCCGGCGATGCGCAAATGGGGCCGGACCTGAATATTCCCTATAACCCGACCGAGTATTTCGGTGGCGATTTCCTCAAGCGCTACATCCGCGACCCACAAAGCCTGAGGCACTGGCCACAGGCCAAGATGCCGGCATTTGCCGCCAGCGTGTTGCCAGACCACGAGCTGGATTTGCTGGTGGGGTATTTGCAGCATATGGCGGGGCGTAAGCAGCAACCTTAAGCCTCCCACATCTGGCCTGCTGTGCTCAGGAAGTTTATTGCTGCTGCACGGAAACCAAGGTCGGGGCTACAAATACCTTGGCATGCATCTGCTCATGCCCGCCGCCACGGCGCATACCGCGTACCGGGCAGGCGTCGAGGTAGTCCAGGCCCACGGCGAGCTTCAAATGCCGCTCCGGACGGGCCAGTTGGTTGGTCACGTCAAAGCTGTACCAGGCGCCATCCAGCCAGGCTTCGGCCCAGGCATGGCTGGCCAGGTGCGCGCTGTCTTCGGTGTACAAATACCCCGACACATACCGCGCAGCAATCCCCAGGCTGCGCGCGCAGGCCAGGAATGCATGGGTGTGGTCCTGGCACACGCCCGCCGCGCCCGCGAAGGCTTGGGCGGCGCAGGTATCGACGGCAGTCGCACCTGGCGTGTAGATCATCGCTTGGTTGAGGGCCTGCATCAGGTCGATCAACGCGGTGCGGTCGCGACGCTGATGGCAGTGTTGTTCGGCAAACCGGCGCAAGGCTTCGTCGGGCTCGGTGAGGCGCGTGCTGCGCAGGAACGGAAAGGGCGACTGGCTTTCGTGCTCGGCCTCGCGCAACTCATCAATTTCTACCTGGCCGCGGGCGCCGATGATGATGGCGTCGTGGGGTTCATCCAGGGTCAGCACATGCAGGATGTTGCCGAAGGGGTCCACTTGCGCCCGCACCGGGCGCGGCAGGTCAAGTTGCCAGCTCAGCACGTGCTGGCGCTCACTGTCGTGGGGTGTAAGGCGCAGGTATTGAATGCTGGCACGTACCTGGTCTTCGTAGTGGTAGGTGGTTTCGTGGCTGATGGAGAGTCTCATGCCGCCTCCAGGTAGGAACTGTAGATGGCGTCGCCCAACTGGCGGACCAAGGGGATAAAGTCGGTCAGCCAGGCGTGCAGGCCTTCCTCAAGGATTTCGTCGATGGCGGTAAAGCGCAGGCGCGCATCCATCTCGGCGGCCAGGCGCTGGGCCGGGCGGCCGTTGAGACCGGGCAGGCTGGCGAGGATCTGGTCGATCTCTTCACTGCACGCCCGCAGTGAACGCGGGACATCAGCACGTAACAGCAGCAGCTCGGCAACCTGCCGGGCACCTGGGGCATCACGATAAATTTCGGTGTACGCCTCGAATGACGACAGCGCACGCAGCAATGCGCTCCACTGGTAATACGCGTGAGCGGTGCCATCGCTGACCGCCGCCTGGTCGCCGGCCATTTCATAGCGGGCATCCAGCAGGCGCAGGGTGTTATCGGCGCGCTCGATAAAGGTACCCAGGCGGATAAAGCGGAAGGCATCGTTACGCATGATGGTGCCGTAGGTGGCGCCGCGGAACAGGTGGGAACGCTCCTTGACCCACTCACAAAACCGGCTCATACCGTAGTGGCTCAGCCCTTGCTGGGCGATGTCACGAATGTCCAGCCAAGTGGCGTTGATGTTTTCCCACATGTCGGCGGTAATACGCCCACGCACCGCATGGGCGCTGGCCCGCGCGGCGCCAAGGCAGCTGTAGATGCTGGCCGGGTTGGCCGCATCCAGCGCGAAAAAATGCAGCAGCCGTTCGGCATGAAGTTCGCCATGACGCTCGTGATAATCCTCCAGCGTGCCAGTGATCAACAACGGCATGGCCAGTTCGTGCAGGCCATCGCCGCGCCCATCCTGGGGCATCAGCGACAGCGAATAGCTGACATCCAGCATACGCGCGAGGTTTTCTGCGCGTTCCAGATAGCGAGACATCCAGTACAAATCCGAGGCAGTTCTACTCAGCATGGCATCAGTCCTCGACCACCCAGGTGTCCTTGGTGCCGCCGCCCTGGGACGAGTTGACCACCAGCGAACCTTCGCGCAGCGCCACGCGGGTCAGGCCGCCAGGCACCACCCGGGTTTCCTTGCCGGACAACACGAACGGGCGCAGGTCGATATGCCGGGGCGCGATACCGTTTTCGACGAAGGTCGGGCAGGTGGATAAGCACAGGGTCGGCTGTGCGATATAGGCGTGGGGCTTGGCCTTGATACGCGCACGGAACGCTTCGATTTCGGCCGTCGTGGACGCCGGGCCAACCAACATGCCGTAGCCACCGGAGCCCTGGGTTTCCTTGACCACCAGGTCGGGCAGATTAGCCAGTACGTGGGACAGTTCGTCAGGCTTGCGGCATTGAAAAGTCGGAACGTTCTGCAGGATCGGTTCTTCATCCAGATAGAAACGGATCATTTCTGTCACGAACGGATACACCGATTTATCGTCCGCGACCCCGGTGCCGATGGCATTGGCCAGCACCACATTGCCACAGCGATAGGCCGCAAGCAGGCCAGGGACACCGAGCATCGAGTCGGGGTTGAATGCCAAGGGGTCGAGGAAAGCATCGTCGAGGCGGCGGTAGATCACATCGACAGCCTTGGGGCCGTCGGTGGTGCGCATGAACACGCGATCATCACGCACAAACAAATCCGCGCCCTCCACCAGTTCCACACCCATTTCCCGGGCCAGGAAGGCATGCTCAAAGAACGCACTGTTGAAGCGCCCCGGGGTCAGCACCACCACGCTGGGGTTATCCAGAGGGCTGGCGCTTTTGAGGGTATCGAGCAGCAGGTTGGGGTAATGGTCGATGGGCGCGATGCGCTGGGCGGCGAACAACTCGGGGAACAGACGCATCATCATCTTGCGGTCTTCGAGCATGTAGCTGACACCGCTGGGCGTGCGCAGGTTGTCTTCCAGCACGTAGTAGGTGCCATCGCCATCACGTACGAGGTCTACCCCAGAGATGTGGGAATACAGATCGCGGTGCAGATCCAGCCCCTGCATCGCCAACTGGTATTGCTCGTTGGCCAGCACCTGTTCGGCGGGCACGATACCGGCCTTGATGATGCGCTGTTCGTGATACAGGTCGGCGAGGAACATGTTCAACGCCTTGACCCGCTGGATACATCCACGTTCGACGATCCGCCACTCACTGGCGGGAATACTGCGCGGGATGGTGTCGAAGGGGATCAGGCGCTCGGTGCCCTGCTCGTCTCCGTAGAGGGTGAAGGTGATGCCGGCGCGGTGGAACAGCAAATCGGCTTCGCGCCGACGCTGGGCCAGCAGTTCGGCAGGGGTATCGGCCAGCCAGCGGGCGAACTCGCGGTAATGGGCGCGCACCTGCCCTGCCCCATCGTACATTTCATCGTAATAAGTGCGGATCATGCCGTACTCCTTGTCACTGGGACGCAAGAACCTTCGCAAGGCCCGTGCCATCGACATAAACACTTGGTTATCAATGAGTTGAATAAACCCAGCGGTTTCGCCGCACCGTCCTGGTGCGCAGAACGCCCGCTGTGATGTGGGGTGCTTCATTGCAACGCGCGTTTTGACTATCAACAGCATAGTCAGAGTTGATTTCACGGCTCGGCGGACACCGCACATAATCGTTTCCATCAGCTGATCAGGATATGTCCTACAGCTAACGCTTTTGCGCAATCGGTAATGTGTTACCTGTTGTACTGATTTACTCCTCAAGCTTCCCTTTCCGCCACCCTGTCCGGGTGGTTTTTTTTGCGCGCAAGACTGCGATATGCAGCCCTGCAAACAAAAACGGCCGACCCAAAGGTCAGCCGATACGCTGCGCTGCTCATAACACGTGCTACATGGGTAACCCACGCACCTCCTGCTTGACGCCCCATCCTTCGATGATGCCGCCGAGCGGCTCGACCACCGCTTCAAAGTCTTGCTCAAAGTCTCCTATACCGTCGTAGGTGGCGAACATGACCTTGCTCAGCTCCAGGTACCAGGCGCCGTCATCGCGCGCACTGACCTGAGCATTCAGGGACTCTCCACGAAATCGACCCGCAGCCCTGCGCGCCCGTTCCTCATCCGGGAAAATGGCGTAGAACTCGATGGGGTGAAAACGCGAAAAATCAAAACCGCCTTCTTTCATGCGGCGCAGAACATTGGTGCTGATGTCTTCTTGATAGGCTGTGCTCATGAAAAGTGCTCCTCAAATGATGGATAGACTTTCCGTGCTTCCCGAAGCTCGCGCCCTGCTGGCGCGAGTACTACGGCAGGAACAACACCGCTGGAAAACAAGCATGTAGCTGACAAGACCAGACCTTAGCGATTCATTCGCTGATCTCGATTGCAGAGTAGCGCGAAGCTATCACCTCCACCAGAGGTGCTTGAAAGGCAGACAGGGAATATTCAGACGGAGGGAGAAATATCGAGAATCTGGATACTGTTCTGGTCTTTAAGAATCTTTACCGTTGGCTCGGGCTTACGGCCCTCGAGATCATTGAGGTCGAGCTCGGCAGCCACTGGCACCAGCTTGTTGCGAATCATATGCGCCGCATCTTCGAGGCTGGGCTTTTGTTCGCAGGTGAACTGCTCCACGGACTTCACACCGTGATCATCAACGAAGGTAATCTGCCACTTTTGCATCGGTGCCTCCTCGATAAAACCCATAGGTGGGCTTACCTGTATCTTGACCTTGAGGGCTCGCCAAACGTTCCACTCAAGCCCGGAGGCACCTGATCAAACAGCGCTTATTTTTCAGCGTGTTCCTTCAAGGCTTTCAAGGTGTTGAACGGCGCGTCCACCACGAACTTGTTGGCCAACCACGACGGCACGCTGCCGCCTGGCTCGGTGTGTACCTGGTAGGTCACTTCAGTTTCATTGGCACCTTTGGGCACCAGTTTCCAGAAGCCATCAACCTGGGCCACTCGCACGTAGCCTTTTTCTTCAGGCTTGTAAGTCGGCACGCCTACCAGCTTGCGCGTAACGCTGCCGTCAGCGGCTTTGGTGGTGGTGACGTGGATATACGAATCACGATCCGTCACAGGGAACGGCGCCTTGAACTGGGTGTAGGTCCATGCCTCGTCGCCTTTCTTGTCGACAAGTTTCTGGGATTTGCATTCATGGATCCACGCGCAGGCCCCCGCGACGTCTTCCTGCAAAGCCTGGATTTTGGCGACAGGCGCCTTGATTACCGTCACACCGCGATAGGCTTTGTACTTGGAGCCGGCCATTTCGCTCAGCGAAATCTTGATGCCGTCTTCGTCCTTGGCAACTTGCCAATCCTCAGCCTGGGCAGTGGCCGCGAACATCATCGTAAAACCGCACACCACAGCCATTCGTTTCAGCGAACCCATCGTTGTATTCCTTGTTGTTGAAGTTCCGATAGTAAAGCCCATCAAGCCGCCGTCATTTGCTCCCACCAGCCGATCAAGCGAATCGCATCGGCCTGGTCGTTACCGCAGACCTCGATATCCGCCTTGAAATCACTGCACACCGCCGGACGTTCCGGTTGACCGAACAGCTGGCACAGTTGTTCCACCGACAGGTGCAGACAACGCACGCCTGCAGGTTTGCCCTGGGGCATTCCCGGCAGCGGTGAACTGATGGAGGGGGCGATGCAGCATGCGCCACAGCCTTCACGGCATTTCATGACCAGCAGGTCCTCGACGACTCAATAGGATGGCCGGGCTAGAGTACGCCCTTAAACAGCCGTTTTAAAATGGTCCAACAGGGGTTTTTCGCACAAAACAAAGATGACCGACCAGTCTACGACAGATGGTCGGCAACCCGGGTCACCTGTGACTGAACAGTTTATTGCTTGAATTCGAAATCCAGCGCGGCGCCTTCGACATCGCGACGCTCATCGTTACGCAGTTGCAGCTTCATCTCATTGCTGAGCAAGCGGCCGTTGATCTGGAACGCGCTGTTATCGGTGGGCTTTTCGCCAAACATCGGCGGCAGCAAGGGCACGCTCTTGGGTTTGGGCATGGTGCCGATCGGCTGCAAGTGCCTGACCATGTCCGAAGGCAGGGACAGGTCCAACTGTGCCGGTGGCAGTTTGGTCTGGGCCACTTCATGGGCCGACTTGGACTTGCTCGCCACAGGTGCGCGCTTTTTGGTCTTCACCGCTTTTTTCACGGTGGCTGGGGCTTTTTTTGCGGGCGTTGGCTGCTTGGCCGACGTTTTCTGCTCGGCACTTGCGGCGGGCTTAACGTCAGCCACCGGCGTTGCAGCCAGCACAGTGCAGACGTTGCACAGGCTTAACAGGCCAATCACCAAAGTTAAACGGAAAATAGACGTCATATCGCCAACAGCATTAACGGCAGAAGGCCATATGCTCGCTTGTTGTGCGTGGCATGACAAGGGCGCAGATCAATGTTGTCCCCTCTGCCCCCCTCAAAAGCCTGCTGCAGTTTCCTGGCACAGCTGGCTGGCAAGCATGCCCAGGGTCATCAACGCCCGCTCTGCCTCGCGGTTCCACGGGGTGCCGCAATTGAGACGGATACAGTGGTTGAACTGTTCGGTATTACTGAAAATCAGCCCTGGTGCAATGCTGATGCCCTGTTGCAGGGCACGCACGTGCAGCTCCTGGGTATTGACCCGCCCCGGCAAACTGACCCACAGGATAAAGCCGCCGGTCGGACGGGTCATCTGGGTGCCTTCGGGGAAATATTGCTGCACCGCCAGCTGGAAGGCGCTGAGGTTCTTGCGGTATTCCTGGCGAATGTAACGCAGGTGACGGTCGTAGCCGCCATTTTCCAGGTACGCCGCCACGCCCATCTGCGTGACGCTGCAGGCGGAGTGAGTGCTGAACATTTGCAGGCGCTGAATCTCCTGCTGGTACTTGCCGGCGATCATCCAGCCGATGCGCACGCCCGGGGACAAGGTCTTGGAAAAACTCGAACAATAGATGACCCGGTCAAGACGGTCATAGGCTTTCAGGGCCTTGGTGCGGCCCAGTTCGAACATCAGCTCGCCATAGATATCGTCCTCGACGATCTGGATATCGAAATCCGACGCCAGGCGCAGCAATTGCTTCTGCCGCTCCTCCGGCATGGTGCCGCCCAAGGGGTTGCTCAGGCGCGTGGTCAGCACCAACGCTTTGATCGACCATTGGTTGGCCGCCAATTGCAGGGCTTCCAGGCTCATGCCTGTGGCGGGGTCGCTGGGGATCTCGATGACTTTGAGGCCGAGCAAATCGGCCAGTTGCAGCAAGCCGTAGTAAGTCGGTGATTCGGCGGCGATCAAGTCGCCGGGCCGGGTCAGCACGCGCAAGGACATCTGCAACGCATCGACGCAACCGTGGGTGATCACCACTTCGGACGGATCCACGACTACGCCGGCATCGCGCATTCTGATCGCCACCTGGCGACGCAACGGTTCAAAGCCGGGGCTGAACATGTAGCTGAAGGCCCGTGGGCTCTGGAACCGCGTGACCTTGGCCAACTGCTGGTGCAGCGCCCGTACCGGCAGGTAGTCCACACTCGGCACCGCAGCGCCCAGGGGGAATACGCCTTCACGGCGTGACTCGACCAACACCTGCTGGATGATGCTGCTGCGGGTGACCAGCCCCGGGCGCTCGACCCGGGCGATGTCTGGCGTCGGCGCCGTGAGTGCCGGGGTCTGGTGCACGTAATAACCCGATTGCGGCCGCGCCCGAATCAACCCCTGGTCTTCCAGGTTGGCGTAGGCCTGCAACACCGTGGCATGGCTCACATTGAGCTGGGAGCTCATCTTGCGCACAGAGGGCACGCGCTCTCCCGGTTGGTAGACACCGCGCCGGATATCCTCAGCCAGTTGCTGGGCAATACGTTGGTAAAGCAACAGATTGGTCATGACGCAGCACTCGATTTCACGGCTATTTTATTTTTGTGTGAAACATACCAGCACAGTTTAGAAGTGTACGGGGACAGTTAACACAATAATCGAGCGCGAACCGTAGTGACAGCAAAAACTGTGAAGGGAGTACGCGTGACAAAATGTGGGAGGGGGCTTGCTCCCGATGACGGTGTATCAGTCGAAGATGTTGCAACTGAACTACCGCTATCGGGAGCAAGCCCCCTCCCACATGCAATTGCGTCAGACTTTAGCGAGCGGCACCCAGTTGGCCCTTCTCGTCAGAGAACACGATTTCCACCCGGCGGTTCTGCGCGCGGCCACGCTCGGAGGCATTGGCTTCTACCGGGTACTGGTCACCGTAACCCTGGACTTCGATACGCTTGTCGTCGACACCCAGGTCCATCAACAGGTCTGCCACCGATTGGGCGCGGTCACGAGACAGTTTGAGGTTCTCCTGCTCGCCCCCGGTGTTGTCGGTGTAGCCCTCGATACGCACCCGACGCTTGGGGTTCAGTTGCAGAAACTGCACGATCTTGAGCACGGTGCGGCTGGCCGAGTTTTGCAGTTCGGCTTCGCCGGTATCGAACAACACATCCCCCAGGGTCATCACCAGGCCTCGGTCGGTCTGGGTGGTGAGGCTGGCGATCTGCGCTTCAACCCACTTGCCCTGCTGCTGCACACTGGCCAGCTTGTTTTCGCGCAGGGCCAGTTGCAGGCGCTGACGCTCCAACTCGAGCTGGGTGCCGCGCTCGGCATTGAGGCCCTGCTCGGTGTGTTCGCGGGCGATGGCACTGTAGCGCTGGCTCAGGTAGGCGTAATGCACCACGTCGGAGCCGCTGCCCCAGTAGCTGGACAGGCGATCGGCACGGGCCAGGGACTCGCCGGCGCGGATCACATCCTTGGGCGCAAAGCGCAGCACATTGGAGTCTTCCTTGACCTTCTGGAAGTCATCGCCCGCCTGTTGCAATGCCTGCTCGCTGCTGGGCTGGCTGGCGCATCCGCCCAGTGCCGCGCTGCCCAAGAGCAACGCACAGCTCAAACCACGGATCATCGGGCTCATTGCGCGTCTCCCAATTGCAGTTGCTTGCGCAGGCGAGTGATACGGGTATTAAGCACGTTCAATTGTTCCTGGCTCTTGGCGGTCAGCACTTTTGCCTCGGCCAGGCGCGCATCCAGCTCGGCCTGCTCGGCCCGCATACGCGCGCGCTTGTAGGATTGGTCGGCCATGTTGGACTTGGCCCTGGCGAATTTTTCTTCGGCCAGTTTCAGTTCGGGCGATTCATCGGCGTTGACCCCGACCGCGTTGGCTTGCTCCAGGGCTTGCTGGGTCAGGCGCATTTGTTCATTCGGCGCAGGATCGGTTGCACATCCCGCCAGAGCGACAACGGCGAGGGCCGCGAAAAGAGGTCGAAAAATCACTGTAAATCCCTACTTTGTTGGGGTGCCGACGGGTTGTTGCAATTGCGCTTTCCAGCGCTCCAGATTGCGCTGCAGCGCGGCTTGCGCGACACCGGACGCGGGCAATTCTGTCATCTTTTTGGTCAGCTGTCCGCGCAGCCAAGGATCATTGCACGCCGAGTTATGGGAAATCGCCAGGTACAACCCGGGCTGATCGACAGGCACCTCATGGGCAACCAAGTCGTTACTCATGCCCAAGGTCTGGGCCATGGCCATGCCGGAATAGCGTCCCGCCAGCACGTAGTCCACCTCCCCCAGTAACAGTTTCTGGAACGCCGGCGTGAGATTCGGCAGGCGTTGCAGGCTGAGCTGTTGGCCGGCGAAGGTTTCAAATTCAGTGCTCAAACGGGCGCGCTCCGATACCGCGCCCTTGTAGCCGTGCAGGTCAGCCGCCGTGGTATAGGCCAGCGGCGACTCCCTGCGCGCCCAGACCAGGTAGTCGGTCTGCATCAACGCCGGATGGATGTAGTCGAAGTTGTCCAGCTCACCGAGATTCAGTGGAGCATCAGCGAGAATATCCATGCGCCCACTGCGCGCCTCATCCAAGGCCAGGGAGCGTTTGCCGCCGTAGAGCAGGTCGATTTTCAACCCAAGGTCCTTGCCCACTTGTTGCAACACGTCGGCGGTAGCGCCGATCAGGTGCGTGGGGTCCTGGGGGTCGCGCCACAGCAAGGGCGGTGCGTCCGGGCTGCCGGTGATCACCAGGCGTTCGCATTTGCCGGCGGCGAATGACAGGCTCGGCAGCAGCGTGAGGCCCAGCAGTAAAGTCCAGGGGCGCAACTCCATGGCAAGGTTCTCCTGATAAGTAAAAAAAAAACCCGGTCATAAGACCGGGCTCTTTATAAGTGAAGCAGCTGGATTAGACCAGCTTCGAAAGCTCAGGTACGGCTTCGAACAAGTCCGCCACCAGGCCGTAATCGGCCACCTGGAAGATCGGTGCTTCTTCGTCCTTGTTGATCGCAACGATCACCTTGGAGTCTTTCATACCGGCCAAGTGCTGGATCGCGCCGGAAATACCGACGGCAATGTACAGCTGTGGCGCAACGATCTTGCCGGTCTGGCCGACCTGCATGTCGTTGGGTACAAAGCCTGCGTCAACGGCTGCGCGGGAAGCGCCGACCGCAGCGCCCAGCTTGTCGGCCAGGGCGTACAGGTGTTTGAAGTTGTCACCGTTCTGCATGCCACGCCCGCCGGAAACGACGATCTTGGCGGCGGTCAGTTCAGGACGGTCCGACTTGGCCAGCTCTTCGCCAACAAAGCTGGAAGTACCCGCGTCGTGGGCAGCGGAGACGGCTTCAACGGCGGCCGAACCCCCTTCGGCGGCAACCGGGTCGAAACCGGTGGCGCGTACGGTGATGACCTTGACCGAGGCGTTGGACTGCACGGTAGCGATGGCGTTACCGGCATAGATCGGGCGCTTGAAGGTGTCAGCGCTTTCTACCGAGATGATCTCGGAGATCTGGTCAACGTCCAGCTGCGCGGCAACGCGTGGCAGGATGTTTTTGCCGTTGGAAGTAGCGGCAGCCAGGATGTGGCTGTAGCTTTTGCCCAGCTCTGCAACCAGAGGAGCCACGTTTTCCGGCAACTGATGTGCGTAAGCGGCATTGTCAGCGTTCAGGACTTTGCTCACGCCTGCAATTTTTGCAGCCGCTTCAGCCACGGCGCCAGCGCCTTGGCCTGCAACCAGTACGTGGATGTCACCACCGATTTTAGCGGCGGCAGCCACGGTGTTCAGGGTGGCCGGGGCCAGCACCTTGTTGTCGTGTTCAGCGATTACGAGGATAGCCATGATCAGATCACCTTCGCTTCGTTTTTCAGTTTCTCGACCAGTTCAGCCACCGACTTGACCTTGATGCCCGCGCTGCGTGCAGCCGGCGCTTCAACTTTGATGGTCTTGTTGGTGGAGGCGGTGGAAACGCCCAAAGCATCCGGAGTCACCGATTCAAGCGGCTTCTTCTTGGCTTTCATGATGTTTGGCAGGGACGCATAGCGCGGCTCGTTCAAACGCAGGTCGGTGGTGACGATGGCCGGCAGTTTCAGGGAAACCGTCTGGGCGCCGCCGTCGATTTCACGGGTGACCGCAACGCTGTCGCCACTCACTTCGACTTTCGAAGCAAAGGTGCCCTGGCCGTAACCGGTCAGTGCAGCCAGCATCTGGCCAGTCTGGTTGTTGTCGCTGTCGATGGCTTGTTTGCCCAGGATCACCAGCTGAGGCTGTTCCTTGTCGACAACGGCCTTGAGCAGTTTGGCAACGGCCAGGGAAGTCAGTTCTTCAGCGGACTCCACCAGAATGGCGCGGTCGGCGCCCAGGGCCAGAGCGGTACGCAGCTGCTCTTGGGCAGTGGTCGGACCGATGGACACCACGACGATTTCAGTCGCAACGCCTTTCTCTTTCAGGCGTACGGCTTCTTCCACAGCGATTTCGCAGAAAGGGTTCATCGACATCTTGACGTTAGCAAGGTCGACGCCGGAATTGTCCGCCTTGACGCGAACTTTCACGTTGTAATCGACAACGCGTTTGACAGCTACAAGAACCTTCATGGATTCCTCGTTACTCTCCGGTGAAAAGAAAGTCGCCTAGGCGAACCTGGCGGTTGATGCTCATCGGCACACAAGGGCACCTCCAAAGACCTCGGCAGTGGCCTTGCACACGGGAAAATGATGACCGTTCGTCAGCGGTGACTGAGAGGTCATTCTTTATCGCGGCGTGTAAACTGCACACCAGCTTACCTTTGGACGTGCTCTTGAAACCTGCAGTCTGCCTACGGGAAGCGCGAAACCGACCGTATCTTGACCGGAACGCCTATTCTGGTCAATACGGCAAAATGGTCAGTCATAAGCCCAGTTGCTTTGATTTACCTAGGCTGCGGGCAATTCAAACAAACGTTTGTATTGGACGCTGCCAGTGGTCTATATATAATGCGCCACCTAGAGAGACAGGTGGGTCGTGCCGTTGTGCATGACGCTACCGAACCTCCACCCATTAGAAAAAAAAGCCTGTTGAGCCTTGAGTAGGAGATAGCCTGTGGAACGCGAATACATGGAATTCGACGTGGTCATCGTCGGCGCCGGCCCGGCTGGCCTGTCTGCCGCCTGCCGACTGAAGCAGAAGGCCGCCGAAGCCGGTAAGGAAATCAGCGTCTGCGTGGTCGAGAAAGGCTCCGAAGTCGGCGCCCACATCCTCTCCGGTGCCGTGTTTGAACCCCGCGCCCTGAACGAACTGTTCCCGGACTGGAAAGCGCTCGGCGCCCCGCTCAACACCCCGGTGGTGCGCGATGACATCTATGTACTGCGCAGCGGCGATACTTCCACCAAGGTTCCCGACTTCTTTGTGCCCAAGACCATGCACAACGAAGGCAACTACATCATTTCCCTGGGCAACCTGTGCCGCTGGCTGGCCCAGCAGGCCGAAAACCTGGGCGTGGAAATCTACCCAGGCTTCGCCGCCCAGGAAGCCCTGTTCGATGAAAACGGCGTGGTGCGCGGGATCATCACTGGCGACCTCGGCGTCGACCGCGAAGGCAAGCCCAAAGACGGCCTGTACACCCCAGGTATGGAGCTGCGTGGCAAATACACTCTGTTCGCCGAGGGTTGCCGTGGACACATCGGCAAGCAACTGATCCAGCGCTTCAACCTCGACAGCGACGCCGACGCCCAGCACTACGGCATCGGCCTCAAGGAAATCTGGGAAATCGATCCAGCCAAGCACCAGCCAGGCCTGGTGGTGCACACCGCCGGTTGGCCGCTGGACATCATGGGTAACGAGAACACCGGTGGCTCGTTCCTCTATCACCTGGAAAACAATCAAGTCGTGGTCGGTCTGATCGTCGACCTGTCCTACAGCAATACCTTCCTGTCGCCCTTCGATGAATTCCAGCGCCTCAAGCACCACCCGGTGCTGGCCCAATACCTGGAAGGCGGCAAGCGGGTCAGCTACGGCGCCCGCGCGATCTGCAAAGGCGGGTTGAACTCGTTGCCAAAGATGGTCTTCAAGGGCGGTGCACTGATCGGTTGCGACCTCGGCACCCTGAACTTCGCCAAGATCAAGGGCAGCCACACCGCCATGAAGTCCGGCATGCTCGCCGCCGACGCCGTGGCCGACCGCCTGTTTGCCGAATCCGAAGGGGGTGATGAACTGACCGCGTATGTCGACAGCTTCAAAGCCAGCTGGCTGTACGAAGAACTGTTCGCCAGCCGCAATTTCGGCCCGGCCGTGCACAAGTTCGGCGCGATCATCGGCGGCGGTTTCAACTGGCTCGACCAGAACATTTTCGGCGGCAAGATTCCTTTCACCCTGCACGACACCAAGCCGGACTACGCCTGCCTGAAGCTGGCCAAAGACAGCCAGAAGATCGCTTACCCCAAACCCGACGGCAAGCTGAGCTTCGACAAACTGAGCTCGGTGTTCATCTCCGGTACCAACCATGAAGAAGAACAGCCGTGCCACCTGAAGCTCAAAGACCCGAGCATCCCGATCGGCACCAACTTGCCGCTCTACGACGAACCGGCACAGCGTTACTGCCCGGCCGGCGTGTATGAGGTGGTGACCAAGGAGGACGGCGAGAAGCGCTTCCAGATCAACGCCCAGAACTGCGTGCACTGCAAGACCTGTGACATCAAGGACCCTTCGCAGAACATTACCTGGGTAACGCCGGAAGGTGCGGGCGGGCCGACTTACCCGAATATGTAAGGCCGCTTGACCAGTGGTTCTACGATCAGGCTGCACCGGCTGAATCAATGGCTTCTTCGATTCAGCCGGTGGACGCGCTGTCAGCGGTGCTGAAATCGCTGATCGGCTCAACTGACGGCGTTCGTTTTCAACGACTCCAACAATTCGACCATTTCTTCAAAAGATTGGTTATCCGATTGAATCTGTTCCCTCAGCTCCCAAATACTGTAGCGGTCATCGGACTGTGCCAGGTTAACCCCTGCCGTCTTCGCCGAACCAAAATCCACCGGATAACACTTGCGAGTATTGGCGTCGTAAAGAATATTCCTTGCGGCCAAATCATTGTGAGCAATGCCGGCGTTTTCCAATTCGACCAGCATATTCAACACGCTGGCTGATAAGCCCTCTGGCAAGGCTTTATCCCCGGCCATCAGTTGCTCAAGCGATTCTCCCGGCACTTTGGGCATACGCATATAGGAAACGGTGTCAGCAGCATTGCTGCCAAGGAACGTCGCACGCTGTTCTCCATAATATCGGTTAAATAACGCCACCTCATTTTTCATATCGGCAATGCGCTTGGCAGCCGGTAAAGGGAACGTTACTTTGATCACATAGTCAGCATCGTCCGGGTCGGCATACACCATCGCACGGGAGCCAAACCCGACGGGGTCTTTCAATCGTCCCTCAAGTTCATCCAGCCCACCGCCCGTGACTCCTCTTCGACGCCAAACACCCTGAGCATCGGGCTTGGCAACAATGGCGCTACTGGCCAACTGGTCGGGGTCATGTGGATCGACTACACGCAAAATGTAATGCATGCCGTCCCCGGCATCAGGGGCATTGGCAACGTAATAGGGTTTGCCACCTAACTCGATTTCCCGCATACCTGGAAAAGAAGCGCCAGCATTGGGCGCTCTCATCAATTGCAGGTCGTTTGTCTGTGAGTCAAGTTCCCAGCGGTAGTGTTGGGCGGCAGTGCTATTGGTTAACGAGGGTTCTCCCAACTCTACATTTGCCTTCGCCATGGCAATTTCATGGGCCAGTTGCAAACCTGAGATCACCGCTGCGGCACCGCCGGCTACTCGATCATTTTGCGTCATTCCATCAACGGCGTCATGAACCCCGAAGACAATGTTGCCGGTGTTACCGATGATGGGCAGGTAACCGAAGGTATTGCCCCAAAATTCTTTCGCGGCTTTCCAGTTCTGCTGCGACGCACCAAAGACCTCAGTCTGGTCGGCCCACCTTGCGTCTTTTGCGTTAACAGCCTGAAAGTGAGAGGCAATGCCGCTCTTCAGATCGCCAAACTTCAGGTAATAATCGCTGTCTCTCGACTGGGTGTAATTGAATGTCTCCCGAACGGGTACGGCCCTATCCGCAAGCAGATTTTTTCTGCCTGGGAAGGTGGCGCTATTACCGTGAATAAGCGCCCCCAGAACATAGTCTGCCCTTGGCCAATGCGCGTCTTTGCCGCCTTGCCGGTCACGGGCGTTGAAACTGTTCTGCACATGAGCACGATTTCTTTCAGCCCATTTGGCAAAGTCATCATCCCCGTGCAGTTCACTGACAGTGCCGCGTCTCAAATCGACCATTAAGCCTTTATCAGGTCGATGGTCATAATCACCGTGATAATGGACATAAGGAACAAAGGCATAACCTGCCAGAGAGTAACCGTATATATTTGGAACAACGACGTTTCCATTGTCCTCAAGTGTACGAATGATGGCTTTCTGGCCCGCCGGCGTAAGCTGACTGAACGTAGCCTTGTCGTCATGCAGACCTTGCAATGTCCCCTTGAGCACATAGGCGTCCGCTTTCCCCGAGCGCGCTGCTAGCTTGCCCTCAGGGTCGCGCATCGGCTTGGCTATTTCTTGCTCCCAATGACGTTGAAGTACGCTGCCCAGGGCCTCAAGTTCGTTGATCACTTCCTTGGCCTGCGCATTGATATGCATGCCTTGGGCGTTCAACTGGCCCCCCGGCGCCACTTTATCGTGCTTCAACGCACCGGCTGCAATTTGCCATGCCAAGTAGGTGCGTTCATCCTGATTAGTCAGATGCGAGACACCATTGAGTTCCTTGACGTAAGACTGGAACGTCACCGTGATTTTTTGATGTGGGTCCTACCCCGCCGCCAGCAATCCACCGCTGAAATAACCTGCAGGCTCCAAGAACGGACGCAGGTGCTGGAATCTGATATTGCGTTGGCCTTCGTCGCCAGTTTCCATAGTCCGGATCTGCGCAACAACGCGACCAGCATAGGCATTGATTCGCCGTTCACGCTCGCCAAACGTATACCTCGCGGTAGGCGGTGTTACATCGAGCGAGCCGTAAATTACACCCTTGGAAAAATCAAGTTCGTGACTCGGGTCAGGGGCGACTGTCGTGTTGTTGACAACACTCACTTTCATGCCTGCCGAACCGTTAACCTCACCTGCGGTTACAGGGTTTGCAGGCAGTGCAGAAACGGATTGCTGAGTGCTGATAAGCATCGTATGAGTGAGGGGCTGAACTTTCACGCGCACTACCTCCTTGGTCCCAGACGCTAATTCGCCTGGTGCAATCGTGAGTGCATAACGAGCCAGAGCAGTTCCGTTGCCACCGCGCTGAAACAGTTATCAGGTATTGCCCCCCTATTCGATGTTCATGCAAGCAAGGCTTATCTGGCAGGCGTACCTGGCAGACTCAGGCGGCTCGCTCTTCACCAGGGTTACGCAAAAAGTAACGCTTATATTCGCGACTGAACTGCGACGTACTCTGGTACCCCACGCTGTGCGCCGCCTGCGCCACGCTCATGCCCTCCACCAGCAGCAACTGTTGGGCCTTCAATAGTCGCAGGCGCTTGAGGTACTGCACCGGCGACAACAAGGTGCAACGCTTGAAATGTTCATGAAAGGTCGACGCACTCATGTGCGCATACCCGGCCAGCGTCTCGATATTCAGCGGTTCGGCATAATGGGCATGCAGGTGATTCAATGAGGTGGCGATGCGCGAAAACTGCCCCTGTTGTTCCACCAATGCACGCAGCACATCCGCCTGCGGCCCGCGCAAGGCGGTGAACAACAATTCGCGCACCCGCGCCGGGCCCATGATCCGGCTTTCCAGCGGATCGTGCAGGCACTGCAACAGCCGTTCGACGCATCCACGCATGGCGTCATCGAGCACCACCGAACTCATCGACTCCAACGTCTGCGCCGTAGGCGGCGGCCCGGCCTGCATACCCATCGCAATCACCAACTCGCCCAACACCACCCGGTCGATGCCCACCGTCACGCCATACAGCGGCGCATCGGGCGCCATGGCAAAGGTCTCGCACTCGAACGGCACCGGCATCGCCTGGATCAGATAATGCCCGGCGCCATACTCCAGGGTACGCGGGCCCAGGTACGCGACTTTGCTGCCTTGGGCCACGAACATCAGGCTCGGCTCGTAGATCTGTGGCCCGCGCGCCACATCGCAACTGGCGCGCAATACCTTTACACCGGGCAGGTGAGTCGGGGAAAAACCGTCGCGGGATGCAAGGCCTTCAATCAAGGCGACCAGGGTGGCGTTGGCATCGAGATGGCGGGTCAGCAACATGGCAAAAAACTTCGCGAATTAGGGATGAGAGCATCATCGCAGGTCTGGCGACCAATACATCCAAACTTGAGGCAGTGCCGGACGAATAGGCATGAGACTCGGAGCAATCGCCATGGCCGCCGGTGCGCTCGGTACGCAGAATGGCCCGCCTCACTTGTCATTGCTTTTTTGCGAGGTTTCTTCATGTACACCGCCATCGGTTATGCCGCCCAGTCGGCCACCACTCCCCTCGCCCCTATGTCGTTTGAACGCCGCAGCCCGCGTGTCGATGACGTGGCCATCGAGATCCTCTACTGCGGCGTGTGCCACTCCGATATTCACCAGGCTCGCAACGAGTGGGGCATTGCCGTGTACCCGCTGATGCCGGGCCATGAAATTGTCGGTAAGGTCACCGCCGTCGGCGCCAACGTCACCGCGCATAAAGTCGGTGATCTGGTTGGCGTGGGCTGCATGGTGGATTCGTGCCGCCACTGCGAAGCCTGCCAGTCAGACCTTGAGCAATACTGCCTCGAAGGCCCGACCATGACCTACGCTACCCCGGACCGCGTGGATGGCAGCAACACCATGGGCGGCTACTCCGACAGCATCGTGGTCAGCGAGCATTTTGTGGTGAAGATCCCAGCCAAGCTCGACCTGGCCAGCGCTGCACCAATCCTGTGTGCAGGTATCACCACCTACTCGCCGCTCAAGCACTACGGCGTGAAGGCCGGCGACAAAGTCGGGATTCTCGGCATGGGCGGCCTGGGCCATATGGGCATCAAGTTCGCCAAGGCCATGGGCGCCGAGGTGACGCTGTTCACACGCTCGGCGAGCAAGGCTGAGGAAGGCCGCCGTCAGGGCGCCGACCATGTGATCGTGTCCACCGATGCCGAGCAGATGAAAGCCGCTGCCGGGCACTTCGACTTCCTGCTCGACACCATCCCGGTGCAGCACGACCTGAACCCCTACCTCGATGTACTGCGCTTTGACGGCGTGCATATCCTGGTCGGCCTGATCGAGCCGGTAGACCCGCCCGTCAACGCCGCGAAACTGGTGCTGGGCCGTAAAGTGCTGGCCGGTTCGCTGATCGGCGGCATTGCCGAAACCCAGGAAGTCCTGGATTTCTGCGCCGAGCACAACATCACCTGCGACATCGAAATGCTCGACATCCGCCAGATCAACGAGGCTTACACCCGCATGATCGCCGGTGACGTGAAGTACCGCTTCGTTATCGACATGGCGAGCCTCAAAGCCTGATCAGGCTTTGGCGCCCAACTCCGCTGACAGCCGGGCTGCGACCTGTTTGATCACAGGGATCAGCTCGGCCATTTTCTCCAGCGGCATATAGGGCACGGTACTGGCGATGCTGATGCCGGCGACAATTCGCCCGCCGGCATCGCGCACCGGTGCGGCTACACAGCGAATCGACGGTTCGTTGTCTTCCAGGTCGAACGCATACCCGCCCGCTACATACTCGCCCATGCGTTGTTCGAACTGCGCCCAGGATTGCTCCGGGTGCTGCGGCCATTGCAGGCTTTTGCCCGTCGCCGGCAAGCTGGCGTGGTACAGGCGCTGCCACTCCTGCGGCGAATCATCCAGCAACAACGCCTTGCCGATACCGGTGCGCGCCAGCGGCATACGGTGGCCGACCCGCGAGCGCATTTCCGGGCCATTGCGGCCAGGGTTCTTGTGCAGGTAAAGCACATCGTCGTATTCACGGATCGCCAGGTGGATGGTGTCGCCGGTGAGCGCCGACAGCTCGTCCAGATAGGGTACCGCCAGGCTTACCAACGGTAGCTCTTCGCGGGCCTGGAAGCCCAGCTCGATCAACTTTGGCCCCAGCAGGTAACCAACCTGCGGCACCACGCGCAGGTAACGCTCCTCGACCAGGCAACTGGCCAGGCGGTGGGTGGTGCTACGGGTAGTGCCGATACGCCGGGCAATCTCTTTCAGATCCCGCGCACCAGCCGCCACCGCGTGCACCACGCCCAGGCCACGCAACAGGGTTTGGGTACCGGTGGGGGCGGCGTCTTTGACGGGGGTGTGGGCGTTTTCCTGCATATCGGGCCTATGTGGTAGTACGAAAACGAGCGGCATTATGGCAAATACCGCCCTCCTGAACACAGGAGATCCAAGGTGGGAGCTGGCTTGCCTGCGATGGCGGTGGGTCAGTTAAAGATAGGCTGGCTGACAGCCCGCTATCGCAGGCAAGCCAGCTCCCACAGTTTAATCTTCACAGGGCGAACATTAGCGTTGCTTCATGCGGTCGATGATGACCGCCAGCAGCAGAATCGAGCCGCGAATCACGTACTGGTAAAACGTGTCGATGTTCTTCAGGTTCATCGCGTTCTCGATGATCGCCAGGATCAGCACCCCGGCAATCACATGGCGAATCATGCCGATGCCGCCGCTCAGCGATACGCCGCCCAGCACGCACGCAGAGATCACTGTCAGCTCGAAACCCTGGCCGATCATCGGCTGGCCCGAGGTCATGCGCGACGCGAGAATCACCCCGGCCAATGCGCCGATCAAACCGTGCACGGCAAAGATGATGATCTTGGTGCGATCGACATTCACCCCGGCCAGCAGCGCGGCTTCCTGATTACCACCAATGGCCATGGTGTTGCGCCCATAGGTGGTGTAATTGAGCAGCCAACCGAAGAACACGAAACACAGCACAGTGATGATGATTGGCACCGGTACGCCCATCAGTTGGCCATTGCCGAATACGAAGAAATCTTCATTCATCACCCCCACTGCCTTGCCGTTGGAGAAGATGTACGCCAGGCCGCGCACGATCTGCATGGTCGCCAAGGTGGCAATCAACGCATTGATGCGCAGCTTGGCAATCACGATGCCGTTGATCAGCCCCACCACCAACCCCATGGCCAGTGCCGCCGACACGCCGAGTACTACGCTGTCGGTGTCACGGATCACGATGCCCGCCACCACCCCGGCACAAGCGATCACCGACCCCACTGACAAGTCGAGTCGAAGTGCCCCGACGCCAGGCAGAACAGCATGGTGCACGCGGCGATGCCCACCGTGGATATCGCCAGCCCCAGGCCGCGCATGTTCAGTGGCGAAAGGAAGTTGTCGATAAATACCGCGCTGAGTACAAAGATGCTCAACGCTGCCAGCAGCATCACCCAGTCGTCGAGAAACTTGCGCTGGTTGAACCCCGGCCAGAAACCCTTTGCAGTTTTAACTTCAGACATAGCCAACCCCTCTTATTTCTTCAAGCCCGCGAACGCGGGAGCGCCAGTTGCAACAGGCGCGCTTCATCCGCTTGGGCGCGGGGCAGTTCACCGCTCAGGGCGCTTTCGCTCAT
>NZ_VXCZ01000026.1:0-79859 GCF_052850795.1 Pseudomonas sp. 910_23 | reverse complement strand
ACACGCTTTTCAAAAGTGACCCGCTGTAAGAGCGGAACCAATAGTGGCCGTTACCTAAATAACGGATATGTACTCGGTTTGATCCGGCATCCTGGTCGGCCCTAAGGCCGCCATCGGGAGCAAGTCGAATCGTCGCACCGCCCCTCCCACAGGGACAGCGCCATACCAGAAGTTGTGTAGATACCCATGCCCATCGCAGGCAAGCCAGCTCCCACATTCGACTGCATTCCTTCAGACAAAATGCGGTCAACTGTGGGGAGCTGGCTTACCTGCGATAGCGGTCTAAAGGCTACACAGCTTCCCGATACGGATTACGCGGATCTTGCGTCCAATTCAAAAATGGCTTGCCGGTGTCCATCGGCACCATCTCGATGCAGTCCGCCACCGGGCAGGTGATCTGGCACAAGTTGCAGCCCACGCACTCATCATCAATCACTTCATACTTATGCGTGCCGTCCGCCTGTTTCAAACTGGCGATCGCCTGGTGTGAAGTGTCCTCACAGGCAATGTGACAACGCCCACAACCGATACACGCCGCCTGATCGATCCTGGCGATCACCTGGTAGTTGATATCCAGGTACTTCCAATCCGTGGTGTTACCCACGGCCCGCCCGGAAAAGTCCTGCAGGCTGGTGTAACCCTGGCTGTCCATCCACCGCGACAGGCCGTCCTTCATCTCGTCCACAATCCTGAAGCCATGCAGCATCGCCGCCGTGCACACCTGCACTGCGCCACAGCCCAGGGCGACGAATTCCGCTGCATCGCGCCAGTTGCCGATACCGCCGATGCCGCAGATCGGCAAGCCCTGGGTCTGCGGGTCACGGGCGATTTCGGCGACCATGTTCAGGGCGATCGGCTTGACCGCCGAACCGCAGTAACCGCCGTGGGTACTCTGGGTGCCGACCACCGGCAGGGCGACCATGCGCTCCAGATCCACGCTGGTGATGGAATTGATGGTGTTGATCAACGACACCGCGTCCGCGCCGCCGCGATACGCTGCCCGCGCCGCCACGCGGATGTCGGTGATGTTGGGCGTGAGCTTGACGATCACCGGCAGCGAGCAATATGTCTTGCACCAGCGCGTCACTTGTTCCACATACTCCGGCACCTGGCCGACCGCTGCGCCCATGCCACGTTCGGGCATCCCGTGGGGGCAGCCGAAATTCAACTCGATGCCGTCGCAGCCGGTCGCCTCCACCAGAGGCAGGATGTTTTTCCAGGACTCCTCAACACATGGCACCATCAGCGATACGATCAGTGCACGGTCAGGCCAGTCCTTTTTCACCTGGGTGATTTCCCGCAGGTTGATCTCCAGTGAGCGGTCGGTGATCAGTTCGATATTGTTGATGCCCAGCACTTCACGATTCGCCCCGAAATGCGCCGAGTAGCGTGACGACACGTTCACCGCCGCCGGGTCTTCGCCCAGGGTTTTCCACACCACGCCACCCCAGCCGGCTTCGAACGCACGGACCACGTTGTAGGCTTTGTCGGTGGGCGGCGCGGAGGCCAGCCAGAACGGATTGGGGGCTTTGATACCGGCGAATACAATCGAGAGATCGGCCATTACGCAGCCTCCACATTCAGCATGAGTTGGGCGTGCATGGCCTCGGCGGCCAGCTTGCCGTGTTGCACGGCCTGCACGGTAAGGTCCTGGCCAAGGCTGACGCAATCGCCGCCGGCATACACGCCGGGGATACTGGTGCGCAGCTGTTCATCGACAAAGATGCGCTCGCCCACGCGGTGCAGTTGCTGGGCCAGCGGGTCGTGCAGTGCGTCGTTGTCAAAGCCTTGGCCGATGGCCTTGAAGATCGCATCGGCGGCCAGTTCGAAGGTCTCCCCCGTCGGTAGCAAGCGACCATTTTCCAGGTGGGTGCGGGCCAGGCGCATACCGCGTACGCGGCCCTGGTCGTCGAGCAACACTTCGTCGGGTTGGGCCCAGGTCAGCAGCCGCACTTGATTGGCCTTGGCAATGTCTTGTTCGTGTTGGGTCGCGCCCATGTCCGCCAGGCCACGGCGGTATACAAGGTTTACCTCGCGGGCACCGAGGCGGGCCATTTGCACGGCCATGTCGATGGCGGTATTGCCCGCGCCGAGCACGATGCAGCGGTCGGCCAGGGGCAGTTGGGTGAGGTCATCGGCCTGGCGCAGCTCGCGGATGTAGTCGGTGGCGGCGAGCAGGCCGGGGGCGTCTTCGTGGGCCAAGCCGAGCTGTTTGCTGGCCGCCAGGCCGAGGCCGAGGAACACCGAATCGAATTGCTGATGCAGTTCGCTCAAGGTCAGGTTGTCGCCCAGGCGCTGGCCATGGCGGATTTCGATGCCGCCGATTTGCAGAAGGAAATCCAGTTCCTTCTGGGCAAAATCATCCACCAGCTTGTACTTGGCGATCCCGTATTCATTCAGGCCGCCGGCTTTCTCCTGCGCTTCGAAAACCACCACGTCATGGCCGTGCAACGCGGCGCGGTGGGCGCAGGCCAACCCCGCCGGCCCGGCGCCGACCACGGCGATGCGCTTACCGGTGGGCGCGGCGCGCTGGAACGGGTGTTCGCTGAAGTGCGCGTTGTCGATGGCGTAGCGTTGTAACAAACCGATCAGCACCGGCGCGCATTCTTCGGCGTTGTTACGCACGCAGGCTTGCTGGCACAGGATCTCCGTGGGGCAAACCCGAGCGCAACTGCCGCCGAGGATGTTGGCCGAGAGGATTTTCTGCGCAGCGCCTTGCACGTTCTCGGTGTGGATATTGCGGATGAACGACGGGATGTCGATCTCGCTGGGGCATGCGTTCACGCACGGTGCGTCGTAACAGTACAGGCAGCGCGAGGCTTCCAGATGCGCTTGCCGGGCGTTGAGCGGCGGTGCCAGGTCGCTGAACTGGCTGGCGAGGGTGGCCGCGTCATCGCGGGGGTGGGGAAGGTGGGTCAGGGTCTGGATCACGGTATTGGCCTCACGGTTATTGAGGTGCTGCCTCTGATGGGCATTGGTTTTTGTGTTGATTGTTCGGGCCTCATCGGGAGCAAGTCGAATCGTCGCACCGCCCCTCCCACGTTGGAATGCATTCCACTGTGGGAGGGGGCTTGCTCCCGATAGCGGGTTCAGCGGTTCACAGCCACTGGCTTGGAAAGCGCTGCCCGCTTGCTCAACTGCTCGAACACCGAGGGATACGCCGGCCGCTCCACATACCGTCCGGCCCCTCGCTCGGCGCGCAGGTCGCCATCGGCCCAGACCAGCTTGCCCTGGCTGATGGTGTGGCTCGGCACGCCGCGCACGGTCTTGCCTTCGAAGATGTTGAAGTCGACCTGCTGGTGGTGGGTCTTGGCCGAAATGGTTCGCGTGCCTTCAGGGTCCCAGAGCACCAGGTCGGCATCCGCCCCGACGCGAACCGCGCCTTTACGGGGGTAGAGGTTGAAGATTTTCGCCGTGCTGGTGGAGGTCAGCGCAACGAACGCCTGCATCGACAGGCGCCCCGTGTTGACGCCTTCGTGCCACAGCAGCGCCATGCGGTCTTCGATACCGGCGGTGCCGTTGGGGATCTTGCTGAAGTCGTCACGCCCGGCAGCTTTTTGCTCGGCGCAGAAGCAGCAGTGGTCAGTCGCGGTGGTGTGCAGGTTGCCCGATTGCAGGCCGTGCCACAGGGCCTCCTGATGCCCGCGCGGACGGAACGGTGGGCTCATGACATAGCCGGCGGCGGTCTGCCAATCCGGGTGCTGGTAGACGCTGTCGTCCAGCAGCAAGTGGCCGGCGAGTACTTCACCGTACACCGCCTGGCCCTTGCCCCGAGCGTAGGTGATTTCATCCAGCGCCTCTTTGGTCGACACATGCACCAGGTACAGCGGCGTGCCGATGGTCTCGGCAATTCGTATTGCGCGGCTGGCCGCTTCGCCTTCCACCTGGGATGGGCGCGACAGCGGATGGGCTTCCGGTCCGGTGATGCCCTGGGCCATCAGCTTGCGTTGCAGGTGATACACCAGCTCGCCGTTTTCCGCATGAACGGTAGGCACCGCGCCCAGCTCCAGGCAGCGTTCGAAGCTGGCTACCAAGGTATCGTCGGCGGCCATGATTGCGTTCTTGTAAGCCATGAAATGCTTGAAGCTGTTGATGCCGTGATGGCTGACCAGTTCGGCCATTTCCTCGCGTACCTGCTCGCTCCACCAGGTGATCGCTACATGGAAGCCATAGTCGGATGCGGACTTTTCTGCCCAGCCGCGCCACTGGTGGAAGGCTTCCATCAACGATTGCTGCGGGTTGGGAATCACAAAGTCGATGATCGACGTGGTACCACCGGCCAAGCCTGCGGCCGTCCCACTGAAAAAGTCTTCGCTGGCCACGGTGCCCATGAAGGGCAGTTGCATATGGGTGTGGGGATCGATGCCGCCCGGCATCAAGTATTGGCCGCTGCCATCGAGTATTTCAGTGCCGGCGGGAATATCCAGATCGGTGCCAATGGCCCGAATTAGACCGCCTGCGCATAACACATCGGCGCGGTAACTTTCATCATGGGTAATAACGGTTGCGCCACGGATCAACAGCGACATGTCGAGTTCCTCACAGGCTTGACCGGCTTATGCCAGTTCTAAGTGTTGTAATACTGCCGGTCGATGGAGGGTTAATTCCTGTCATCGGTGACAGGAATAGAAACTAGCCCGAGTTTTTCGATTGGGCAAGAAGATTTTTCTTAAGCTTATAATTAAATTAAGTGGCTGAATTAAAAGAGAAAAATAACAAAATCACCAAAATGTAGCGAGCGCTCACCATTTTGACGCACTTGACAGCTTCTGTTTTTGAGCAACATTTCTTATTGCAAATCAGACGCTTGAGATATGCCTCTTGACGGCACTGAAAAATAAAAATAATTGTGTTGCACCAGATTGAGACCTGACGGTTCGGGCAACTTACGCAATGGCTGGCCCCAATAGCGCGACAAGTAACCCAGGCTCACTCGGAAAGCTGATAAACATCAGCACGTTATATAAGTGGTGCGGGTTCAGCAGCCGTTGTCGGCACGGTAATTGAGTGCAAAGGCAATTGGTCGGGGCCCGAGATGTCATGTTGTTTATGCGGTACTCCGGCCTCCTGTACACAGCGTGCAGGTGAGCAAAAATAACTTTAAAAAAAACCGTGGAGCGGCCATGCAACAGAACAGATCGCAAGTCATCGAGCGCAACGGCCTGTACGAACTCGACGCCGGCCCCGACGTCCTCGACAGCCCTCGCTACAACCACGACATGGCACCCACCAAGGTGCACGAGCGCACCTGGAACAAATGGCACATCACCGCATTGTGGGTCGGCATGTCGATTTGCGTGCCGACCTACACCCTGGGCGGGGTACTCACCGCGTATTTCGGCTTGTCGGTGGGCGAGGCGCTGATAGCGATCCTGCTGGCCAATATCGTGGTGTTGATCCCGCTGACGCTCAACGCGTTTCCCGGCACCAAGTACGGCATCCCGTTTCCGGTGCTGTTGCGCTCGTCATTCGGCATTCTCGGTTCCAACGTGCCGTGCCTGATTCGCGCGTTGGTGGCCTGCGGCTGGTTCGGGATCCAGACGATGTTTGGCGGGTTGGCGATTCACCTGTTTCTCGGTTCGATTTTCGAGGGTTGGAAGTCGCTGGGTGGCACCGGTGAAGTGATTGGCTTCATGATTTTCTGGTGCCTGAACCTGTGGGTGGTGTTGCGCGGTGCCGAGTCGATCAAGCGCCTGGAAACCCTGTCGGCGCCGTTGTTGGTGGCGGTAGGTATCGGCCTGCTGGTGTGGGCGATGCCGAATGTGTCCCTCAGCGAGCTGATGGCGATCCCACCCAAGCGCCCTGAAGGCGCAAGCCTCACCGGCTATTTCATGGCGGGTCTGACCGCGATGGTAGGCTTCTGGGCCACCTTGTCGCTGAACATTCCCGACTTCAGCCGCTACGCCAAGAGCCAGAAAGACCAGATCCTCGGGCAGATCTTCGGCCTGCCGCTGACCATGTTCCTGTTCGCCGCCCTCGGCGTGATCATGACCGCCGCCTCGGTGAAACTGGTGGGCGTCAGCGTCTCCGACCCGGTGACCCTGATCGGCCATATCCAGAGCCCGGTGTGGGTGGCAGTGGCGATGGCGCTGATCATCGTCGCCACCTTGTCCACCAACACGGCGGCGAACATCGTTTCGCCCACCAACGACTTCCAGAACATCGCGCCCAAGCTGATCAACCGCACCACCGCGGTGATCCTGACCGGGCTGGTAGGGCTGGCGCTGATGGCCCATGAGCTGCTGAAAAAGCTTGGGTTGATCGTTTCCGATGTCAGCCTGGAGACCGTTTACTCCAATTGGTTGCTCGGCTATTCGAGCCTGCTGGGCCCGATTGCCGGGATCATGGTGGTGGACTACTTCATCACCCGCAAACAGCAACTGGACCTGGCAGGACTTTACCGTGATGACGTGTACCCGGCGTGGAACTGGAGTGGTTTCATCGCCTTTGGCGTGCCGGTGGTGCTGACCCTGTTGTCGCTGGGCAGCGATGCGTTCAGTTGGTTTTACAGCTATGGCTGGTTTACCGGTTCGGCGTTGGGCGGGGTGTTGTATTACGGGCTCAATGCCAAGCGCGGTATCAACCCGGTCGCAGCCAAATCATCCTTGTGAACGCGGTCAATGTGGGAGGGGGCTTGCCCCCGATGGCGGTGTATCAGTCATGCACATATCAACTCGGCCACTGCTATCGGGAGCAAGCCCCCTCCCACATTGGACTGCGTGCCACCTGTTCCAATCATAAGAAATACAGCCTGAGGAGATCCCCATGAACGCTGCCCTCGACGTTCTGCAATCGACCCATCAGCACATCAACCGCGACCGCCTGTGGCAGTCGCTGATGGACCTGGCCAGGCTCGGCGCCACCCCCAAGGGCGGGGTGTGTCGCCTGGCCCTTACCGACCTTGACCGCAAGGCCCGCGATCTCTTCGTGCAGTGGTGCGGAGAGGCCGGCTGTACCGTGAGCATCGACGGTATCGGCAATATCTTCGCCCGCCGTCCAGGGCGCAACGCGGACCTGCCGCCGGTGATGACCGGCAGCCATATCGATACCCAGCCTACCGGCGGCAAGTTCGACGGTTGCTTCGGTGTACTGGCGGGGGTGGAAGTGTTGCGCACCCTTAACGATCTCAAGATTGAAACCGAGGCGCCGTTGGAAGTGGTGGTGTGGACCAACGAGGAAGGCTCGCGGTTTCCACCGTGCATGATGGGCTCCGGCGTGTTCGCCGAAAAGTTCAGCCTGGCCGATACCCTGGCCAAGGTCGATGCGGACGGCGTCAGCGTCGGCGATGCGTTGAATGCCATCGGCTATGCCGGGACGCGCCCCGAGAGTGGGCATAAGGTTGGCGCCTATTTCGAGGCGCACATCGAGCAAGGGCCGATTCTTGAGGATGAAAAGAAAACCATCGGCGTGGTACTCGGAGCCCTTGGGCAAAAATGGTTCGACCTCAAACTGCGCGGTGTCGAAGCCCACGCCGGCCCGACGCCGATGCACCTGCGCAAGGATGCCCTGGTGGGCGCGGCGGTGGTGGTGGCGGCGGTGAATGCGGCGGCGCTGGAGCATCAGCCGCACGCCTGTGGCACGGTGGGTTGCCTGCAAGCGTATCCAGGGTCGCGCAACGTGATTCCGGGGGAGGTACGCATGACCCTGGATTTTCGTCATTTAGAGCCGGCACGGCTGGACTCGATGATTGCCCAGGTGCGCCAGGTGATTGAAGACACCTGTGCCAAACACGGGCTGAGTTACGAGATGGAACCCACTGCCGACTTCCCGCCGCTGTACTTCGACAAAGGCTGCGTCGACGCCGTGCGCGATGCGGCCAATGGCTTGGGCCTGTCGAATATGGACATTGTCAGTGGGGCAGGGCACGACGCAATCTTCGTCGCCGAGCTTGGCCCGGCAGGGATGATCTTCGTGCCGTGTGAAGGTGGCATCAGCCATAACGAAATCGAAAATGCCGCGCCGGATGATCTGGCGGCGGGGTGTGCGGTGTTGTTGCGCGCCATGGTGGCAGCTTCAGCAGCTATCGCCAGCGGTTGAAAATGTGGGAGGGGGCTTGCTCCCGATGACGGTGTGTCAGTCAATTTGTCCGTAGCTGACCCGCCGCTATCGGGAGCAAGCCCCCTCCCACATTTGGACTTTTTTTGAAGTTACACCCAGATGGCATCCCACAGGGGGTAGTCGCCAATTCGCTCGACCAAGCCCGCTCGCAATGGGTTAGCCACCACATACCTGGCCATTTTGATCAGGTCATCTTCCTTGCGTAGCGCCCGATCATGGAAGCTTTCCTGCCACAGCCGCCCGTTGCGTCCGCTAGCACCATTCACGGTGCGTGTGCTTTTGGATTTTACCTGGCACATCAAGTCCGCCAGCGAGCCTTTTTTCAGTTCGAAAATCCAGTGAAAGTGGTCGGGCATGATCACCCATGCCAGAGAATTCACCAGCCCTTGGTACTGAGCGAGCCGAAACTGCCAGACCACCAGGCGCCCGAGATGAAAGTCGCTGAATAGGCGAATGCGTTCATGCGTATTAGTGGTGATCAGGTAGACGCGGTTCGGTTCACTGAAGCGCCCGATGCGCAGGCGGTGTGACGCGGGTAGATCTGCCATTCCATGGCCCTCTCGTGTTGTGCTTGGAGAGGCTAGATTGCAGTGCCAATAACTGACGGGCAGGCTTATGGCAGGATGTGTCCGGGCGGGCGCAATCGGGAGCAAGCCCCCTCCCACAGGGGGCCGCGGTGTTCATACATAGTGTGTCTGGCGCGGAACCAGTGTGGGAGGGGGCTTGCTCCCGATTGCGGTATTGACGTCAGGCGCCAGGTTGCCAGCCACCGCCGAGTGCGGTCAAAAGCCCCACACTTGCCACCAGCTGCCGCGTCTGTACGGCCTGCAATGTGCGCTGCGCCTGTAGCGCCGCCGTTTGTGCGGTGACCACATCCAGATAACTCACCGCCCCCGCCTGATAGCTGTTCATCGCCAACGCCTGGGTATGTTGCGCCGCCTGTGCCGCCGCCTGTTCATCCTGGGCTTGCTGCTGCAAGTCCCTCAGTTGCCCCAGGTTGTCTTCTACCTCTCGCACGGCTTGCAACACATGGCTACGGTATTGCGCCGACGCCTCTTCAAACTCGGCCTTGGCCTGGCGTTCATTGGCACTCAACCGCCCGCCATCAAAGATCGGCAGGTTCACCAACGGCCCCAACGCCCAATAGCGATTGCCAGCTGACAGCAGATTACCGACGCCTTGCGTCTGCCCGCCTATCAACCCGGTCAGGCTGAAATCCGGATACCACGCTGCCTTGGCTACGCCGATATTTGCGTTGGCCGCAAACACCCGGCGTTCAGCCGCGGCGATGTCCGGGCGACGTTGCAGCAAGTGGCTTGGCAACTGCGATGGAATCCTTGGCAAGGCCATCAACTGCGGGCTGGGCGGCAATGAAAAATCACTGGCCGCCACGCCCACCAACTCGCCGATTGCATGTTCGGTCAGGTTGCGTTGCCCACGCACCTCATCCAGTTGCGCCTTGGCCTCGGCCAGTTGATTTTGCGCGCGGGTCAGGTCCAGTTCCGAGGCAATCTGGCCTTCGTAGCGACTGCGCGTCAGTTGCAGCGCCTGGCTGAAATCCTCCAGCGAGCTGTCGAGTATTCGGCTCTGTGCATCCAGGCCATTGAGTTGCACATATAACGTCGTCAACTGCCGTTGCAGGCTTAGGCGCGCCACCGCCAAGTCATCGCCTGACGCTTGCGCCTGAGCGTCGCCGGCCGCGACCTGATTGCGGATCTTGCCCCACAGGTCCAGGTCGTAGCTCAACGAAAACCCGGCAATGTTGCTGTTGTACACCGACGGCTGCGTTGTGCCGCGCAACGGTCTCGCGTCCGATTGCCGTTGGCGCTGCGGCTGTGCGCTGGCGCTGATTTGCGGGAACAGCCCGGCGTGCAACTGGCTGGCATACGCCTGGGAGGCATCGAAGTGTGCCAGTGCCGCAGCCAGGTCCGGGTTGCTGTTGAGCAATTGCTGCTGCAGCTTGTTCAACGTTGGATCGTTATAGAGTTGCCACCACTGGGTCGCCAACTGATCGGACGGTTGCGCGCTGTGCCATGGGCCGTCGCTGGTCTGTTCGCGGTAGTGGGCGGGCAGGTCAATCGATGGCGCGGTATAGGTCGGTGCCATTGAGCAACCCTGCAACGCCAGCAGTATCAACGCCGCGAGCGGTTTAAGCCTTGGGCGCATGGGCACCTCCGGCGGCGTCGGCCAGTTGCACCGGGTCGCCTTCGCGCAGGGCATCGGGCGGGTTGTCGATGATGTGGTCGGTGGCTTTCAAACCCTGGTCGATCACCAGGCGCTCGCCCAGGTCCAGACCGATGTGGATGTCTTGCAGGTGCACGTGATTCTGCCCATCCAACACCGCCACTTGCGTACCCTGGGCGCGGAAGATCAAGGCGCTGGCCGGGATGCTCACGCCGTGAGTATCGGCCGGAATCGGCAGGCTGGCTTCGGCGTAGTCGCCCGGTAGCAATTCACCGCTGGGGTTGTCGACGACGAACTGGGCGAGCAGGGTGCCGGAGCGGCGGTCGATGGCGGTGGAGTCACCGATCAGGCGCGCCTTGAAGTGTTCGCCTGGGTGCTCAGGCACCGTCAACTCGGCTTCCAGGCCCGGATGGATCACTGCCGCGTAGTTCTGCGGCACCGGTACATACAGGCGCAGTTGGTGGGTGTCGGCCAGGGTAAACAGCGCCAGATCGCTGTCGGTATCGGCTTTGATCAACTGACCGATATCGGTATGCCGCGCAGTGATGGTGCCAGCGAATGGCGCACGCAGGGTTTTGTAGCCCTCCAATGCTGACAAGCGAGCGTAGTCCGCTGCGCCAGCCTCGGCATTGGCTGTGGTCGCGGCGGCGTTCGAGGTTTTTTCATCGGCTTCCTGACGCGACACTGAATGGCTCGCCAACAGGTGTTGCCAGCGCGTGGCAGTGGTGGCTGCCAGACGTGCATTGGCCTGTTCCTGAATCAGCCGTGCGTGAGTCTGCGCCAGTTGCTGGTCGAGGTCAGGGCTGTCGATTTCGGCGAGGATTTGCCCGGCCTTGACCTGCGTGCCCATATCCACTTTCCAGTCTTTCAGATAGCCGCTGACCCGCGCATGGATCGGCGCTGTGCTCCAGGCTTCCAGGTGCGCCGGCAAGCGCAGCGTATCGCCGGCAGTGTTCTGTTGGGGTTGGAACACCATCACTTGGGGAATGGCCGCCGTTTCGGTCCAGGCAGCGACAGATCGCTCGTGCAGCGTGCGGGCGTGCAAGCCGCTGGCCACCAACAGGGCAGCGAGGGTCAGGCCGCCGACACCCATCAGCATCAGACGCTTGCGCGAGGGTTTGTGATCAGACGACATGGGGCGTTTCTCCAGCAATTGCGCGAGTAGGGTGACGGCCGTGGACCAGGCTGAAGACCACGGGTACAAACAACAGAGTGGCGATGGTGGCGAAGATCAAACCGCCGATAACGGCGCGACCCAGCGGCGCGTTTTGCTCCTCGGACAGCGCCAGGGGCAACATGCCGATGATCATTGCCAGGGCGGTCATGCACACTGGGCGAAAGCGCGTGTAACCGGCTTCCATGGCGGCTTTCAACGCGTCGCCATGTTCGGCCAGGCGTTCACGGCAGAAGCTCACCACCAGGATCGAGTTGGCGGTGGCCACGCCCATGCACAGGATGGCGCCGGTGAGCGCCGGGACCGATAACGAGGTGCCGCTGAGGAACAGCATCCACACGATCCCCGCCAGTGCGGCCGGTAACGCCGTGATGATCACAAAGGGGTCGGCCCAGGACTGGAAGTTGACCACGATCAGCAAGTAGATCAGCACCACGGCGCCGAGCAGCCCCAAGCTCAAACCACTGAACGCCTCATGCAGCGCATCGATTTGCCCGTGCAGGCTGATGGTCGCGCCTTTGGGACGCATGGATGCAGTGTCGTCCAGCACTTTTTGCACATCACGGGCCACGCCGCCCAGGTCGCGACCTTGTACGTTGGCATACAGGTCCAGGGTCGGTTCGATGTTGTAGTGGGTGACCACCGCCGGGCTTTGTACGCGGGAGATGGTCGCCACGCCCCCGAGGATTTGCGATTGGCCATTGGCACCGGTCACCGGTAGGGCCTCCAGTGATGGCAGGCTGTCGAGACGGTACTGCGGGGTGGCGGCGACGATGGAATAGGACACGCCATTGGCCGGGTTGAGCCAGAAGGTCGGTGCCACCTGGGAGCTGCCGGCCAGGGAGGCGACCATGCTGTTGGTGACGTCTTTTTCGGTAATGCCCAAACCGTTGGCGCGCAGGCGGTCGACATTGACCTGCAAGGAGGGGTAACCGGTGGACTGCTGGATACGCAGGTCTGCAATGCCTGGTACATGTTGCAAGCGTCGTTCGAGTTCTACGGCGTAAGCGCGGTTTTCTGCATCGCTGCGCCCGGAGATTTTCACATCCAGCGGGGCCGGCGCGCCGAAGTTGAGAATCTGGCTGCTGATGTCTGCCGGCAGGAACGCAAAGTGGCTGCCGGGGAAACTTTGCGGCAGGGCTTCACGCAGTTTTTTCACGTAGTCGGCGGTGGGGGCGTGGTGCTTATTCAGGGTGACCTGGATATCGCCATCCTGAGGGCCGATGGTGCCGCTGCTGCTGTAGGCCATGTCGATACCGCTGAGCGGGATGCCGATATTGTCGACGATGGTGTCGAGTTCGTCGGCGGGGATGACCTCGCGAATGCGTGCTTCGATGCGATCGAACGCAGCGGCGCTTTCCTCGATTCGCGTGCCCAGCGGCAAGCGCACATGCAGCGCGAGGGCACCGGCATCGGTGGCCGGGAAAAAGTCCTGGCCCAGGCTCGGCAGCAACGCGAATGAGGCGATTACGCAGGCCAGGAAGCCGACAATGAAGCGCTTTCGCGCCCCCAGCGCCAACGTCAGCAAGCCATGGTAAGTGTCACGGATATTGGAGAAGTGACGCTCAAAGCCCTGTTGGAAATTCAGCACCGATTGCAGCAACGCATTGCGCGGTTTCGCGTGTTGCTCACCCTCATGATGGTTGATGAATTGATCTTCGGGATGATGCCCCACGCCTTGCTCCGGCGTATGCGGCTTGAGCAGGAACATCGCCAGCGTCGGCACCAGGGTGCGCGAGAGGATGAACGAACTGGCCATGGCAAAGATCACCGCCAGCGCCATTGGCCGGAACAGATAACCGGCGATGCCTTGCAGCAAAAACATCGGCACAAACACGATGCAGATGCACAGCAGCGAGACAAACGCCGGGCCGACGATTTGCGCGGCACCGTCGAGGATCGCAGTGTTCACCGCCTTGCCTTGTTCCAGGTGCCAGTTGATGTTTTCGATGGTCACTGTGGCGTCGTCCACCAGAATCCCCACCGCCAACGCCAGCCCGCCGAGAGTCATCACGTTGAGGGTTTGCCCGCTGACCGCCAGCAGCGCGATGGCCGAGAGCACCGCCAGCGGAATCGACGCGGCGATGATCAAGGTCGAGCGCCAACTGCCGAGAAACAACAGGATCATCGCACTGGTGAGCAGCGCGGCAATGATGCCTTCCTGGGCTACGCTGCCCACCGATTGCTTGACGAACACCGAGGCATCACCCAGCAGTGAGGTTTTCAGTGAAGGCGGCAGGGTTTCGTTGATGCGTGGCAGCATCTGGCGGATGCCGTCGATGATCGACAGGGTAGAGATGCTGCCGTTCTTCAACGCCGGCATCAGCACCGCGCGATGGCCGTCGACGCGCACGATGTTGGTTTGTGGCGGCGAACCGTCGCGCACATGGGCGACCTGGCCGATGGTGATGATTGCGCCGTCGACTGTCTTGATCGGCAGGTCATTGAGTTCATCGATGGCCTTGGGGCTGTTGTTGAGCAGGATCGTGTATTCGTTGGAACCCAGCTTGGCGGTGCCCACCGGGATGATCTGGTTCTGCAAAGCCAGGGCATTGCCGACGTCCTGGGCCGACAAGCCCTTGGCAGCCAGGGCCTGGGGGTCGAGGTCGAGGGTGATCTGACGCTGCTTGCCGCCCATCGGCGTGGGCATGGCCAGGCCGGGCAGCGCGCTCAGGGGCAGGCGGATGTTGTTCTGCACCAGGTCGCGGATCCTGGCTTCCGAAAGGCTCGGGCTGGAGAACGCCATTTGCAGGATCGGCACCGTGGAGGCGCTGTAGTTGAGGATCAGCGGCGGCGTGATGCCCGGTGGCATCTGCTTGAGCACGGTTTGCGACACCGCTGTGACCTGGGCGTTGGCGGTGCGGATATCGACGCCGGGCTGGAAGAAGATCTTGACGATACCCATGCCGGGCAACGATTGCGATTCGATATGTTCGATGTCGTTGACGGTGGTGCTCAAGGAGCGTTCATAGGTGTAGATCACCCGCCCGGCCATGGCGTCCGGGGACAGGCCGTTGTACTGCCAGACCACCGCGACCACGGGTATGCCGATATCGGGAAACACATCAGTGGGCGTACGCAGGGCCGCCATGGGCCCGATGATGCAGATGAATATGGCCAACACGATAAACGTGTACGGCTTTTGCAGTGCGGTCTTTACCAGCCCGAGCATGCGTGAGTCTCCGAGAAGAGCAGGATTGCAAACCCCGGCAGTCTTGCCCGACCCACCTAACACGCACCTTTCAGCCAGGTGAAGGAAGATTTAGGTAATGGCTGAAGATCGTTTCATTTGTATTCATTTGTTCTGCAAACGCCGGCTCTTCAAGCTTGCCAGCCATCGGATACGTCTTTTTTTGATGTTCTTTGGAGCCCTGCCATGTCACTGAAAACCCTGTTGTTGATACCTATGCTGAGCGTTGTTGTGTTGCTCTCGGCCTGCGCCGGCCCGCTGCCCAAGGCCGACCCGAGCCAAGCCTGGATCGGCCTGAAAGAGGAAGCGCCAAATGACCTGATGGCCGAGCGGGTGGACGGTAAACGCGTCGATGACGGGCGCTACTTTGAAGTCAGCCCCGGTGACCATCGGCTGGACGTGACCTTGTTTGAAGACGAACCCGGCGACGACAACCAGCAAGACTGCCAGGGCCGGGTGGAATACAAACACTTCAAGGCGGGTGAGCATTACACACTGGAAGAGTCGAGCCTGGGCACCACCGTGCGTGCATCCCTCAAGGACGGGCACGGCAAGGAAATCGCCGCCACCCAAGACTTCAATTGCATGCCTGGCTAGGCGTGATGGGCCGTCGCCTTGGGAGGCTTGGCGGGCGCGGCAGGTTTGACGTGGGGGTGATGATGCCGGCGAGTCACGCGCATGACCCCCCACAACATGGCCGCGGCCACTGCCAACCAACCACAGATCAACAGAAAAATTGTCGTCGCAAGGCTCATTCGGGCCTCCTTTCGCCCACTTGGGGCACACACAGTCTTCTCAATGGACAGTCTAGCTACCTGGCGGTTGCCTGCTATTGACCAATGGTCGTGTCTGTCCAACTTGTTTGCTCTATCGCGGGTGCTTTACTGATGTGCCAGGCTATACCCGCGCTCAAGAGCATCCTATGATCAGGGCCCTCACCGCCCGTTGATCAAGAGAGTAAAACATTGCGCTTACGCTCGAACCTTAAAACATCCATCTTGCTGGCTTGTGCCCTGGGGTTAACGGCTTGTTCCAGCCAACCGTCGAAGCTGTCCGGCCTGCCGGAGCGCGTTGAACTCAACGGCGTGCCGACCTTTCGCAGCGAGGCTTATCAGAGCGGTCCTACGGCACTTGCCAGTATGCTGTCGCAACAAGGCATTGTCATGACACCGGGGTTGCTGGACAAGCCGCTGCGCCTGCCGGGTGCTGAGGCGAACCTCGAACGCAACATGCAGGTGCTGGCGCGCGAATACGGGCTGATGGTGTACCCACTGGACGCCAAGCTGACCGCGGTGCTGGCGCAGGTGGCGGCGGGTTACCCGGTGATGGCGCGAATCAATTCCAGCTTCTGGTCCGGAGCGCGTTATGTCGTGGTGGTGGGGTTCAACCAGCAGAAGAGCACGGTGTTGTTGCGCTCTGGAAACGAGCGCCGATTGATTATGGAATTCAGCGACTTCGAGTCGGCGTGGAAGAGCGCGGGGCACTGGGCTATCCTCACCCAGCGGCCGAGCCAATTACCGGCCAATGTGGATGCGCAGCGCTGGCGTGGTGCGGCGAATGCAACAGGCCAGGCGGGGCAGGAAGGGGCAGCGGCCCAAGCGCTCAAAGTGTTGGCAGAACGCAAATAAAAATGTGGGAGGGGGCTTGCTCCCGATAGCGGTTGATCAGGATAAGTTTTATAGCCTGGCACACCGCCATCGGGAGCAAGCCCCCTCCCACATTGGGCCTGCTTATTTCAATAAGATGGTGGTTAGTTAGCGGCGCACTTCTACCGCATTCCCCCGATTCTTCAGATTCTTGTCAGCCTTGTAGCGCAACGCAACGTCCGGCACCGCGCCGCCTTTGCCGGTCTCAACCCAGCTGCGAATACGGCTGGCATCGGCAAAGTGGGTGAACTTGCCAAAGGCATCCAGGATCACCAGCGACACCGGGCGGTTGCCCATGCTGGTCACCAATACCAGGCAATGGCCGGCCTGGTTGGTAAAGCCGGTCTTGGTCAGCTTAATGTCCCAGTTGGCGCGGTTGATCAGGTGATCAGTATTGGAGAAACCCAGGGTGTAGTTGGGTTTGCGGAACGCCACGGTTTTTTCCTTGGTCGTGCTCAGTTGGCTCAGCATCGGGAATTTGCGCGCATAAGCCAGTAGCTTGCTCAGGTCACGGGCGGTCGACACGTTATGAATCGAAAGGCCAGTGGGCTCCACATAGTGGGTGCTGGTCATCCCCAGGGACTTGGCCTTGGCGTTCATCGCCGCAATGAATGCCGCATAGCCACCCGGATAGTGGTGGGCCAGGCTCGCCGCGGCGCGGTTTTCCGAGGACATCAGCGCAATCAGCAGCATTTCCTTGCGCGGCATCTGGCTGCCGATTTTTACCCGGGAGAACACGCCTTTCATCTCTGGCGTGTCGGTGATGTTGATGTCGATGTACTCATCCATGTTCTGCTTGGCTTCCAGCACGATCAGGCCGGTCATCAGTTTGCTCACTGAAGCGATGGGGACCACCACGTCGGGATTGCTGGAATAAATGACTTTGTTGGTTTGCAAGTCCACCAGCATGGCGCTGCCGGAGGCGATTTGCAGTTTGGAGGCGTCACGCGGGGCCAGGGTGGATTCGGCGGCGTGGGCGAAGGTGCCTGTCAAAGCGAAAAACAGGCCGACAATAGAGAGACGAATTTTCACGCGGATGAACTCGCTAAAAAGTAAGGAAATACCGTTCGGGAACGGGTTTATGAAAAATGACGTTACATTCTAGGAGTATGGATCAGAAACTGTCGAATGTTCTTCCAGAACCGGATGAAAGTGCTTAAAAACTAAGAAAAAACAGTTTTTTCTCAGGCAATAAAAAGCCCCGCGCTAAGGCAGGGCTTTTTCATTACGCCTGGTTATTAACCGTGCAGGGTTTCTGCTGCGTACAAGGTATTTTCCAACAGGCAGGCGCGGGTCATCGGGCCGACACCACCTGGCACTGGCGTGATCCAGCCGGCGCGGGGCAGGGCAGTGTCGTAGACGACGTCGCCGACCAGCTTGCCGTCATCCTGGCGGTTGATGCCCACGTCGATGACGATGGCGCCTTCCTTGATCCATTCACCTTTGACCAACCCCGGCTTGCCAGCAGCGACCACCACCAGGTCGGCGCGGCCAACGTGGCCAGCCAGGTCCTTGGTGAAGCGGTGGGTGACGGTCACGGTGCAGCCGGCCAGCAGCAGCTCCATGGCCATCGGGCGACCGACGATATTGGATGCGCCTACCACGACCGCGTCCAGACCATAGAGATCGACCCCGGTGCTTTCCAGCAAGGTCATGATGCCTTTGGGTGTGCATGGGCGCAGCAGCGGGATACGTTGGGCCAGGCGGCCGACGTTATAAGGGTGGAAACCGTCGACGTCTTTGTCCGGGCGGATGCGTTCCAGCAACTTGGAGGCGTCCAGGTGCTCGGGCAGCGGCAGCTGCAGCAGGATGCCGTCCATTTCCGGATCATCGTTGAGGCGGTCAATCAGGTCGGTCAGGGCCTGTTGAGTGGTGTCAGAAGGCAAGTCGTAGGCTTTGGAAATAAAGCCGACCTCTTCACAGTCTTTACGCTTGTGCGAGACATAAACCTGAGAGGCAGGATCGCTGCCGACCAGGATCACCGCGAGGCCAGGCGTGCGCAGGCCTTGCTGGCGACGCTCGGTGACGCGTTTGGCGATCTGCTGGCGCAGGCTGGCGGCGATTGATTTGCCGTCGATAAGTTGTGCAGTCATTACGCGTGATTAACCATCGAGAGGGGGAAGAAAAGTGCGCGCATTCTCGCACGCCAGGGCGCGAGGGCAAAGGCGCTTGGTCTGCAAATTGCCCTAAGCCCTTAAATAAAATCAGTTTTTTTCAAAAAAGATTTGACGGGTATCAGGACGCTCTATACTATTCGTCGCACTTGTCGGGCACAGCCTAGCACTGGTTAGAAGGTCGAGCAGAATTGTTGTCCTGCAAGGCTGGAAACACTTAGTTTGTAATCCTCCAAGAGTACAGATTAATCAGGCGCCCGTAGCTCAGCTGGATAGAGCATCCGCCTTCTAAGCGGATGGTCGCAGGTTCGAGTCCTGCCGGGTGCGCCATTAGGCAGCTTTGGCACAAGTAGCGCTATATGGTGGGCGTAGCTCAGTTGGTAGAGCACGGGATTGTGACTCCCGTTGTCGAGGGTTCGATCCCCTTCGTCCACCCCATATTTTGAAAGGCGCCAGATTAATCGTCTGGCGCCTTTGCTTTAAGAGCTTCAAGCGCGGATGTGGTGGAATTGGTAGACACACTGGATTTAGGTTCCAGCGCCGCGAGGCGTAAGAGTTCGAGTCTCTTCATCCGCACCAATTAAAGCTTTGCTGTGCCGTCAGGCGGGGCAGGGCTCAACAAAGAAGTAGTTTGGTTTCTTTGTTAACGCAATATGGTGGGCGTAGCTCAGTTGGTAGAGCACGGGATTGTGACTCCCGTTGTCGAGGGTTCGATCCCCTTCGTCCACCCCATATTCGAAAGGCGCCAGATTTAACAGTCTGGCGCCTTTTTTGGTTTTAGCGGTTCGTATATCCGGCAGCTGCAGGTGCAAGGTCGAAAGGGTGGGGTGTTTCATCGTATTTGTGTGTCTCGATGATGCCGCGCTGCCCGCAGGCCCTGTGCGCGGGGTCGGGCGTCAGGGAAATGACTGGTTTCTTCTATATAGAAGAGGCGGCGCAGAGCCCTGGCGCAGTTGGCTGTATTTGTCACCGGGGCGAGGTGCATCCGTGCCTTCGTACCGATAAATTGCCGGCTGTTTTCCGCTGTATTTTCAGTAGGGTGACTTCTTGAGTTTGACCCACTAGAATGCATGCCCTTGATTGGGGTCGGAAATGGCCGGCTAACGTCTGTGCAACGAGGAATATCCATGCAAGTTTCTGTTGAAAATACTACTGCTCTCGAGCGCCGCCTGAGCATCACCGTGCCGGCAGAGCGTATCGAGACTGCGGTCAACAAGCGTCTGCAGCAGACTGCCCAGAAGGCCAAGATCGCTGGTTTCCGTCCAGGCAAAGTGCCGATGAGCGAAATCAAGCGTCGTTTTGGTGCCGATGCGCGCCAGGAAGCTGTAGGTGACGTGATCCAGGCTTCCTTCTACGAAGCCGTTGTCGAGCAAAAGCTGAACCCGGCTGGCTCGCCTTCGATCGAACCCAAGTCCCTGGAAGCTGGCAAGGACCTGGAATACGTTGCCGTATTCGAAGTGTTCCCGGAATTCGAAGTGGCTGGTTTCGAAGGTATCGAAATCGAGCGTCTGAGCGCCGAAGTGGCTGATTCGGACCTGGACAACATGCTGGAAATCCTGCGCAAGCAGAACACCCGTTTTGAAGTGGCCGAGCGTGCTGCCCAGAACGAAGACCAGTTGAACATCGATTTCGTTGGCAAGGTTGACGGCGAAGTGTTCGCTGGCGGCTCCGCCAAGGGCACTCAGCTGGTGCTGGGTTCCAACCGCATGATCCCTGGCTTCGAAGACGGTCTGGTTGGCGCCAAAGCCGGCGAAGAGCGCGTTCTGAATCTGGAATTTCCAGCGGACTACCAGAACCTGGACCTGGCCGGCAAAGCTGCCGAGTTCACCGTTACCGTCAACAGCGTTTCCGAGCCTAAGCTGCCAGAGCTGAACGAAGAGTTCTTCGCTCAATTCGGTATCAAGGAAACCGGCATCGAAGGTTTCCGCACCGAAGTTCGCAAGAACATGGAGCGTGAACTGCGCCAGGCCATCAAGTCCAAGGTCAAGAACCAGGTCATGGACGGTCTGCTGGCCGCCAACCCGATCGAAGTGCCAAAGGCCCTGCTGTCCAACGAAGTGGAACGCCTGCGCGTACAAGCTGTTCAGCAGTTTGGTGGCAACATCAAGCCTGACCAGCTGCCAGCCGAGCTGTTCGAAGAGCAAGCCAAGCGCCGCGTTGTGCTGGGCCTGATCGTGGCTGAAGTGGTCAAGCAGTTCGACCTCAAGCCTGACGAAGACCGCGTTCGCGAAATGATCCAGGAAATGGCTTCGGCCTACCAGGAACCTGAGCAGGTCGTGGCTTGGTACTACAAGAATGACCAACAGCTGAACGAAGTACGTTCGGTTGTGCTTGAAGAACAAGTTGTGGATACTGTTCTGCAGAAGGCTAAGGTGACCGATAAAGCGGTCTCTTACGAAGAAGCAGTCAAACCGGCGGAAGCAGCACAAGCCGACTGATTGTCCAACTCGTTGGAAATTCAACCATAAGCCAGCCTCGCGCTGGCTTATGCGTTTTCAAGACATGACTATTTGGGAGTAACTGCAGAGCATGTTCCGTAATTCCTATATTCAGCAGAACTCTGATATCCAGGCCGCCGGCGGCCTGGTCCCGATGGTTGTCGAGCAGTCCGCTCGTGGCGAACGCGCCTACGACATCTACTCGCGCCTGCTCAAGGAGCGAGTGATCTTTCTGGTTGGCCCGGTAGAGGACTACATGGCTAACTTGATCTGTGCGCAATTGCTGTTCCTTGAAGCGGAAAACCCGGACAAGGACATCCATCTCTACATCAACTCGCCAGGTGGTTCGGTGACCGCAGGGATGTCGATCTACGACACCATGCAATTCATCAAGCCAAACGTGTCGACTACCTGCATCGGCCAGGCTTGCAGCATGGGCGCGTTCCTGCTGACGGCGGGTGCCGAAGGCAAGCGTTTCTGCCTGCCGAACTCACGTGTGATGATTCACCAGCCACTGGGCGGTTTCCAGGGCCAGGCATCGGACATTGAAATCCATGCCAAGGAAATCCTTTTCATTCGTGAGCGTCTGAACACGCTGATGGCCAAGCACAGCGGGCACACACTGGAAGAAATCGAGCGCGATACCAACCGTGACAATTTCATGAGCGCAGAAGCCGCCCGTGAATACGGGTTGATCGACGCAGTGATCGAAAAGCGCCCCGCTTAATATAAGCCGCTCAAAATAGGGCTGGTCGGCATGTCCGACCACTGGCGGGCTTGAAAAAGCCCGCATAAGCCTTCATCTTGTGTTGCAAGCCTATCGGATTTGGATCGAACGAATGACTGACACCCGCAACGGCGAGGACAACGGCAAGCTGCTCTATTGCTCCTTCTGTGGCAAAAGCCAGCATGAAGTACGCAAATTGATTGCCGGCCCCTCGGTGTTTATCTGCGACGAATGCGTCGACCTGTGCAATGACATCATCCGCGAGGAGGTGCAGGAAGCCCAGGCCGAGAGCAGTGCGCACAAACTCCCATCGCCTAAAGAAATCAGCGGCATCCTGGACCAATACGTTATTGGCCAGGAGCGTGCAAAGAAGGTTCTGGCCGTAGCGGTGTACAACCACTACAAGCGCCTGAACCAGCGTGACAAGAAAGGCGACGAGGTCGAACTCGGCAAGAGCAACATCCTGCTGATCGGTCCTACAGGCTCGGGTAAAACCTTGCTTGCGGAAACCCTCGCTCGCCTGCTGAACGTTCCGTTCACCATTGCCGACGCCACCACCCTCACCGAGGCTGGCTATGTGGGCGAAGATGTCGAGAACATCATTCAGAAACTGCTGCAGAAGTGCGACTACGACGTAGAGAAGGCCCAGATGGGTATTGTCTACATCGATGAAATCGACAAGATTTCGCGCAAGTCCGACAACCCGTCGATCACTCGGGACGTTTCCGGTGAAGGCGTGCAGCAGGCACTGTTGAAACTGATCGAAGGCACGGTTGCTTCCGTACCGCCACAAGGCGGCCGCAAGCACCCGCAGCAGGAATTCCTTCAGGTTGATACGCGCAACATCCTGTTCATTTGTGGTGGCGCATTCTCCGGCCTGGAGAAGGTTATCCAGCAGCGCTCCACCCGTGGCGGCATTGGTTTCAGTGCGGAAGTGCGCAGCAAGGAAGAAGGCAAGAAGGTGGGCGAGTCCCTGCGTGAAGTCGAGCCTGACGATCTGGTCAAGTTTGGTCTGATCCCGGAATTCGTTGGCCGCTTGCCGGTCCTGGCGACATTGGACGAATTGGATGAGGCGGCTTTGATTCAGATCCTCACCGAGCCTAAGAACGCCCTGACCAAGCAATACGCCAAGTTGTTCGAGATGGAAGGCGTGGACCTCGAGTTCCGTACCGACGCGCTCAAATCGGTGGCCAAGCGGGCACTGGAGCGCAAGACCGGTGCACGTGGCCTGCGTTCGATCCTCGAAGGCGTGTTGCTCGACACCATGTACGAAATCCCCTCGCAGTCTGAGGTGAGCAAAGTGGTGATCGACGAAAGCGTTATCGAAGGCAAGTCCAAGCCACTGTATATCTACGAAAACAGTGAGCCGACGGCCAAGGCTGCGCCAGACGCGTAAGCGTTCAGCAGTTGCGGTACAAGCAAGGGGCCTTTAGGGGCCCCTTGTTTTTTGGGGCGTTTTCTTGGTGCAGTGGTTAAATTCGCGTGTATTCATGCGTTTAACTACTGGCATTGAGCTTGTTTTTTTTGCATGTAACCCCCATCTTGGTTTCATGCTTACTTATCAACTGTCATAGAGGCGAAATCATGAAGACAACCATCGAATTGCCTCTCCTGCCGTTGCGTGATGTCGTCGTCTATCCGCACATGGTTATCCCGCTGTTCGTGGGGCGCGAGAAGTCTATCGAAGCCCTCGAGGCTGCGATGACGGGCGACAAGCAGATCCTGCTGTTGGCCCAGAAGAATCCTGCTGATGATGATCCGGGTGAAGATGCCCTGTATCGCGTCGGCACCATTGCCACTGTGCTGCAATTGCTCAAGCTGCCTGATGGCACCGTCAAGGTGCTGGTGGAAGGCGAGCAGCGCGGTGCCGTAGAGCGTTTCATGGAAGTGGACGGGCACCTGCGCGCCGAAGTGGCACTGATCGAAGAAGTCGAAGCTGCAGAGCGCGAATCCGAAGTGTTTGTGCGCAGCCTGCTCTCGCAGTTCGAGCAGTATGTGCAGTTGGGCAAGAAAGTCCCCGCTGAAGTGCTGTCTTCCCTCAGCAGCATTGATGAACCAAGCCGCCTGGTTGATACCATGGCCGCGCACATGGCGCTGAAAATCGAGCAGAAGCAGGACATCCTCGAAATCATCGACCTGTCGGCCCGTGTCGAGCACGTGTTGGCGCTGCTGGACGGCGAAATCGACCTGTTGCAGGTAGAAAAACGCATCCGCGGTCGGGTGAAGAAGCAAATGGAGCGCAGCCAGCGCGAGTACTACCTGAATGAGCAGATGAAGGCCATTCAGAAGGAACTCGGCGACGGCGAGGAAGGCCACAACGAAATCGAAGAGCTGAAAAAGCGCATTGATGCCGCTGGCCTGCCCAAAGATGCCTTGACCAAGGCTACCGCAGAGCTGAACAAGCTCAAGCAGATGTCGCCAATGTCGGCCGAAGCCACGGTGGTGCGTTCCTACATCGATTGGCTGGTGCAGGTGCCGTGGAAGGCCCAGACCAAGGTGCGCCTGGATCTGGCTCGCGCCGAAGAAATCCTCGATGCCGACCATTATGGTCTTGAGGAAGTCAAAGAGCGCATCCTCGAATACCTTGCCGTGCAAAAGCGCGTGAAAAAGATTCGTGGTCCGGTGTTGTGCCTGGTCGGCCCTCCGGGTGTGGGTAAAACCTCCCTGGCCGAGTCGATTGCCAGTGCCACCAACCGCAAGTTTGTGCGCATGGCCCTGGGCGGTGTGCGTGACGAGGCGGAAATCCGTGGTCATCGCCGTACCTACATCGGTTCGATGCCAGGAAGATTGATTCAAAAGATGACAAAAGTGGGCGTGCGCAACCCGCTGTTCCTGCTCGATGAAATCGACAAAATGGGCAGCGATATGCGTGGCGATCCTGCCTCCGCGCTGCTTGAGGTGCTCGATCCGGAGCAGAATCACAACTTCAACGACCATTACCTGGAAGTCGACTACGACTTGTCTGACGTAATGTTCCTGTGCACCTCCAACTCCATGAACATTCCGCCAGCCTTGCTGGACCGGATGGAGGTGATTCGTCTGCCGGGTTACACCGAAGACGAGAAGATCAATATCGCCGTCAAATACCTCGCACCCAAGCAGATTTCGGCCAACGGCCTGAAGAAGGGCGAGATCGAGTTTGAGGTCGAGGCGATCCGCGACATCGTGCGTTACTACACCCGCGAGGCCGGTGTACGGGGCCTTGAGCGCCAGATCGCGAAGATCTGCCGCAAGGCGGTGAAAGAACACGCACTGGAAAAACGTTTCTCTGTGAAGGTAGTTGCCGACTCCCTGGAACACTTCCTGGGCGTGAAGAAATTCCGCTACGGCCTGGCCGAGCAGCAGGACCAGGTCGGGCAGGTGACTGGCCTGGCGTGGACTCAGGTGGGTGGCGAATTACTCACCATTGAAGCTGCGGTGATTCCCGGCAAAGGCCAGTTGATCAAGACCGGCTCCCTGGGTGACGTGATGGTCGAATCCATCACGGCCGCGCAGACCGTGGTGCGCAGTCGCGCCCGCAGCCTGGGCATCCCGCTGGACTTCCATGAGAAGCACGACACCCATATCCATATGCCGGAAGGGGCGACCCCGAAAGACGGCCCTAGCGCGGGCGTAGGCATGTGCACGGCCCTGGTGTCGGCATTGACTGGCATCCCTGTGCGCGCTGACGTCGCAATGACTGGGGAAATTACCCTGCGTGGTCAGGTATTGGCCATCGGTGGTCTGAAAGAGAAATTGCTGGCGGCTCACCGGGGCGGAATCAAGACGGTGATCATTCCGGAAGAGAATGTTCGCGACTTGAAGGAAATTCCTGACAACATCAAGCAGGATCTTCAGATTAAACCGGTTAAATGGATTGACGAGGTCCTGCAAATTGCGCTGCAATACGCGCCGGAACCCTTGCCGGATGTAGCTCCGGAGATAGTCGCGAAGGACGAAAAACGCGAGTCAGATTCCAAGGAAAGAATTAGCACGCATTAATGTGTTAAAGCCTGGGGGCTTCCTTGACAGCTTTTTAGAGCCCTTGTTATAAAGCGGCTCTTAAGTGTCTGTAGGCCACCCAGCACTGGTTTTTGCTTTTACCAAAAAACTTAGAATCATACTCAATAGATATATAAGGGGACTTAGAGTGAACAAGTCGGAACTGATTGATGCTATCGCCGCATCCGCTGATATCCCGAAAGCTGCTGCTGGCCGTGCGCTGGACGCAGTAATCGAATCCGTCACTGGCGCTCTGAAGGCCGGCGACTCCGTGGTACTGGTAGGCTTCGGTACTTTCTCTGTGACTGACCGCCCAGCTCGCACTGGCCGTAACCCACAGACTGGCAAAGCACTGCAAATCGCTGCTGCCAAGAAACCAGGTTTCAAAGCCGGTAAAGCCCTGAAAGAAGCCGTTAACTAAGCTTCGATCAAGCCTTTGCTTACCCGGGTCGGACGCACGTCCGACCTGGCAGCGGAGCGGTAGCGACCCACGTATCCAGCGGGTCGCCACGCCGGGGGTGAGAGTTCAAACCCCCGTCCGCTCCGCCAGTTACGAGAAGGCGCATCCTCGGATGCGCCTTTCTTCTATCCGGACTCTACCCACGCTCCACGGTTGCCTATTTTTGAAGTTCAACCGTTTCTGGGGGACGCATGCTGCAAAATATCAGGGACAATTCACAAGGCTGGATTGCCAAGACCATTATCGGGATCATCGTCGCATTGATGGCGTTCACCGGTATCGAAGCCATTTTCCAGGCTTCGGGTAATAACGCGCAGGACGTGGCCAAGGTCAACGGTGAACAGATCACCCAGACCGAACTGAGCCAGGCTGTCGACATGCAACGTCGCCAGCTGATGCAACAGCTGGGCAAGGATTTCGATGCTTCGCTGCTGGACGAAAAACTGCTGCGCGACGCGGCCCTCAAGGGCCTGGTCGACCGCAAGCTGCTGCTGCAAGGCGCTGCTGATGCCAAGTTCGGCTTTTCGGAAGCCGCTTTGGACCAGGTGATCCTGCAGACGCCGGAATTCCAGGTGGATGGCAAGTTCAATGCCGAACGTTTTGACCAGGTGATCCGTCAACTGGGCTATAGCCGTATGCAATTCCGTCAGATGCTGACCCAGGAAATGCTGATCGGCCAGGTTCGCGCAGGTATCGCCGGCAGCGGTTTCGTCACCGATGCCGAGGTGCTGGCGTTCGCCCGACTGGAAAAACAGACCCGCGATTTCGCCACCGTCAACATCAAGGCAGACCCGGCAGCGGTGAAGCTCACCGATGATGAGGTCAAGGCTTACTACGATCAGCACGCCAAAGAGTTCATGACCCCGGACCAGGTGGTCATCGACTATCTGGAGTTGAAGAAGTCCTCCTTCTTCGACCAGGTCACCGTCAAGGACGATGAACTGCAGGCTGCCTACGAGAAGGAAACCGCCAACCTCGCTGAACAGCGTCGTGCCGCGCACATCCTGATCGAAGTCAACGATAAGGTCACCGAGGCGCAAGCCAAGGCCAAGATCGAAGAAGTCCAGGCACGCCTGGCCAAGGGCGAGAAGTTCGAAGCCCTGGCCAAGGAGTTCTCCCAGGATCCAGGTTCGGCCAACAATGGCGGTGACCTGGGCTTTGCCGGCCCGGGCGTCTACGATCCGGACTTCGAAACGGCCCTGTACGGCTTGAAGCAAGACCAGGTATCGGCGCCGGTGCGCAGTGCCTTCGGTTGGCACTTGATCAAGTTGCTGGGCGTTGAAGCACCTGAGGTGCCATCGTTTGCCAGCCTGAAAGACAAGCTGACCCGCGAGCTCAAGACCCAACAGGTTGAACAGCGGTTTGTCGAAGCGACCAAGCAATTGGAAGATGCGGCATTCGAAGCGTCCGACCTGGCCCAGCCGGCATCTGACCTGAAGCTGACCGTCCACACCTCGGCGCCGTTTGGCCGTGAAGGTGGCGAAGGCGTTGCAGCCAACCGTGCCGTGGTGACTGCGGCATTCAGCCCGGAAGTGCTGGATGAAGGTGCCAACAGCAGCGCCATCGAGCTGGACCCGGAAACCATCATCGTGTTGCGTGCCAAAGAGCATCTCAAGCCGGCTCAACTGCCGCTTGAGAGCGTTGCTGCGGCGATTCGCACCCAGATGACCAAGGAGCGTGCGAGCGCTGCCGCCAAAGCCCATGCCGACGAGTTGATCGCCAGCCTGCGTGACGGCAAAACCGCGCTGGACCAGCCGATTGACGGTCAGGCCTGGAAGGTGACTGAAGCGGCGACCCGCGGTCAGGAATCCATCGACCCAGCCGTGCTGCAAGCCCTGTTCCGCATGCCCAAGCCTGCGGCCAAGGACAAGCCGACCTTCACCACGGTGACGCTGCGTGATGGCAGCCTGGTGATTGTGCGCTTGAACGGCGTCAACGAAGCGGCAGCCCCTACGGACGAAGAAAAGGCGCAATACCGCCGCTTCCTCGCTTCCCGTATCGGCCAGCAGGACTTCGCGGCGTTCCGCAAGCAGCTGGAAACCCAGGCAGACATCAAGAAGTACTGATGCCGGCTTGAATAAAAAAGACCCCGTCCTGAAAAGGCCGGGGTCTTTTTTTGCCTTTGATAAAGTGGGTGCTTAACTCGCCTTATGGGTGCTTGCCTGAAAACTTGAGCTTGCCCCAGGTCAGGCCGATCACCGCTGCCAGGGTCGAAGCGGCCAATACACTGAGCTTGGCGGCCGACAGCAAGGCAGGGTCCGAGAAGGCCAGGGAGGAGATAAAGATCGACATGGTGAACCCGATCCCGGCCAGCAGGCCAACCAGGCCGACTCCTGTCCAGGTCACACCGTCCGGCAGCTTGCAGATATTGAGCTTGACCAGCATCAGGCTCGCCAGCATCACGCCCAGGGGTTTGCCGAGTACCAGCGCAAAGATGACCCCCATGAACACCCCGTGAGCCATCGGATCATCCAGGTTGAAGCCTTCCAGGCTCACGCCGGCATTGGCCAAGGCGAAAAGCGGCATCACGCCGAATGCCACCCACGGATGCAGTGCCGATTGCACCCGTTGCACCGGCGGCAACATCTCCCGTTGGGCTTGGCGCAGTTGCTTGAGGGGCTGGGCGACCTGTTGGGGGCCTTCTGCCGAATGCGAGAAGCGCTCCATCAGCTCGTTGAACGTGCGTTCAATGGTCTCCAGCGGGCGCTCCGTGGTGGGCTTGGAGTTGACCGGCGTCATCAAGCCCAGGATCACCCCGGCGAGGGTCGGGTGCACGCCGGTCTTGAGCAGCCCGAACCATACAATCGCGCCAGGTAACAGATAGATCGCGGCCTTGCCGATGCCCATGCGTTGGAACACCAGCACCAGCGCCAGCCCGCCTGCGGCAATCACCAAGCCCATGTAATCGAGACTGGCAGTGAAGAAGATCGCGATGATCAGGATCGCCACGATGTCATCGATGATCGCCAGGGCCAGCAACAGGATACGCACGCCACTGGGAATCGACTTGCCCAGCAGCGCCAGCACGCCCACGGCAAAGGCGATGTCGGTCGCGGTGGGTACCGCCCAGCCACTGGCGGCGACGGTGCCGTGGTTGAGCAGGGTGTAGATGAGTGCAGGCATCAGCACACCGCCCAGCGCAGCGCCCAAGGGCAGCGTGGCCAGTTTCAGGTTGGCCAGGGCGCCATCTTTGATTTCCTGACGGATCTCGGCGCCGACTACCAGAAAGAAGATGGTCATCAGCCCGTCATTGACCAGAAAGTGCAGGGAGCGCGACACGCTGTAATCGCCAAGTCCCAGGGTAACAGGCGTATTCCAGAAGTGCTCGTAGGTCGCTGCGGCGGGGCTGTTGGCCCAGATCAGCGCCACGATCGCTGCCAACAGCAGGACGATACCGCTCACGGCTTCGATATGGGAAAAACGCTCAAGGGCAGACAGCGCGCCCTCAGTCAGGCGCTGAGGGCGGGGGATGGCAGGGTGTTTATCAGGCACGACAAATCTCCATTGGCGGCCCGACCAATGCTTGGCTTTTAACCTGCGCCGCGCCTTATGCAGCAACGCACCCAGAGGCGATGATAGGAAGTTGAGGAATAAGTTGTAAACAAACTTGTCATCGGCCGTGCCAGGCCTTGCCCGTCATTGCACCCAGCGCCAGCGCTATCAACCCCAGCACGGCCCATGGAAATGCGATGACGCCCCAGTGTTGGAGCATCAAGCCGCCAGCCAGCCCACCCCCGGCAATGCCAAGGTTCCACGCGGTGACCAGCATGGATTGCGCGGCATCGGCCGAGTTGCCGGCCGACTTGGCGAGTGCGGTTTGCAGCAGGGCCGGCAGGCCTCCGAAAGCCAGGCCCCAGGCCGCCACGCTGATGTAGATGCAGATCGCAGAGCTGGTCCAGAAACCCAGGAGCAGGGCAGCTGCGGCGAACGTCGCGCAACTGATGAGGGTCAGCAACCGCAGGTGTTGATCAATCCATATGCCCACCAACCAGATGCTTACCAACGCCATCAAGCCGAACACCAGTAATACCTGGTCGATCTCGCTGCCGATGCCGGCGGGCACCAGCAAGGGAGCGATGTAGGTGTAGAGGATGTTATGAGCCAACACATAGGTGAAGGTCACCCACAGCACTGGGCGGATTCCCGGCAGGGCCAGCACGCGATTCAGGCCCAGACGTTTGCTGGCTGCTTCGCCGGCAAAATCCGGCAATTGCCAGCGCGCCCACACCAGCAGTAACAAGGTCAGGCCGGTCATGATGGCAAAGCTGCTGCGCCAACCGACCAGCGTGCCAAGCAGGGTGCCAGCAGGTACGCCGAGGGACAAGGCCAGCGGCGCACCGAGCATGGCCACGGCGATCGCCCGGCCCTGCAGATGAGGGGCAACCATGCGGCTGGCGTAGCCTGCCAACAGCGCCCACAGCAGCCCGGCGAATACACCCGCAAAGAAGCGAGCGATCAAGGTCACGCCGTAGTGGCTGGAAAACGCGGTGACACTGTTGACCAGGGCAAAGCCGCCTATGGCGATCAACAGCAGAGGCCTGCGACGCCAGCCACGGGTCAGCAAGGTCAGCGGGATGGCCGCGAGCAATGAGCCCAGGGCGTAGAGCGTCACCAACTGCCCGACCAGCGCCTGTGACACTTCCAGCCCGGCGCTCATTTGCGGCAGCAGCCCGGCGGGCATGGCCTCGGTGAGGATGGTGATAAAGCCGGCCGAGGCCAGGGCCAGCAACCCTGCCAATGGCAAGGGTTCATGCACGGGCGCCGTAGCGGTCACTGAAGTGTTGTTCATGGGAGTCTCCTTGAAGGGGCAAGGAGGCAGGGTAGGGGGCTGCGATGCGCGGAAAAACAGGCTAAGGTGCCGAACTTATCGGACATTTTTGTCCGCAATCGACCAAGGCATCAGCATGGACAGTCTGAGCGGGCTCTCGGTATTCGTACAGGTCGCGCAAACCCGTAGCTTCACCACCGCCGGGCGGGTATTGGGCGTGTCATCCTCAGCGGTAGGCAAAAGCATCGCACGCATGGAGGAGCGGCTAGGCGTCAGGCTGTTTCATCGAAGTACCCGCAGTATCACCCTGACCAGTGAGGGTGCGCTGTTGCTGGAGCGCTCGCGGCGCATCCTGGCGGAAGTGGAAGCGGCTGAGCTGGAGTTGAGCGAGGCCAGTGCCACCCCGCGGGGCAAACTGCGTATCAGCGTGCCCCAAGTGCGCGGGTTGCTGATGCCGGTGATCAGTGGTTTTATGCGCGCCTATCCGGATATCGAGTTGGACGTGGATTTTTCCGACCGTATGGTGGATGTCATCGATGAAGGCTTCGACGCGGTGATCCGCACCGGCAAGCCGGAAGACTCGCGCTTGATGGCGCGCCATCTGGGGCATTACCAATTGGTACTTGTCGGTACGCCCGGCTATTTCGAGCAATACGGCACGCCACATCTGCCCCAGGACTTGAGTCATCACGCCTGCCTGCGGCATAAATTCTGCGCCTCCGGCAAACTCGAGTCCTGGCCGCTGCGACTGGTGCCGGGCGCGGTGGAGCCGAGCTTGCGTGCGCCGCTGGTCAGCAGCACCATTGAGTCTCTCAAGCATGTGGCCCAGGAAGGTCTCGGTATTGCGTGCCTGCCGGACTACATGGTCAACGAGGCGGTTGCGCAAGGGGCTTTGCAGCGCGTACTGGATGATCACCTCGAACACCGTGGCAGTTTCTGGTTGCTGTGGCCGGCCAGTCGCCATGCCTCGGCCAAACTGCGCGTGTTTATCGATCATATGTGTGCCGGGCTTTTTCCTACTGACGCGGCTTCACAAGGCTGAGATGTTTAACCGACAGGAATGCGCGCTTCAAGGCCGCGTTCTGTTGCACAATACCGTCCGGACCGTTTTCCACAGGATTTTCAATGTCGACATCATTTCACTTGCGTAGCCTCGGGTTGGCGCTGGTGCTGGCGGGCGCCGCGGGCTGCTCCTCACCCAAGACCGCTATCTATGAACATGAGAATTTCGACGATTCCGGTACGTTTTCCCGCGATTACCCGGTCAGCGATGTAGCGGCGTGTGAAGCGGCGCGTCGTGCCCTGCTGAGCCAGGGTTACATCATTACCAGCAGCGATCCAAAGCTGGTGGCGGGCAACAAGAGTTTTCAGCAGACCGGCGAGACCCATCTGCAGATCAGTTTCAACGTGGTGTGCGCTGCTGATGGCAAAGGCAGCAATCACTCGACGATGTTTGCCAACGCCTTGCAGGATCGCTATGCGCTGAAGAAGGTCAACAACTCCGCCAGCCTCGGCGTGGGTGTGTTGGGTTCGGTGTCGATGCCGATCGGCTCCACTGACGACTCGATGGTGAAAGTCGCGAGCGAGACCGTCTCGGCACCGAAGTTCTACGAGCGTTACTTTGCGCTGGTGGATGTGTTCCTGCCGCAAGAGGTCAAGCAGGCCGAGCATATACCCGAGCAGCCCAAGGCTGACCTGGGTGTGCCTGAACCCAAGGTCGCTCCGGTAGCCGCTCCAGTAGCCGAGAAGGTCGAGGCGCCGAAGGAGGCACCTGTAGCGCCTGCCGCTTCGCAACCCCTGGCACCGCCACCTGAGGCTGCGCCGATCGCACCGACCCCGGAACCTGTGCCTGCCTCGACGCCAGCAACCGAACCGGCGCCGACCAATCCCAACCTGCCTGCGCCGACTGAGGCAATACCGCCCCTGCCAGCGCCTGCGCAGTAACTCAGATGGCTACGGGATCGGCCTTGTCGACGTTGATCCCGTAGCGGCTGATGGCCAGGGCGACGTTGTCACGACCAATCACACCGTCATCAGCCAACGCCTTCAAGGCTGCTAAAGCGATAAAGTGCCGGTCTACCTCGAAGAACTCGCGCAATGTCTCGCGGGTGTCCGATTGCCCGAAACCGTCGGTACCCAGTGCGACAAAACGGCGGTTATGCACGAAGGGGCGAATCTGGTCGGCGAACAACTTCATGTAGTCCGTGGCCACCACCACAGCGCCGGTTCTCCCGGCAAGGCAGGTTTCGACATAGCTTTGGCGCGGCTCGCTTTGCGGGTGCAGGAGGTTCCAGCGCTCGGCGGCGTGCCCAGCACGGCGCAATTCGGTCAGGCTGGTGACGCTCCAGACATCGCTGTGCACGGCGAAATCCTTGGCGAGCAACTCGGCTGCGGCGATCACTTCGCGCAAGATTGAACCGCTGCCCATTAGCTGCACCTTTGCCTGCGGGTGGCTGCTCAGCGGATACATGCCCTTGAGAATGCCTTCTTCAACGCCTTCCGGCATCGCCGGGTGCGGATAGTTTTCGTTGAGCAGGGTGATGTAGTAGTAGATGTCCTCCTGTTCGACATACATGCGCCGCATACCCTCGCGAATAATCACCGCCAGTTCGTAGGCAAAAGTCGGGTCATAGGCCACGCAGCAGGGAATCACCGACGCCAGGATATGGCTGTGTCCGTCGTCGTGTTGCAAGCCTTCCCCCATCAGCGTGGTGCGTCCGGCCGTGGCGCCCAGCAGGAAGCCCCGCGCTCGCGCATCGCCCGCCGCCCAGGCCAGGTCGCCGACGCGCTGGAAGCCGAACATCGAGTAGAAAATATAGAACGGCACGGTCATCAGGCCATGGTTGCTATAGGACGTGCTTGCCGCAATCCAGGAAGAAATGGCGCCGGATTCATTCAGCCCTTCCTGCATGATCTGTCCGTCTTTGCTTTCTTTGTAGTAGCTCAATTGCCCGGCGTCCTGTGGGGTATAGAGCTGGCCGACGGCTGAGTGGATACCGATCTGGCGGAACAGGCTTTCCATGCCAAAGGTGCGCGACTCATCCGGCACAATAGGCACGATCAGCTTGCCCAAATGCGGGTCCTTGAGCAGCGTGCCGAGGATGCGCACAAAGGCCATGGTGGTGGAGATGGCGCGCTCACCGGTGTCTTTGAGTTGGGTGGCGAAGGCGCTCAGCTCGGGGATTTGCAGCGGCGCAACGCTCGTGTGGCGCGCTGGCACATAGCCTCCCAGCGCCTGCCGTCGTGCGGCAAAGTAGTGGGCCTCTTCGCTGTCGACGGCGGGTTTGAGGTAGGGGATTTCTTCGAGCCGGTCATCGTCGACCTCCAGGCCGAAGCGGTCGCGGAAAGCTTTTACCGCTTCGGCCCCCATCTTCTTCAGCTGATGGTTGATGTTTTGGCCTTCGCCAGCTTCACCCATGCCGAAGCCCTTGACCGTCTTGGCCAGTATCACCGTGGGCTGGCCCTTGTGGCGCACGGCGGCGGCGTAGGCGTTGTAGACCTTGTCCGGGTCATGCCCGCCCCGTGAGAGTTTCCAGATGTCGTCGTCGGACATGTCCGCAACCAGCGCCAGTAACTGCGGGTATTTGCCAAAGAAGTGTTCACGCACATAAGCGCCATTCTGGGATTTGTAATTCTGGTAGTCGCCGTCCACGCATTCCATCATGCGTTGGCGCAGTAGGCCGCTCTGGTCCTTTTCCAGCAGCGCGTCCCAGCCGCCGCCCCAGATCACCTTGATCACATTCCAGCCGGCGGCACGGTACAGGCTCTCGAACTCCTGGATCACCTTGGCATTGCCGCGCACCGGACCATCCAGGCGTTGCAGGTTGCAGTTGACCACGAAGATCAGGTTGTCGAGTTTTTCGCGGCCCGCCAGCGAGATGGCCGCCAGGGATTCGGGCTGGTCCATTTCGCCATCGCCGAGGAATGCCCAAACCTTGCGGCCCTGATGCTGCTTGAGGTCTCGAAACTCCAGGTACCGCATAAAACGCGCCTGGTACGCGGCGGTGATCGGCCCCAGGCCCATGGAGACCGTAGGGAATTGCCAGAAGTCCGGCATCAACCGTGGGTGAGGATAGGAAGACAAGCCCTCGCCACCGGCCTCGCGACGAAAGTTATCCAGCTGCGCTTCGCTGATACGGCCCTCCAGATAGGCACGGCCATAAATGCCTGGTGAGGAATGGCCCTGGATGTACACCAGGTCGCCGTCGAATGTGTCGGTTCGGCCACGGAAAAAATGATCGAAGCCTACGTCATACAGCACGGCGGCTGACGCATAGGTGGCGATATGCCCACCCACGCCTGAGTGTTTGCCTGCGCGCAATACCATCGCCATGGCATTCCAGCGGATGAACGCATTGGTGCGCCGCTCGATGGCCTGGTTACCGGGGTAGGGCAACTGGCGCTCAACCGGGATGGTATTGACGTAGGGGGTGGTCACCCGCCCGTAGAAGTCGCCATGCCGTGCAACGTCGAAATCCAGCAACTGATCGATCAGGTAATGAGCGCGGGGACGGCCCTCGGTGGACAGCACCGATTCGATGGAGTCCAGCCATTCGCGGGTTTCCTGCGGATCATCGTCGAGTCTTACTGGGTCATTCGGGGTCATGTGAGGCTCCAGGGTAGGCGGATTCAAGCAGCGAGCTCCTCGCGGGAGTGATGCAAAATGTAGTTGCAATTGCAACGACATGCCAGAATCTAGCGCGGGATGAGCTACTATTGCAACCTTCTTGAAATTCCCCGGATGGTGTTGCATGTCGTCGAAAGAGCCGGATGTATGGTTCCGTTTTGTCAGGGCTCACAGGACGGTCATCCGTGAAATCGAGCGGCGCCTGGCTGCGGCGGGCCTGCCGCCGTACGCCTGGTACGATGCGTTGTGGGGCCTGGAAAGCGGGCCCGGCGGCACCCGGCGTATGCACGAACTGGCCGATGTGCTGGCCATTGAGCGCTATAACCTCACGCGCCTGGTGGACCGCCTGGAAAAGGACGGCCTGGTAGTGCGTTCCCGCTCCGATGGCGACGGTCGTGCGGCGTTTGCCTCGATCACGGACACGGGTCGAGCGCTGCGCAAGAGCATGTGGAAAATCTACGAAAGCACCGTGGACGAGCTGTTCCTTTCACAAATCGAACCCGAGCAGCGCCAGGCATTTGCCGATGCCCTGGAGCGCACGGCGGGCTTGGCGATGGATGCGGGTGTGCAAGTGCGCAGCCGACGTAAATCGTAGGTTTGAAAACAGACTCAGTGCGGGGGGACCGTGCTTGCGCAATTGCATTCCCCCTCACTTCAGGTGATAGCGCTGCAGTGCGTTTTCCACCTGCTGCACCTCGGTACGCCCTTCATCGGCCAGCGCTCTTAACGCTGACGCCACAATCCAATAGCGGCTCGGCGCAGAGGCCTGCACCGAGCCTGCGCCCAAGGCGATAAATCGTGCATCTATATGCGCGGCTAATTGATCGACAATCACCTGCGGATAACCGGTGACGGCAATGACGGATGCGCTACTGCCTGCCAGGCAATCACGTAAATGGCAGCTGCGCCTGGGGGCCAAGGGGTGCAAGCGGTTCCAGCGCTCCGCGGTCGCCGCCTCACGGGCCAACCGTGTGTAGCTGGGGCTGCTCCACACCTGCGCGGTAATATTCCAGTCCTGTTCCAGCAACTCTGCGGCGTACATCACCTCTTCCAGCGCCCGGCCAGCCCCGAGCAGGCGCACATCTGCTGCTTGGCCACGCCGGATCGGATACATGCCTTTGTGGGCATCCTCTCGGTCCTGGGCAGACAATGTCGTGTGGGCATCCTGGTCATGCAGCGCCAGATAATAAAAACCTGGCTGGCCGTCGACGTACAGCGTGCGTAGTCCTGCCAGCACAATCGCTCGAGCTTCGTCTCCCGAGGCGGGATCGTAGGGTGTGCAGCGTGGATGAGCCGCCAGCCATACTGGCAATGACGGGTGCGTGCCCTTGGGCCACGGGGAAGGCTGGTTCTCGATGTCATTGCACAAGATGCCACGTTGGGCGGTCTGCTCCGACAGTGCGCACAACTGTGCAGACGACACTGCGCTGTGCAGATAGAGCAGGGGTTTTTCGCCGCGATTGCGCGCAAACCAGATAGGCCAGTTGCCCAGGCGGCGGCTGCATGACTGGCCACGGATCACCCAGGCGTGCCGGCTGGATTCCAGGGTATTGGCCATGCTCATCACCGTATACAGCGGCGAGTTGCCCGGGCAAACGGCGGTGTTGAGTGCATCGATGCAGCTCTGCGCAGAATGCGCGATAGAGGCAGGCATGGGTCCAAGCTCCTTCCAACGGATATTTGTACCCTACTGGAAATGTGATTGCATTTGCAATGATTGCAATCGCACTTCAAGTCATGGGATTAAATTATCCGGCGCCTGTCGCGTTTAACTTTTCAAGCGCAGGAATGTCACAACGTCGACATTTTTTCGTCATGACGGCACTTTAGGCTGGGTTCGCAGGTCATTTACCTGCCACCGCTTTCATTTGAAGAAGGAGTCCACCATGGACGATTACCAGGAAGAACTGCTGGAGTATCAGGCATTCGAGTTGGACCCGCTGGATCCGGTCGACGATGCCACCGAGCTGTAACGCTGACTTCAGGCGGAATGCCGCTGACTGCGGCGAAATTCCCCTGGGGTCTGGTTATTCCAGCGCCTGAAGGCCCGCTGGAAGGCTTGGGCTGAAGCAAAGCCAAGCAAGTAGGCGATCTCGCCAAATGCCAGCTCGGTATCGCGAATATAGGTCATGGCCAGGTCGCGGCGGGTGTCGTTGAGAATTGCGCGAAACTGTGTGCCTTCCTCGGCCAGTTTGCGCCGCAGTGTCCAGGTCGGCAGTTTCAAGCGTGCCGCCACCTCTTCCAGGTCGGGTTCCCGGCCGCCATTGAGCATCGGCCCGAGCAACCGCGTGATGCGCTCGCGCAGGCTGCGGGTGCGAGTCAGCTGCTCCAACTCCCTTTCACACAGCTGCAGCAGCAGGTGCCAGGTGCTTGGGCAGTGCTGTGGGTTGCGCAGCGCCAAGGTGGGTTGGCTCAGACGCAGTTGATTGGCATCGGCGCCGAAGTGCACCAGGCCGCTTCCCAGCCTGTTGTAGTGTTCGTGATAGTCCGGCGCGTCGAATTCGATTTCTATCCGTTGTGCCTGCACCGGCTGTTGCGCCAGGCTGGATAATTGTTGCAGCCAACCGGCGATGATCGAGTCCACCACAAAGCGGTTATAGGCGTTGTAGGGGCTGATGGAGTAGAACCGCAGCCAGGCGCCTTCGGCATCTTCATGAAAGCTCGATTGCCCGCGATAGTTGGAGCCGTACAGCGCTTCAAAGCGTGTGAGCGTGCGCGCCGCTTCGCGCACATTGGGGGCCTGGGCGGCGGTGACACCGGCCAGGCCGGCCTGGCTCAAGCGGCTGAGTTGGCCCATGCGCAGGCCCAGGCCCGGGTCGCCGGTCAGTTGGATGGCCGCGTGGCCCAGGCGCATATAGCGCGGGATCGACAGGCGTGCGCCGGCTTCAGCCAGGCGTGCAGGGTCCAGGCCGTATTGCAGCAACAGCGGTTGCGGGTCCAGGCCGTGGCTCTGGATGGCATCGGCCAGGGTGTGCACGAAGCCCACCGACAGATCCCCCAGGCGCACCGGCTTCAAGGGCTACAGCCAGATATTCAGCAGGCGCGCGCCACGGGCCTCGCCGTCGGCGAACACTTGCCCGTTGCTGCTCAGAAAACTCTGGCCGGCGCTGCCCAGGTCCCAGAACTGCCCACGTAAAAACACGCTCATGCCCGCCATGGCCTGGCTGACAGGCTGCTGGCTGATCAGCGTGAGGCGGCGCCAGGCGGCGCCTTCGCTGGTTTCTTCGGGTTTGAGGCTGACCTCGGAAGGCGTCGACACGCTCTTGAAGCCGCGCCATGGACGGTCCCAGGTATCGCGGCCAGTGACGAAGGCCGGTACTGCGATCAGTTGCGCACCTTGCTCGTTAAGCTTGCGATAGTTGTCCGGGTACCAGCTGTCGCTGCCGACCAGGGTGCCCAGGCGCCCGGCAGGCGTATCCACCACGCTGACGACATTCTCATCGCCTGGCTCGATAAAGCCACGTTCATCGTAGATCGGGTAGAGCTGGCGCTGCGGTTGGCCCAGTGGCAAACCGTCGGCGGCAAACACCACGCTGGCGTTGTACAGCGCGCCATGGCCGACTTCCAACTGCCCCTGAATCACGCTCGGGTTGGGCAGGGCGATGGAACCGGCCACCAGGGTTACGCCAAATTCTTTTGCCAGCCCGCCGAACACCACTTGATAGTCGCGCGCCATGGCAGGGGCCTTCATGCGCAGGTAGGCGTCATCCATGCGGTTGTCGCCGGTGGCGCTGATCCAGGCTTTCGCAAACTGCAGTGGGTTGCTGATCGACAGCCAGTTCATCGCATCCTTCAAATGCGTGGCCTGGTACAGCTCGTTTTTTTCGCCCTTGAGCATCAGCCAGGTGCCGATATGTTCGGGCAGCACCACGATGGTCTTGGCGTTGATCAGGCCTTGGTCGCGCGCTTTTTGCAGGTAGCTCGACAGCTTCAAATGCAGGCGTTCCAGGCTTTGGTAGTCGGCAGGGAACAGCTCTGGCTGAATGCCGAGCAGATTGCCACGGTCGGCTGGTTCGCCCTCATTGACGGCGAGGGTGATACGCAGGTCCGACAGGTAATGCGCCACGGGGCGCTCCTGGGTCCAGACCAGATACGCGGCGAGGGCGGCAACCAGGGCCATGGTGACGGTGAACGCTAGAAGTTTACGCATGGGGCAACAGACAACAGACCAGGTGCAGGGTTCGCGACTAGGGTAGGGCCCATGGCGCGGCTTGCCAAGGGGCGCTGTGCATTTGGATCAATAACTTGTCAGTTTCAGTCATTGAGCCGTGGTCCACCGCCTCTTAGTCTGTGGGACATAAACCGATGGCACACCGTTCGAGTGCGCCACGTCCCGTGATGATCCGTTGTGGAGCTGTACCATGACCGCTGCTGCCTACCCGCACCTGCTGGCCCCGTTGGACCTGGGTTTTACCACCTTGCGCAACCGTACCCTGATGGGCTCGATGCACACCGGCCTGGAAGAAAAGCCCGGCGGTTTCGAGCGCATGGCAGCCTACTTTGCCGAGCGCGCCCGTGGTGGCGTGGGCCTGATGGTCACCGGCGGCATTGGTCCGAATGATGAAGGCGGTGTATACGCCGGGGCAGCCAAGCTGACCACTGAAGAAGAGGCGCGCAAGCACAAGATCGTCACCCAGGCGGTGCACGAGGCGGGCGGCAAGATCTGCATGCAGATCCTTCACGCCGGGCGTTATGCCTACAGCCCCAAGCAGGTGGCGCCGAGTGCGATCCAGGCGCCGATCAACCCGTTCAAGCCCAAGGAATTGGATGAGGAGGGCATCGAGAAGCAGATTCAGGATTTTGTCACCTGCTCTTTGCTGGCCCAGGCCGCCGAATACGACGGTGTGGAAATCATGGGTTCGGAGGGCTACTTCATTAACCAGTTCCTCGCCGCCCAGACCAACCATCGCACCGACCGTTGGGGCGGCAGCTTTGAAAACCGTATGCGCCTGGCGGTGGAGATCGTGCGTCGCGTGCGCGAGGCCGTCGGCCCGAACTTCATCATTATCTTCCGCCTGTCGATGCTTGATCTGGTGGAAGGCGGCAGCGTCTGGAAGGAAATCGTGCAGTTGGCCAAGGCTATCGAGCAGGCTGGCGCGACGATCATCAACACCGGTATCGGCTGGCACGAAGCGCGTATCCCTACCATTGCCACCAAGGTCCCGCGTGGCGCCTTCAGCAAAGTCACCGCCAAATTGCGCGGTGCGGTGCAGATTCCGCTGATCACCACCAACCGCATCAACACCCCGGAAATCGCCGAGCAGATCCTGGCCGAAGGCGATGCCGACATGGTCTCGATGGCGCGCCCGTTTCTGGCCGACCCGGAGTTCGTCAACAAGGCCGCCGCTGGGCGCGCCGATGAAATCAACACCTGCATCGGCTGCAACCAGGCGTGCCTGGACCACACCTTCGGCGGCAAGCTGACCACCTGTTTGGTCAACCCGCGCGCCTGCTATGAAACCGAACTCAATTACCTGCCCGTCAAGCAGATCAAGAAAATCGCGGTGGTCGGCGCCGGCCCTGCCGGTCTGGCCGCTTCCACTGTTGCCGCTGAGCGTGGGCATCAGGTGACCTTGTTCGATTCCGCCAGCGAGATTGGCGGCCAGTTCAATATCGCCAAGCGTGTGCCGGGTAAGGAAGAGTTTTTCGAAACCCTGCGTTACTTCAAACGCAAATTGCAGACCACTCACGTAGAGCTGTGCCTCAACACTCGTGTGGGCGTCGAGCAGCTGGTGGCAGGTGGTTATGACGAGGTGATCCTGGCCACCGGTATCGCGCCGCGCACCCCGGCGATCCCGGGCGTCGAGAACGCCAAGGTTTTGAGCTACCTGGATGTGATCCTGGAGCGCAAGCCGGTGGGCAAGCGTGTGGCGGTTATCGGTGCCGGCGGCATCGGTTTCGATGTATCGGAATTCCTCGTACACCAAGGCGTGTCTACCAGCCTGGATCGCGAGGCGTTCTGGAAAGAGTGGGGCATCGATACCCAACTGGAAGCACGTGGCGGGGTGGCCGGGATCAAGCCCGAGCGCCATGCGCCGGCCCGCGAGGTGTTCCTGCTGCAACGCAAGGCTTCCAAGGTTGGCGACGGCCTGGGCAAGACCACCGGCTGGATTCACCGTACCGGTTTGAAGAACAAACAGGTGCAGATGCTCAACAGTGTCGAGTACTTGAAGATCGATGACGCAGGCTTGCATATCCGCATCGGCGCCGAGGGTGAACCGCAGGTGCTGGCGGTGGACAACATTGTCATCTGCGCCGGCCAGGACCCGCTGCGCGAACTGCATGACGGCCTGGTCGCTGCCGGCCAGAACGTGCACCTGATCGGCGGCGCCGATGTGGCGGCCGAGCTGGACGCCAAGCGCGCCATCAACCAGGGCTCGCGCCTGGCGGCCGAGTTGTAAGGCGACAACAGGGGCGGTGTTAGACTTGCCGCCCCTTTCTCATTCAGATACCTGCCGATGGGCCCTTTCGATTGGCTGCCTTATGCGCCCCTTGAACCTGTGCAGCTTGATTGGCTGAACGGCATCGAGCTGGCCGTGCTGCGCCTGGACCGCATCGACCCGCTGATCAGCGGCAACAAGTGGTTCAAACTTACCGAACACTTGGCTCAGGCCCGCGCTACCGGCGCCAAAGGGGTTATCAGCCTTGGCGGGGCTCACTCCAACCATCTGCACGCACTGGCAGCGGCGGGCAAGCGCTTTGATTTTCCCACGGTCGGCCTGTTGCGCGGCCATCCCCAAGACACTCCCACGGTGCTCGACCTCAAGACCTTCGGCATGCAACTGCATTGGCTGGGCTACGGCGGTTATCGGGCGCGGCATGAGCCGGGTTTCTGGCTGCCCTGGCGCGAGCAGTATCCCGACCTTTATCCGATACCCGAAGGCGGTGGTGGTCTGGACGGTGCGCTGGGCTGTGGGGTGTTGGTGGAGCAGGCGCGGGCGCAGTTGAGCCACCTCGGTTGGACGGATTACGACGCATGGTGGCTGGCGGCGGGCACCGGTACTACCCTGGCCGGGCTGGTGTTGGCGGAGGTCGGCGCGCATCCGGTGTACGGCGCAATGGCTGTGCCGGATGATCATGGCGTGGCGCAGAATGTGAGTGCGATTGTGCAGACCGGTTATGAGTTGCTGGACGCCTGCCGTGGCGGCTTTGCCAAGGTCGATCCGCTGCTGCTCGACTTTATCGAGCGCACCGAACGGGCCTGCGGTGTGCCACTGGAGCCGCTCTACACCGGCAAGGCGCTGCTGGCATTGAAGCAACAGATCGAGGCCGGACGCTTTGCCCCCGGCGCGCGGCTGATCTTCATCCACACTGGCGGCCTGCAAGGCCGCCGAGGTTTCCTGTAGGTGTCAACGGGTGGGATTGTGCCCGCCCGGCATCATTCGCAAGGCAGTGTTATCGCGCATCACATAATGGTGAACGATCCCCGCCAGCGCATGCAGCCCGATCAGCCAGTAACCGATCTGGGCGAACAGCACGTGCCAGCCTTCAATCTCCTCGGCCAACGCCTTGTTTTCTGCAATCAGCGGCGGTAACTCCATCCCATAGAACATCACCGAATGCCCCTTGGCACTGACGATCAACCAACCGGCAATCGGCAACCCGATCATCAACGCATACAGCGCCCCATGCATCAGCTTCGCCAGCAGGCTCTGCCATGGCGGCGGTGCCGGCACGATCTTCGGCGCCACCCCCAGGCTGCGTGCGAACAGGCGCAGCCACACCAGCACAAACACGGTGAGTCCGAACATAAAGTGCATTTCCACAATCAGCGTGCGCGCACCGCTGCCTTTGGGGAATTGCCCGCGTAACTCAATGCAGGCGTAGACCACCGCCAGCAGCACTACCATCAACCAGTGCAGCGCAATCGACATGGTGCTGTAGCGCGTATCGGAATTTTTCCACGGCATTGCTGTGTTCCTCACTCATCAGGGCATACCTCCGTTCTTTGGCGACGGAGTACGTTAACTGTATGCCCGTTTTGAGCGCTTCGCTCGTTGCCAATGCCGTTGCCTTGATCCTGGTCAGTAACTTTGCGGCATTTCCCCGCGTGCCAGGCGTGCGTTGATGTCGGCGATGACATTCGGCAGGTCGTTGATGGTATCGATCAGGTAATGCGGGCGCGAGGCTTGGAACATCGCTTCGATACGCTGACGCTCGCTGGCCAGTGTGGCGCTGTCCAGGGCGCGAAATTGCTCGTAGGTCAGGCCCAGGGCATTGCCCGAACAGGTCAGCGCTACGGTCCACATCCCGGCACGACGGCCTTCGAGAATACCCGGCACGGTGTCGTCGACCTTCACGCACGCGGCCACATCATCAATGCCCAGGGCGATCACGTTGGCCAGGGCCTGGGCCGGCCACGGGCGGCCGTTGGGGACTTCATCGGTCGCGACCACGTGGTCGGCGACATAGCCGTTGGTGGCGGCCAGGGCGACGACCTTGTCCATCACCTGCTTGGGATAGCCGGAGCAGGAGCCGATCTTGATACCTTGGGCGCGCACGCCGGCCAGGGTGTCGAGGGCGCCGGGGATCAGGGCTGAATGTTCGGCGATCTTCTCGATTTGCAGCGGCATGAAACGCTGGTAGATGGCGGTCACGTCATCATCGGTCGGGGTGCGGCCGAAGGCCTTGCGGTAGCGCTCGGCAACTTGCGGCTGGTCGCAGAGAGTGCGGATATGGTCCCACTTGCCCATGCCCATCGGGCCACGGGCTTCTTCGATAGAGACTTGCACGTCGAACTCGGCAAACGCCTCGACAAAGATCTGCGTGGGGGCGAAGGAGCCGAAGTCGACCACGGTGCCGGCCCAGTCGAGGATAACGGCCTGGAGGGTGTTGGGGTTTTGATAGTTCATGGTTCAGGTCCTGTGGGTAATGGGGGCAGTCAAATGTCCAGCACTTCCATTTCTTGCAGCACGTCGGCGATAGCCTTGACCGCCGCCTGCATACCGGCCGCATCGACATGGCCGATGCAGCCCACGCGAAAGGTTTCCACCTGGGTCAGCTTGCCGGGGTAAAGGATGAAACCCTTGGCCTTGACCCGTTCGTAGAAGTCCTTGAACTGGTAGCGCGGGTCTTTTGGTGCGTGGAAGGTGACGATGATCGGCGCCTGGATCGCCGCCGGCAGGAAACTGCGCAGGCCCAGCGCAGCCATGCCGTCCAGCAGTGCCTGACAGTTGTCGGCGTAGCGTTGATGACGGGCGGGCAGGCCGCCTTCTTCGGCGTATTGCAGCAACGCTTCATGCAGGGCCGCGACGACGTGGGTCGGTGGGGTGAAACGCCATTGTCCGGTCTTGGCCATATAGGTGTGCTGGTCGAACAGGTCCATTGCCAGGGAATGGCAGTTGCCCTGGGAGGCGGCCAGCGCAGCTTTTTCGGCAAAGACAAAGCCCATGCCCGGTACGCCTTCCAGGCATTTGCCCGAGGCGGCGATCAGCGCCTCGAACGGCACTTCGCGAGCATCAATCGGTAGCGCGCCGAAAGAACTCATGGCATCGATGATCAGGCGCTTGTCGTGGCGTTTGACGACCTGGGCGATCTCCGCCAGCGGGTTGAGAATGCCGGTACTGGTTTCGCAATGGATCAACGCGACGTGGGTGATGGCCGCGTCAGCCTGCAGTAGGCGATCTACATCGGCAGCGGTGGTGGGCTCGTCCTCAGCGGTTTCAAAGGTGCTGAACGAGCGACCGAGCACTTCGCAAATCTTCGCCAGGCGCTTGCCGTAGGCGCCGTTGATCAGCACCAACACCTTGCCATTGCGCGGGACCAGCGTGCCGATGGCGGCTTCGACGGCGAAGGTGCCGCTGCCCTGCAACGGCACGCAATGATGGCTGTCGGCAGCATTGAGGATCGCCAGCAGCTGCGTGCAGACGCTGGCGGTGAGCTGGTTGAAGCGATCATCCCATGACCCCCAATCCACCATCATCGCCTGACGGGTGCGGGTCGAAGTGGTCAGGGGGCCAGGGGTCAACAGGATCGGCGCGGCAGTGGTCATCTCAAATCCTCGCAAGGGTCGGGGTTGAAGCTACGGCGCCTAAATTGCAGTTTGGCTTGTTATCAATCAAATTGTTTGTTGTTATGCGAGCTATCAGTGAGGCCGATAGCTATGAACCTGTTTCAACTGCGTGCATTCGATGCCGTGGCCCGCGAGGGCAGTTTTACCCGTGCTGCGGCGCGGCTGTTCATCAGCCAGCCGGCGGTAACCGGGCATATCAAGGCGCTTGAAGAGCATTACCAGATTGCGCTGTTGCGCCGTACCGCCCGCCGGGTGGAGTTGACCGAAGAGGGCGCACGCCTGGCGGCCATCACCCGGGCGATCTTCGGTTTGGTGGATGAGGCGCAGACCATGCTGGAGGCCAACCGTCAGTTGCTCACTGGGCGTCTGGAGGTGGCGGCGGATGGTCCGCACCTGGTGATGCCGATGATCGCCAGCCTGCGTTCGCGCTACCCGGGCATTACCGTGAACCTGCGCCTGGGCAACGCTCAGGAAACCCTGGCGGCGCTGCTGTCCGAACATGCCGATGTGGCAGTGCTCACCGAGGTGGAGCCGCGCAATGGCTTGCACCTGCAACCTCTGGACGAGTCACGGATTTGTGCCCTGGTGCCGGCAGCGCATCCGTGGGCAAAGCAGCCCGACGGGATTGAACTGGCGCAGCTGCATGAGGTGATCATGGTGCTGCGTGAACCCAGTTCCATTACCCGGCGCACGTTCGATGACGCGTGCCTGGCGGCGAATGTGCAGCCCAGGGTGCTGCTGGAACTGGACAGCCGTGAAGCCGTGACCGAAGCCGTCGCGGCCGAACTGGGGGTAGGGGTGGTGTCGTCGATGGAGGTCAGCCCGGACCCGCGGGTACACGCTGTGCCGATCCTGGGCGATGGCCTGCTGAACCGGCATACGCTCGGCTGCATGGAGCGGCGCCGTTCGCTGCGCTTGATTCAGGCTTTTTTCGAGTTGGCGTGAGGCTGTCACGCACGATCTCCAAAAAGCTCGCCACCACGCGACGTGAGCTCTGTTCTTTCAGGCAGACGAGGGTTTCCTTCATGCGTTGAGTGCAGTCGCGGATCGGCATGGCGTACACCCGAGCGTCGGCGCCGAACTCTGCAGCCGACACCACGCCCACGCCAATGCCCACCACCACCGCTTCACGCGCGGCTTCGCGGCCTTCAACCTGAATCGCCGGGCGAATGCGCAGGCCGGCCTGGCGCATTTCCTGCTCCAGGGTCTGACGGGTCACCGAGCCGATTTCCCGCAGCACCAAGGGCGTGTCATCCAGGTCGGCCAGGCAGATGGACTCGCGCCCGGCCCAGGGATGGTTGCGGGCGACAAACGCCAGCAGTTGATCGTCGGGCAATGGCAGCGACAGCAGGCGCGCATCGTCGACATCGCGACCCAACAGCGCCAGGTCGGCCTGGTAGTTGTACAGGCGCAACAACGACTCATCGGTGTTGCCGGTTTCGATCTTCACGCTGATTCCCGGGTACAGCCGGCAGAAGCGAGCAATCTGTGGCAGTACATGTACGGGTGCATCCACCGCCAGGGTGAGGGTGCCAGTGAGCAGGGCGCGGGAGTCTTGCAGCAATTCTTCGGCTTGCGCCTCGATCACAAACAGGCGCTGAGTAATGCCCAGCAGGCGTTCGCCCAGGTCGGTCAGGCGTACCGAACGTTTGTTGCGGTGAAACAGCAACACGCCGAAGCGCTCTTCGAGTTTGCGCACCTGGTCGGAAATCGCGGGCTGGGTCAGGAACAGGCGCTCGGCGGCGCCGGTAAAACTGCCGTGCACGGCCACCGCATGGAAGGCTTTGAGTTGGGCATGGGAAACCGACATGGCACGTCCTCTTACAAGCTGAGCTTATATTTGAAATACGATAAATCGATTTTACCTATTAGTCAGCCATTGCTTTGATGCACCTCAGCCGCCGTAGGTTGAGTCCTACAACCTCGACGGCCATGGGCGCAGGCACACCGCGTTCATCTGACCAATACCGCGCCCTCCAAGGCCCGGCATTGCAGTGCTCAACCATAAAAAAAACAGGCGTTTTCTTTCGATTCTGCCGGCACACTCACACCTGAGGTCAGAACCACCATGAATATCCCTATGGGTAGCATCAAGCGTTGGCGCGTGCAGATTTTCGCCATCACCTGGCTGGCGTACGCCGCGTTCTATTTCACCCGCAAAGCCTTCTCGGTGGCAAAACTGGGGATCGGCGACGACCCAAGCTTCCCCCTCGATAAAATGATGATGGCCAACCTCGATGGCTTGTATCTCGCCGCGTACGCCGTGGGCCAGTTCACCTGGGGCATGCTCGCCGACCGCTTCGGGCCACGGGTGGTGGTGCTTGGCGGCTTGCTGGTTTCCGCCGCCGCCGCGCTGGTGATGGGCACGTTTGCGACCTTGCCGATCTTTGTCACCTGCATGTTGATCCAGGGGTTGGCGCAGTCCACCGGCTGGTCGGGGTTGTGCAAGAACCTCGGTAGTTTCTTCCCGGCCCAGCAGCGTGGGCGGGTGTTGGGGCTGTGGAGTTCGTGCTATGCCTTTGGCGGCTTGGTGGCTTCACCGTTCGCCGGCTGGTGGGCCTACACCCTGATCGGTAGTTGGCACGCGGCGTTTATCTCCAGTGCTGCGGTGGTGGCGGTGGTGGCCGTGCTGTTCTTTATTTTCCAGCGCAATACCCCCCAGGATGTGGGTTTGCCAGCGGTGGAGCCCGAGCCGCTCATGAGTGCCGAGAACAGGGCCGCCGAACAGCGCATCAGTGTGCTTGAACCGTTGCGCGCTATCTTGCGCAACCGCACGGTGTTGACGCTGGGGCTGGCGTATTTCCTGCTCAAGCCGGCGCGCTACGCGATTTTGCTGTGGGGCCCGGTAATCGTCTACGAACAGATGCCGTCGGTGGGCAAGGTCGGCGCGGCCATCGTGCCCACCGCGTTTGAGCTGGCCGGTTTGCTCGGGCCGGTACTGATCGGCCTGGCTTCCGACAAACTGTTCGGCGCCCGGCGTATGCCGGCCTGTGTGCTGAGCCTGCTGGCGTTGACCGTGGCCCTGGCGTTGTTCATGGGCGCGCTGCACACCGGCAGTGTGGTGCTGGTGATGGCCTTGCTGTTTGTCATGGGCCTGACTCTGTACGGTCCGGACTCGATGATCAGCAGCACCGCTGCCATTGACTTCGGCACTGCCAAAGCCGGCGCCACGGCGGCAGGGTTTGTGAATGGTTGCGGTTCGGTGGGCGCGATCCTGGGCGGTTTGCTGCCGGGCTACTTCGATACCGTCACGGTGTTTATCGTGTTTGCCGGCGCGGCGCTGTTTTCTTCACTGGTATTGATGCCCTACTGGAACGCCAGGCCCGCTGTTCTGGCGCAGGTGGGGGACTTCATACCGGATCGCAGTGCCACCATCAAACCCCTGCGCACCTGAGGCACCTGGCCGGTTTTTTGGTGGATTAGCGTGTTCTTGCGCTATAAACTCTGCCCCCAAAGCGCCGGCCAGTAGACGTTTCGGCGCCATGGAAAGTAGAGAGTGAGTCATGGGCGCACAGTGGAAAGTCAAACATAAAGAAGCGGCAGCCAATGCCAAGGGCAAGATTTTCGGCAAGCTGGTAAAAGAGATCACCATCGCCGCCCGCAACGGCGCCGATACCGCGACAAACGCGCACCTGCGCCTGGTGGTGGAGCAGGCCAAGAAAGCCTCGATGCCCAAGGAAACCCTGGATCGTGCGATCAAGAAGGGTGCCGGTCTGCTCGGTGAAACCGTGCAGTACCACCGTGTGACCTACGAAGGGTTTGCCCCGCACCAGGTGCCCCTGATCGTTGAGTGCGTAACCGACAACATCAACCGCACCGTGGCGGAAATCCGCGTGGCGTTCCGCAAGGGCCAGCTGGGCGCTTCCGGTTCGGTGGCGTGGGATTTCAACCACGTCGGCCTGATTGAAGCATCGCCGGACACCCCTGATGCTGATCCGGAAATGGCCGCCATCGAAGCTGGCGCCCAGGATTTTGAAGACGGTGAAGAAGAGGGCACCACCCTGTTCATCACCGAAACCACCGACCTGGATGCCGTGCAGAAAGCTTTGCCAGAGCAGGGTTTCACCGTGCTGTCGGCCAAGCTGGGTTACCTGTCGAAGAACCCGGTCAGTGGTTTGACCGATGAGCAGATGGCCGAAGTCGAGGCGTTCCTGGAAGGCCTGGATAACCATGATGATGTGCAGGATATGTTTGTCGGCCTGGCTGGCTAGTCATCACTGCATAGTGGGAGGGGGCTTGCCCCCTCCCACATTGTTCCAGCGGTGTTAGATAGCGCTCAGTACGCCGTCGATTTCTTCAAAGCTTGGCCGCGCCAACACATCGGGCTGGCAACAGCTTTTTTGCAGTTCAACCAGATCCTCATTTACTGCCCCTTCACCTCGATCCAACAACTCCCCCAGCAACACCCCGAACGCGCGCACTTCAATACGCTGCAACGCCCTGGTTTCCAAGGTGTCGGCCGTGGCATGGAATGACGCCGCGCCGAAGTCTCCGAGCAAACAATCACCCGTCACATTCCACAGGATGTTGTGGCCATACAGGTCACCGTGGGTAATCCCCTGACGGTGCAAGTGCGCCGCCACCGAAGCGATGCCTCGTGCCATGCGCAGCGCCACGTCGAGGCTGAAACGGGTATCGGCTTCGTAGATGTCCCGGGTGCAGGACGCCAGGCTAGGCAGCGCCGCGAGGTTGCGGTAGCTCGGGTCGATCAGGCTCATGACCAATGCTGCCTGATCTTGCGGGTGCCCGATGACACGGCCTTGCACCTTGATGAGGTTGGGATGCAGCCCGGCGGCAATGCAGGCTTGCATTTCATGCAGCGGTGACCCGTCGCTGGTGATGGTGCCTTTGTATAGCTTGACCGCGACCGGCAGCGCCTGGGGTTTCCAGATTGCTTTGTGAATGATCCCGGAAGCGCCTTCGCCCAATACTTCTCCCAGTTCCAGTTCAGACCAGGGAATGTTCGGCGTCCCATCTTCGCCCGTCACTGTCACGGCCATTTCCACCGGGTTGCCGGCGTAGGCCAGCCAGGTCAGGCTTGGCAGCTTCAGCAGCCACTGCGGCAGGTGGGTCAAGCGGTTGGAGGCGATGCGGATCAGTTCCAGGTTTTGGCAGTGGGCCAGGCTTTGCGGCAATTGCGTCAGTTGGTTACCGGCCAGCATCAACTTTTGCAGCAACGGGCGCTGACCCAGTTCATCCGGCAATTGGCTGATGCAGTTGTTGGTGAGGATCAGCCAGCGCAACTGCGGCGGCAGGGCGGCGGCGGGCACATGGCCGATCTTGTTGGCCTTGAAGCCGATCATGCTCAACTTCGCGCACTGCCCCAGGCACGCCGGCAGCTCGGTAAACGCGTTGTCCGAACAAAACAGCACACGCAGGTGCGTCAGGCGGTGCAGGTCCTCGGGCAGGCTACTCAAGGCATTGCCGGTGAGATTGAGGATTTCCAGGGAGTCGGCCAGGTCGAAGATTTCCCGGGGGAACTCGGTCAGCCCGCAGGCCAGGTCCAGGCGCTTGGCGCCGGCCAATTGGCCGGCCTTGAGTTGGGCGAGGGTATTCATGAACAGCGCGGCACTCGGAAGGGGGCGTAAAAGGCGCTCATGATAGCGGCTCGGGTGCGGTTTGCGGGCAGAGCATGTGCAACTGCTGCAGGCGGCTGGCGGTGCGGGCGAGGTCGATGGCCTGGCCTTCCAGGGCTTTATCCAGCGGCTGGTGACCCATGAGGGTCAGGTGTTTGTCCTGATCGTAGAGCACGTCCACCAGGTTGATAAAACGCTGTTGCACGGCGATAGGGCATTCGGCCAACTGCGGCAAGCCGTCGATGATCCAGTGGTCGAAGTCCTGGCACAGCAGCAGGTAATCCATCACGGCGGTGAGCTGTTCACACAGGTCATTGAAGGTGAACAGGATGGTCCGCGCCTGATGGTCTCGGCACAACAACTGCCGATTGCCAACCGTCAGGGTTTGCGCCGGGCCATTGGTGGCAGGCACACCCAGGCTCTCCCGCTGCGCCGGTGTACCCGGCCACACATAGTGGCCGCGGGTGAAACGTTGTTGGGCGTGGGCCTGGGGCAGGCTGCGAAAGTCCTGGGGCGCGCTGACTTCCAGCACGTCCATGCGTGCGGCGATCAGGTCGATCACCGGTTTGAATCGTTCGTGATACAGCGGGTTGGGCAGCAACCCTTCGGGCGGGTAGTTGGACGTTACCAATACCAGCACGCCGCGTTGGAACAGGGCCTTGAACAAGCGGCTGATGAGCATTGCATCGCCGATATCGTGCACATGGAACTCGTCAAAACACAGCACACGGCAATCAGCGAGCAACTGATCCAGAGTGACGCCCAAGGCATCCTCATGCTCGCGGTGCACAAACATGCCCTGGTGCAGCCGGGCAAAGAAGTCGTGGAAATGCACGCGTTGCTTCTCGGCGATGGGCAGCGCCTGGAAAAAACCATCCAGCAGCCAGCTCTTGCCGCGACCTACCGGGCCGTGCAGGTACAGGCTGCGCGTGGCCTGGCCATAAAGCAGGTGCTGGGCCTCCCGATTCAGGGCGGTAATCGCCCGGATTTGGCCGTCACTGAGGGTGTAGCCCTGTTGTTCGGCCTTTGTCTGAAAATAGGCAGGAATGGGCGAGGCGCCCCAGGCGTCGGATTTTTTACCCAGCAGGCGCTGGAACAGGGCAAGCACGGCCAAGAATAATCACTCTGTATTGCGGTGGTCGCTCACTGTAGGACGCTCGATGCCATTTGACCAACAGTGAAGGGCGCCGACCCTTGCAAACTGGCACTTTCGCGTTAACTGGCTAACCTCATACAAGGTTGTTACCCCTGTATAAGGAATTGGGGCAGTGAAGGGACCGGCGGTATTGGCTGTCATGGGCGCGATGCTCTGCAACACGGCTTCTGCTGCGCAACTCCAGGTGGAGGTGCGCCTCGACGTGCAGCGGGGTTGCCAGTTGGTGGGCACCACTCGCAATGCGGGCATCGAGCAACTTGGCGTATTGGATTTCGGCAGCGGCCCGCGTCTGGATGACCCGGCCGGCCCCCTGAGTGCGGCCCTGATCAGCCAGCGCCAGCCGCGCCTGGAGTGCAACCCCGACACGCCTTACCAAATGCGCGTTGACGGCGGCCTGCACGGTGGCGTGGGCGAAGTGCGTTACCTCAGTAATGCGATGCCCGCAAGCAAGCCCATTCCTTATCGCATTTATGCCGACGCAGCCCGGTTGATCCCCTTGCCGGTGGACGTGCCGGTCAGCGGCCGCGTACCGGACACCGGCTCGGTTGATCTGCCGTTGTATGGCCGCATTGAACCGCTCAAAGACATCCCTGCGGTGGGGCGTTATTCCGACCTGCTCAAGGTCACGGTCACATGGTAAGCCGCTATCTGGCCATCGCGGCCTTGGGCGGCCTGCTGTTGCTGGCCGAGGACGCGCAGGCGGCTGTGGTCAACGGGCAGATTCATGCGCGGTTGGTGATTACCGCCAGTTGCGAAGTCAGCAAAGGCGTGGAACGCGCGCCAGTGACGCCGGACGGTGGCACTGCGCTGTTGGATTTCGGCAGCCAGGGACCGACCTGGAACGACACCTTGGGCGCGACCATTGCCGATGGCGATAAAGCGCCGCTGTCGGTCTCCTGCAACCCGTCGTTGGTCAGCAGTTTTACCGTGACCATCGACGGTGGCGCCCATGGCGACGGCACCACGCGCCGCTTGAGCAACGGGCGCCAGACCATTCCCTATCGGCTATGGGCCGATGCGTTGGGCCAGAGTGCCTACCGCATCGGCCAGCAACGCAATTTCGTCGTGACCCAGGGCGCGCAGGTACCCATCCCGGTATTCGGCTCCGTGGTGGCGAATACCAGGGCCCTACCGGCCGGCATCTACACAGACACCCTGACGGTGACTCTGGATTGGTAAACCATGAGGATGGATATCATGCATGTACTCGTATCGCGAATGGGCGTATGTGCCCTGGGCCTGGCGCTGGCCTCCAGCCTGAATGCGGCGACCACGGTTACCGGGCAGATCAGTTCGAGCCTGACCTTGATCGCCAGTTGCCAGGTCAACGGCTCCGGGGCGGCTACCGGGCTGAATTTCGGTAGCTTGAACTTCGGCACCACCAACAGCCTGTTTACCAATGCCGACGCCCAGTTGCTGGGCGGCACCGGCACCGGCGGGGCGCTGTCGATTCTGTGTTCAGCCGGTACCACGCCAACGGTGACGGTGCGTGCCGGCGCCCATGATGGCGCCTCGCCGGGGGGCACCCGTGCGCTGGCCGATGGGGCGGGTAACTTCGTGCCTTACGATTTCTACACTGACAGCGGGCGTTCCGCGCTGTTGGCGATCGATGGCGTGGTGACGCTCGCCACCAGTACCGGCGTGGCACAAACCGTCAACCTCTACGGTCGCGCGGTGGGCAAGGCGGGCCTGCCGGCAGGTACTTACACCGATACCGTGGCCGTGGAGCTGACGTTCTGACCCTGTGGCTCAGGCTGGGGGTGGCCTGTGGATTGGCGCTGCCGTTGCCGTTGTCGGCAGCGACCAGCCAGAGCTTTCAGGTCAGCGCGACCATTACTCCCGGTTGCCTGATCGTGGGCGGCGGCTCCAACTACGGCGCGTTGGCCTATGGCAGCTATTCGGCATTGGCCACCGGTACGGTCACGGCAGCCCTTACTGGCGGTGTGACCTTGCAATGCACTCCGGGGGTGGCGCTGACCATGAGTGTGGATGGCGGCCTTTACAACAGCGCCGGGCGCAATTTGCAGCTCAACAGCGGCAGCGCGCGGGTGGCCTATCAACTGTTTCGCGATGCGGCGTTCAGCCAGAGCCTGGGCGTCAGCCAGAGCGTCAGCGTGACTTACAGCGATGCCAACAACATCAGCCTGCCGATTTACGGGCGGGTGGTATTACCCGGCAATCAGCCTGGGGGGACGTACAGCGACACGCTGCAGGTGCAGCTGTCGTGGTAGGGCTAACGGTATTGAGGAGTGGATTTATGCATTCAACTTCCCGGCGGTGGTGGGCCGCGGGTATTGCCTTGGGGCTTTTGTGTGGCGCAGGGCTGGTGCAGGCGGCCAGTTCGGTGCTGATCTGGCCCATCGACCCGGTGCTGGAGGCCGATCAACAGGCCAGCGCGCTGTGGTTGGAGAACCGTGGCACGGAAACGGCCAACCTGCAGATCCGCGTATTTGCTTGGAGCCAGAACGGTTTCGACGAGCAGTACCAAAACCAGCGCGACGTGATCGGCAGCCCGCCGGTGGCCAAAATCGAGCCCGGCCAGAAGCAACTGGTGCGCCTGACCCGAACCCGCGAAGTACCGCCGGGACAGGAGCTGGCCTATCGCATCATCATCGATGAAATCCCCTCGGCGCTGCAGGTGCCGGCGCCGCCGGAAGGCAAGAACACGGCGGCAGCGATTCGCTTCCAGATGCGCTATTCGGTGCCCTTGTTTGCCTACGGCGCCGGGTTGTGGAGCAAGGACGACGCCACACGTCAACGCGACCCCAAGGGTGCCGGCAAGCCGGACTTGAGCTGGCAAAAGGTCAACGTAGGCGGGCGCAGTTACATCGAGGTGCGCAATCAGGGCGCCGTGCATGCGCGGCTCACCGATGCGTCGTTCAAACAAGGCGGGCAGACCCGGCCGCTGGTAGAAGGTTTGCTCGGCTATGTGCTGCCGGGCGCGAGTATGCGCTGGCCGGTGCCGGATGCCGTATCGGCCGACCAGCCGTTGCAGGTCAGGGTCAACGGTGCGCCGCAATTGGAAAGCCTGGCGCCCAAGCGATAACCGTCAGGTAGCGCTACGGGCATACGCCCGGGTTTTAACAGGATGGAGATGTCCATTGAAGGACACAACGCCATGGTGAGTCGTGGTTGGGCTCGGGGTTTATGGCCGTCGGTGGCAGTGGCAAGCGGGCTGTGGGGCGCTGCGATGGCAGGCGACTTGCCGCCGCCGCCGGGCAGCATGGAGGCAGTCGCCGATGCACAGCTGTTTCTGGAACTGGTGGTCAACCAGATGGACACCGGCCGCGTCATTGCGGTCGACCAGCGCGCCGGCCAGTTGTTTGTGCCCGCCAGCGCGCTGCAGGACGTGGGTATGAAATTGCCCGGCGAGCCTGTCGGCAGCGTGGCCCTGGACCAGGTGCCTGGGCTGCACAGCGACTACGACAGCAATGGCCAGCGCCTATTGCTGGATGTACCGCCATCCTGGTTGCAGGCGCAGTTTATCGGCAATCGCAATACCTATCCGCGCACCCAGGCCATGAGCAGCTTCGGCGCCTTGCTCAACTATGACGTGTATTTCAACGACACCGATGACGGCGGCAGCTACCTCGCCGCCTGGAACGAAGTGCGGCTGTTCGACACCTGGGGCACCTTGTCCAACACCGGGCAGGTGCGCCAGACCCTGGCTGATGGCATCACCGACAGTACCCTCGGCAACGGTTACCGGCGCTACGACACCACCTGGCGATTTTCCGATGATGAGCGCCTGCTCACCTACGAGGCGGGCGACGTGATCAGCGGCTCGCTGCCCTGGAGCAGTTCGGTGCGTCTGGGCGGGGTGCAAGTGTCCCGGGACTTTGCCGTGCGCCCGGACCTGGTCACTTACCCTTTGCCGCAGTTCGCCGGTGAGGCGGCGGTGCCCTCGTCGGTGGACCTGTTTATCAACGGCTATAAATCCGACACCGCGCAGCTGCAACCCGGGCCTTATACCCTGACCAACGTGCCATTTATCAACGGCGCCGGGGAGGCTGTCGTGGTGACCACCGACGCCCTCGGGCGCCAGGTGTCGACCACGGTGCCGTTCTACGTCACCAGCACCTTGCTGCAACAAGGCCTGACGGATTTTTCCGTGGCTGCCGGTACCTTGCGCCGTGACTACACCCTGCGCGATTTCGGTTACGGGCCGGGCGTAACCAGTGGCACCTTTCGCTATGGCTATTCCGACAGCCTGACCCTGGAAAGCCATGCCGAAGCATCCAGCGACCTGACCCTCGGCGGGCTTGGCGCCAACCTGCGCCTGGGCAACTTCGGCGTGCTCAATACCGCCCTCAGCCAGAGCCAGTTCGACAGCCGCAGCGGCCAGCAACTCAGCCTTGGCTACCAGTACAACAGCACGCGCTACAGCCTGATGTACCAGCGCGTTGAACGGCGCGATGACTACGCCGACCTGACCCTGGTCGACACCCCTTACGCCAGCCTCAGCAAGCGCAGCGAGCAGGTGACGCTGAGCCTCAACCTTCAACGTTTCGGCAGCCTGGGCCTGGGGTATTTCGACGTGCAGGCGGCAGACGATTCGCGCACGCGGCTGCTCAACCTCAGCTGGAGCAAACCGCTGTGGCGCAACACCAGCTTCTACCTGTCGGCCAACCGCGAAATCGGCGACAGCAACTGGGCCATGCAGGCGCAACTGGTGATCCCGTTCGACCTCAACGGCAGCCTGGCCTTGAGCACCGAGCGCAGCAAGGACGGCGCCAGTCGCCAGCGCATCAACTACAGCCGCGCGGTGCCCAGCGAAGGCGGCGTGGGCTACAACCTCGGCTATGCCCAGGGCGATGCGCCAAGCTATCGGCAGGCCGACCTGACCTGGCGCTTGCAGTCAGTGCAGTTGCAGGCCGGCGTGTACGGCAGCAGTGACGCCCAAACGCGCTGGGCGGATGCCAGCGGCTCGCTGGTGTGGATGGGCGGCGAAACCTTTGCTGCCAACCGTATCAATGACGCGTTTGTGGTGGTGAGTACCCAGGGGTTCGCCGGGATTCCAGTGCGCTACGAAAACCAGCAGGTGGGCCAGACCGACCGCAACGGTCATTTGCTGGTGCCATGGAGCAGCGCGTATTACCGCGGCAAATATGAAATTGACCCGTTGAACCTGCCGGCGAACGTGCAGAGCCCCAATGTGGAGCAGCGCGTGTCGGTACGCCGGGGCAGCGGCTATCTGTTGGAGTTCCCGCTGCGCCGGGTGCTCGCCGCCAGTATCACCCTGGTGGATCGCCAGCATCATGAGCTACCGCTGGGCAGCCTGGTGGTGCACGAGCAAAGCAACACCCAGGCGGTGGTGGGGTGGGATGGGCTGGTCTATCTGGAAAACCTCAGCGCCCACAATACTTTGCAGGTCACCCTCAGTGAGGGGCGCACCTGCCAGGCGACATTCGCTATCGATGAGCAGCAACAGGACGTGCCCCTGATCGGGCCGTTGGTGTGCCAGTGAGTGCTTGAGCAAGGAGACTGCGGGTGAGGGGCAAGGCATGGATGTATGGGGCAGGGCTGTTATTTTCCGGGCAGGTGATGGCGGTGTGTTCGGTGGTTTCCACGGTGCCGGCCAGTTTCGGTTCGATCAGCTCGATGACGGTGCGCACTGCCGCGCAAACCAGCTCTACCACCAACTCCGGATTGAGTTGCACCCAGGCGTTGATTTCGCTGCTGGTGTCCACCGACCACTTCTACGCCACGATCACCTCGTCCACCGCCGGCATGGTCGGGCCGACCGGTGATGTGATTGGCTACACGATTTATGGCAACAACAGCACCAGTTATCCCATCACCCGCGGCACTCAATTCGATTTTGGGGGCGCGGGCGGCATTGCCCAGAGCATTGGCCTGATCGCCGGGCCCGGGGCGAAAACCGTGCCGTTGTACCTGAGCAGCATTACCGGCAGCAATATCGCAGCGGGGCTGTACACCGAGACATTGAACATCGCCTGGGTGTGGAATTATTGCTCGGGAATCGGCGTTGGCGGCATTTGCCTGGGGCGTGACACGGGCAGCGGCACGGCAAGCCTGACCGTCAGCATGACCGTAACCAATGACTGCCAGATCACCGCGCCGAATATCAGCTTTGGCAGCGCCCCGGTGGTGAGTGGGTTTACCGCAGTGACCGGCCAGACCATCAATATCGCCTGCACCAAGGGCAGTGCCTACACCGTGGGCTTGAGCGACGGCCAGAACCCGATCAGTGTCGGCGGGCGCCGACGCATGGTTTCCGGCAGCAACTACCTGGCCTATGACCTCTTCAAAAGCGCCGGCACCACACGTTGGGGCAGCGTCGGCGCGGCGCGGCGGGCCAGTTCCACAGCGGAGGTCAACCCCGGCAATGGGTTGGGCACAGGCAGCCAGGTATTTAACTACAACGCTCGCATCTACACCGACCAGCCCACACCACCCGGCGGCACCTACCTGGACAACGTGGTGCTGGACGTGGGTTTCTAGAACTTCATCAGCGCCGGGGTGGGCTGGTCTGCCGGGCTGACCATTGCGTAGTTATAGCCGCCGCCCGACCAGTACTCGGCCTGCAAACCATCGGCGCTGCGGCTGCCACGGGGCAGGAAGCCGTTGTTCGGTCCCGGCGGGCGGATATAAAAGCTGATGCGTCGGCCTTGGGGGTCTTGGTACAGCACCATGGCGGCTGCTCCCTGATCGGTAGTGAGCAGGCGCCCGCTGACCGGTTTGAAGCCTGCCTGGCTCAGGTCGGGCAGGCGATGGGCTTGATTGAAATAGCGGTCGAGCCAGGCTTGCATAGTGCCGCTGCCGTCGTCGTTGTAGTCGGCGGGCATGACGCCGTCCTGGGCAAACAGACGGTAAGCCTGCATGGCATCGGTCATCGGCAGCGGCTGGGGTTGGGTGGCTTCGCGGGCGTGCCAGCCGCCAAGCCCGCCAAGGCTCACGGCAATCAGCAACACCGCCGCGCTGGCGAAGTGGCGGCGGGACTGACGCTTGATACGCTGACGGATCAACGCCGGGTCCAGTGCCGGATTACTCGCCTGCTGCAGGGTACCGCTCAAGGATGCCCGCAATAATTGCGCGTCCTGTTGCCAGGCGTGGACCTGGGCGGCCGCTTCGGGGTGGTTGGCCAGCCAGGTTTCAAGCACGCGGCGGTCACTGTCCGGCAGTTGGTGATCGACGTAGGCATGCAAATCGCGTTCGCTGGGGGGCAGGCTGATCATTTGAGTCTCCGCAGGGCAGGGCCGGCAATTTCGCCATCGCTGAGCTGACGCAACGCTTGGCGCGCACGGGACAGGCGCGACATCACGGTGCCGATGGGTACCTGAAGGATCTCGGCGACTTCCTTGTAGCTCAAACCCTCCACGGACACCCACAGCAAAAGGGCGCGTTGTTCGGTGCTGAGTTGGTCGAAGGCTTGCAGGGTGGATTGGGCCATCACTGTGCGCTCCACCGACGGTTGCGCATCATCGCGCCCGGTGAAGAATTCGAGCATACGTGCATAGCGTCGGCTGCGGCGATGGGCGTCGAGGAACTGCCGATAGAGGATCGCGAACAGCCAGGCGCGCAGGTCGCCTTCGACACGCTTATCAGCCCAGGCGATAATCGCCCGCTCCAGGGTCGCCTGCACCAGGTCATCGGCGCTGCTGCTGTTGCGCGTCAGCGACACGGCAAAACGCCGCAACCTGGGGATGAGTTCGTGTAACTGTTCGTCGAGTTCATGCATGGGGATGAGTCTACTCACGTGTGTTGAAGTAGACGTTGGTCCCTGTAGGTTATTCCACGCTTTGCGCAAAGAAACTTCCCGGCTAATACGTGGGAAGCGTCTGTATACCTTGAGAGTCTGTAATCTCGTGCGCAGCCCTCTATCCACCCTTGCATCTGTCGGCATTCAGCCGGCAGTTGAATAGTGAGAGGGTGCTTATGACGTGTTTGCCGAGTGATAAACAGTTTTTTTCCTGCATCTCGCTGGCTCATTTGCCTGCCGCGCAGCGGGTTTTATTTGAGCAATGGGGTTGTGGCCTCTCAACCCGAGCCACCTACGCCAACGTGCACCACGCCTTCGAAGCGCAAGCGAGGCTGGCACCCCAGGCGACAGCTGCGGTATGCGCGGGCCAACGTATCAGCTATGAACAACTCAACCGACAAGCCAATCGATTGGCTGAGCATCTGCTTGGGCAGGGTGTTAAGCGTGGGGACACGGTGGGATTGTTCGTCGAGCGCTCGATTCCCATGCTGGTCGGTCTCCTGGCGGTGTTAAAGATTGGCGCCGCGTATGTCCCTCAGGACGCCAGAATCGTACCCACCCTGCAATTGGGCATGGTCCTCGAATCATTGACCAGCCCGGTGATTCTGACCTTATCGAGCCTGGTGGAGCGCATTCCGGCAGACGCGTCCCACCGCTGCCTCAATTTGGATACGTTCATTGCTCAAACGCCATGGCTGGCTGAAGACAATGATTGCGTGCGTGTCGGTGCTGGCCCGGATGATCTGTGCTTTGTACTGTTTACATCTGGAACCACAGGGCGCCCTAACGGCGTGTGTGTCAGCCACCGTAACGTATGCAACATTCTGCTCACTGAACCTGGGCGGATGGGGATGGCACCGGGTCGTACCGTAGGGCAGATTCTCAATATCGGCTTTGACATGGCGGCTTGGGAAATACTCGGTTGCCTGGCTCATGGTGCGACCTTGCTGATTCGCGGCAAAGACATCGCGCAGACGGCCGCACAGTGCAATGTGTTGATCGCAACGCCTTCGATACTGGCCACCCTTGAGCCTCGACAGTGTCCCCACCTCAACGTCGTTGCGGTGGCTGGAGAAGCCTGCTCCCAGGCTCTGGCGGATCGGTGGGCCGAGCACTGTACGTTCTACAACGGCTGCGGTCCTACCGAGACGACCATCGTCAACACGCTGCACCGGCATGTATTAGGCACGCCACTGACTATTGGCCGGCCAACCCCCAATAACACTGTCTATGTGCTCGATGAGCAGGGGCGTGCCTGTGCCTTGGGTGAAACGGGAGAGATGTGGGCCGGTGGTGCGGGTGTGACAGCAGGCTACCTGAACAATACGGCATTGACCCAGCAGCGATACCGTCCGGATCCCTTTCTCGGTGGCGACGCCATGATGTTCCGCACACGAGATTTGGGGCGCTGGGTGGGAGACGGCCAGCTCGAACACTTAGGGCGCGTGGATGACCAAGTGAAAGTCCGCGGCTTTCGCGTGGAACTGGATGCGGTGTCGGCGGCTCTGGAGGCCGGCGCTGGATGCATGCGCGCCGTCACTTTGAAGCTGGACAGCCGCACGTTGGTGGCCTTTGTTTCGCCTGCCAGCACTGACATCGAGGCTTGCCAAACCGCGTGCCAACAGCGCCTGGCCTATTACTGCGTGCCTCAGTCGATCTACGCAGTGGAGCATTTTCCACTGACAGCGAGGGGCAAGATCGATAAGGCATTGTTACTGCAAACGGCCCGGGAGAATCAGTTGGCGGTGCTGGCGTTCGCGACCGGGGAGCCCGGCCATGATTGATACGCTGATCCGTACCGTTGTACCGCCCAAGCCGGCGCTTTGGCGTCGCTGGACGTCACTGCCGATGTTTTCCTGTTACAACCGCCTGGCAGCCGCCGCGCTGATGGGCAACCTGGTGTTTTTGCTGTTGGCTGTGGACCTGCACGCCATCACGGTTCAGACGCTGTCGGACATGGTGCTGATCAACCTGTCGGTTGCCATTCTCGTTCGCCAGCAATACGTGATCAATGGGCTGTTCTGGCTGGCAACGCGAATACCGCCTACATGGCCCTTACAGGTGCGGCGTAGCGCGGCCAAGGTGTACCACTTCGGTGGGCTGCACAGTGGCGCAGCCTTTGCGGCCACTGGGTGGTTTGCCGCCCTGGTTGGCGTGCAGGTTACGCGCTACCTGCAACAACCTGACAGTGTTTCGGTGGCCGGGTTATGGGTCAGCGTTATGCTGCTCGGCTTATTGCTGCTCATAGTGGTCATGGCTCAACCACGTATTCGAGGCCGGTTCCACAATGGGTTTGAACGCGTTCATCGGTTTGGCGGTTGGAGTGCGTTGCTGTTGTTCTGGTGGCAAACGTTACTGACCACGTCGAGCCTGCTGCACAGCGTTACGTTTTGGATGCTGGCAGTGCTGACCCTGAGCGTCCTGCTGCCCTGGCTGCGGCTGCGCAAGGTGGCTGTTGAACACGCACAGCCTTCCGGGCATGCGGTGATTACGCGTTTGAGCCACACCACACCGTTCGCCGGTTCATCCACCGCGATCAGCCGCAACCCACTGCTGGAGTGGCATTCCTTTGCCAATATTCCCACGCCACACGAGGCGGGTTTCCGCCTGATAATTTCCCGCGCAGGGGATTGGACCGGCCGATTTATCGAGGACTTGCCGCAACATGTGTGGGTTAAGGGCATCACCACAGCGGGTGTTGCCAATGTAGAAACCCTGTTCAAGTCGGTGGTGTACATCGCCACTGGCAGCGGCATCGGGCCTGTCATGCCGCATCTGCTGGCGGCTCAGGTACCGATTCAGTTGATCTGGTCTGCCCGTAGCCCGAGGACGACCTATGGCGATGAACTGGTGGAGGAAATTCTGCGCGCCCAGCCTAGCGCATTGATCTGGGACACCGATGAGCGCGGCAAGCCAGACCTGGTGAAGTTGGCTTATGGTGCAGTGCAAGCCTTTGGTGCAGAAGCCGTGATCTGTATTGCCAACCAAACGGTGACCCAGCGTCTGGTGCAAGAGTTGGAAGCTCGGGGAATACCCGCCCATGGCGCGATCTGGGATTCCTGAGACAGCCCCAAGTGTGAACAACATCAATCAGTGGAGATGCCTATGAACGTGTTTGTGGAACGTCATGATCGAGTGGTCCTGGTCAAGCTCAACCGTCCTGAAGTCAAGAATGCGCTGAGTTCGGCGCTGATGACTGAGTTGATCAGTCATCTGGAAGCAATGGATCGAGACCCTCGGATTGGGTGTTTTGTCATTACCGGCACCGCAGAGTTCTTCGCGGCAGGGGCCGATATCAAAGAGATGAGCGGCAAGTCCTATCTGGACGTGCTCAACGAAGACTACTTCGTCGGTTGGGAGGGCTTCACCCGTTTGCGCACCCCGACGATTGCCGCAGTGGCGGGCTATGCGTTTGGCGGAGGCTGTGAGCTGGCGATGATGTGCGACATGATTTTCGCTGCTGATACCGCTACCTTTGCACAGCCGGAAATTAAGCTAGGCGTCATCCCGGGCATGGGCGCGACCCAGCGGTTGACCGGGCTGATCGGCAAGGCCAAGACCATGGACCTGGTGTTGACTGGCCGGTCAATGACCGCCACGGAAGCAGAGCAGGCGGGGTTGGTGTCGCGGGTTTACCCGGCTGCGAACTTGCTGGACGAGGTGATGGCGGTGGCGGCACAAATTGCCTCCTTCTCGCGAACGGCCACCCGTGCAGCGCGGCAGGCGGTGGAGCATTCTCTGGAGGTCGGGTTGCACGAAGGTGTGCGTCAGGAGCGAAGGTTGTTTCATGGACTGTTTGCCACGCCTGATCAGCAAGAAGGAATGCAGGCATTTCTTCACAAGCGGCAGGCCTTGTTTAATCAGCCCTAGCCGGCACTCGATCTGGCCGCGCGTTGACTACAAAGAAACTACAGTGAAGGGGGAATAAGCCTACGTGGGATTCGTCTCATAACACTTTCCCCCTGCGGCCTCGGGCCCTGGAGCTTCTATGGTTGATCACTCTTTACCGCCGCGTCCGCCTCTTGGTACTACAAGTCTGCTCGTCAGGCTGGCGTGTATAGGGGGCGTTGTGGCAGTGTTGGTGGTTGCATTTGCCTACGTCAACGGCACCCTCGACCCACAGCGTCTGCGGCCAAAGACCTTGGTCAATGCCCTGGAAACCAATAACGGCGTACACCCGGGCTTTCGCCGCAATCATGCCAAAGGTGTGTGTGTGGCGGGTTACTTCGAGGCGAGCACAGAGGCGCGTGCTTACTCCAGCGCCCAGGTGTTCAGCGAGGCCAAGACCCCGGTGATTGGCCGGTTTGCTTTGCCCAGCGGCAATCCATATGCACCGGACAGCAGTGTGCCGATTCGCAGTTTTGCCGTGCAATTCAGCCAGGCAAACGGCCAGCAGTGGCGAACGGGAATGAACAGTATGCCGGTGTTTCCGGTGGGCACGCCCGAGGCGTTCTACCAGCTGCTCAAGGCGGGTGCGCCAGACCCGGCCACCGGCAAGCCGAACCCTGCGAACATGCCGGCGTTTTTTGCCGCACACCCGGAGACGGCGCCGTTCCTGGCCTGGGTCAAGACTGCCAAGCCATCGGCCAGTTATGCGACGCAAACCTACAACGGCATCAATGCGTTTTACCTGGTGGGCGAAGGTGGCAAGCGTCAGGCCGTGCGGTGGAGTGTGGTGCCGCAAAGCCAGGACGCGGCGGGTGATGCTGCGCCGTCGGGCAGTGACTTCCTGGAACAGGATTTGGTGCAGCGCCTGGCCGCCGGGCCTTTGCGTTGGCAGTTGAACATGACCCTGGCCAACCCCGGCGACCCCTTGGATGACGCGAGCAAGACCTGGACCGGCCCGCATACGCAGCTCAACGCCGGCACTCTGGTACTGCAAAGCAGCCAGCCGCAGGCAGACGGTGATTGCCGTGATATCAACTTTGACCCGCTGATTTTGCCCAGCGGTATCGAGGCCTCCAACGACCCGTTGCTGGCCGCACGCTCCGCCGCGTATGCCAGTTCGTATCTGCGCCGTGCGGGTGAAGTCAGCCCGTTGCACAGCCCCCCTCAGGAGTCGAAGCCATGAATGCTCAACCGCGTTTTTTTGCACCGCTGGCGCGTCTGTTGCACTGGCTGATGGCGCTGATGATCATTGCCATGCTGTTTATTGGTGCGGGATTGGCGGCGTCGGTGTCGGAACGCCATGAATGGCTGATCCACCTGCACAAACCGCTGGGTATTGCGATCCTGGCCCTGGTGCTCGTGCGTTTGGCCGTGCGCTTTGCCACCCGGCAACCGCCGTTGCCAGCCGATTTGCCGATGTGGCAAGTGCTGGCGGCCAAGGCTTCCCATGTGCTGCTGTATGCGTTGATGCTGGTGTTGCCGCTGCTGGGCTGGGCGATGATTTCGGCCGCCGGTGACCCGGTGATGCTCAGCAGTTCTGTGCAACTGCCAGCGCTGGTAGGGGCGAATGCGCCGTTGTTTGCGCTGTTGCGTAAGGCTCACGGCTACCTTGCCTATCTGTTGTTCCTGACAGTGCTGGTGCACTTGGCGGCGGCGCTGTTCCACGGGTTGATCCGCCGCGATGGGGTATTGCAGAGCATGACCGGCACCCGGGATTGATCGCTCACCACAAAAAGCTTGCCACAAGGGTTAACGCAAAAGCCCGACGATATCGGCGACGCTGCTCAATACGTCCTTGCCCAGCTGTTTCGATCGATCGCCCGACCAGCCGGTACGCGGGTTGGGCGCATCGTCGTTGTCCTTGAAGGGCATCTCCAGGGTCAGGGACAGGCAGTCGTACTTCTCACCGACTGCGTTGCAGGCCAGGGTCATGTTAGCTTCGCCCGGCAGGTCGCGGGTGTAGCCGTAGGTGGTTTGGAAGTCCCGGGTCAGATGGCTCAGGTGGTTGCGAAAGTGTTTTTCCAGGGCTTCGATGCGTGGGGTGTAGCCTGGATTGCCTTCGCAGCCGGCAGTGAAGATGTAGGGGATTTCTTCGTCGCCATGGATATCGAGGAACAGGTCCACGCCGTACTTTTCCATTTGCTGCTGCACAAACAGTACTTCCGGGCTGGTTTCCTGATTGGCGCTCTGCCAGGCGCGGTTGAGATCCTGGCCCATGGCGTTGGTACGCAGGTGACCGTGAAAAGCGCCATCGGGGTTCATGTTGGGCACCAGGTACAGGTCGGCCACTTTCAAGAGTTTTTTCAACTCCGCGTCACCGTCCTTTTGCAGGCGTTCAATCACGCCCTCCATAAACCATTCGGCCATGTGTTCGCCGGGGTGCTGTTGGGCAATGATCCACACCTTGCGGCGACCTTCAGCCCCTTTGCCACGGCGCAACAGTTGTATATCGCGGCCTTCGACGCTCTTGCCGGTGGCCAGCAGCTTGACGCCGGCGTACTTCAGGGCTTGTTCGATCAGCCAGTCGTGACGTTCACGGCTGTAGGGTTCGAAGTAGGCGAACCATACGTGCTTTTCGCGGGTCTGGAGCGTGATATGCAGGATCTCGCCATCAAAGCGCGTTGGCACCCGGAACCAGTTGATATGGTCATAGGATGCCACGGCGTTGTAGCCGCTCCAGGCGTGTTTATAGGATGAGCCACCGGCGTTGCTCAATCGAAAAGTGTGGGTGTGCCCCACATGCATGCCTTCGGCCTTGAAGTGGAACCATTGAAAATGTTTGCTGCGGGTGTCGGGTTTGATTGCCAGTAACAACTGATAGGCATCGCTGGCATCCAGGACCTGGATATTGCCGCTGTCGAAGTCGGTGCTGATCTTGATGGAGGTCAAGGCCACGGTCATAGTCTGGTTGCCTGAATATGAGTGATGTGGCGGCTATATTACACAGAGGTCAGGTAAAACCTGGATGCAAAATTGTTGCACGGGGAGGGGGCGTCATCCCTGACGCCGCGGCAGCTTAGGGGCTATGAGATTGATTCTCAAGCGCTATTTCGCAAAGATCCGGGCTAGAGCGGTCGTGTGGCTTTCTTTCGACGATGGTCTTTTGCTACCATGCGCGCCATCGAGTAACACAGTCTTCATTAGCCTGAAGCCATGCCAGGGAAACTGGCAAAAAAAAGACCCGGCCAAAGAGCCGGGTCAAAAACCGTGATTAGCCTGATGAGGAGATATTCCAAGAGTCCGACCTAAGGTCCCTTGGTCTATCGACTGATCTCGCGATCAGCTGGGTCCAATAATAATCATTATCATTTGCAAGTCAAATGTTTTTATCCCTTGGATAGAAATATTTTTCTTTCGTGTCTGTTACGCGTTTGCCTGGGCCCCCGGCGCTTGCAACGAGCGCTCCACCATCGCCTTCGCCATATCGATCAAATACACCACGGAAAACGCCAGGTCGCGCTGATTGCCTTGATGGCTGCACGCTGATTCGTAGGCGGTTGCCGCAGCACTGCGCAGCAGGTCAGACGCGTGAACCAGGGCTTCCTCTTGGCTGACGCCCGGCTTGATCGCGAACAGGGCACCCTCCACGGCTGGTGCCGACATATCTTCTTTCAAGTAATAGTCCAGCGCGCGCTGGGCCGCGCCGCTGTGGCACATGTTCTGTAATTCAACCTGTTCGGGTATTTCAGGCAATGAAAGCGGGCTATTCGTCATAAGCGGCAGTACTCCGGTGGGTGTCGAAATCCTTAGGCTTGATGATAGTACGTATCGTATTTATGTCGTTTTATGGATTACTACAAACTGTTTATTGCCCCGAAAAATACGCACCGTATTGTCAGGCGCCATGGATAACTGGATAGCGTTGGTCAAAGCCAACATGAAAGACCGCAAGGTCACGCAGGAGCAACTGGCAGAGCGCCTGGGTATGTCCCAGGGCGGCGTCGGCCATTGGCTCAACAAGCGCCGAGTGCCGAGCCTTGCGGACATGAACCGGGTGCTGGCCGAGCTCGGGCTGGGCTACCTGGAGGTGGCGCTGGAGATTCGCGAACGGGCCGCGCAAGAGCCTGCGTTGCAACAGCACTACAACCCGTATTTTCGCTATCCGGTCAGCGACTGGCAGCAGGCGTGCGAGCTGCGCGAAGAGCGTGCACCCTATGGGCCTGGCCGCTACGAATTGAGCGATTACCACGCGCGTGGCGAGGCGTTCTGGCTGCCTGTAACGGGCGACGCCATGACCGCGCCCACGGGCATGAGCATCGGTGCCGGGACGATGATCCTGGTGGATCCGGCCATCGATCCTGTACCCGGCAAACTGGTGGTCGCCCAATGGTCTGGCAGTTCCCAGGCCACTTTTCGCCAATTGCAGGAAGAGAGCGGCCAGCGCTATCTGGTGCCGCTCAATCCGACGTACCCCAAGGCGCTGCTCACCGACGACTGCCACATCCTTGGCGTCGTGGTGCAAGCCACCGCGAAGTTCTAGGCGGTGGTTTCAAGCTCCACCAGCGCGCTGCCTTCGGCAACCATTTCACCTTCCTGGCAGAACAGCGCCTTGACCACCCCGGCATGGGGCGCACGGATGCTGTGTTCCATCTTCATGGCTTCGAGTACCACCAGCTGTGTGCCAGCCTCAACGGTTTGGCCTACCTCTACCAGCACGCGAACGATGCTGCCGTTCATCGGTGCGCTGAGACCGCCCTGATGAGATTGGCCGGCCTCGACCGCCGCAATCGGGTCGAACAGCCTGACGGCATGCATCTCGCCATTCCAGCGCAGGTACAGGCTGCCTTCGTTGCGGACCGCCAGATGGGCACGGCGTACACCCTGGTGTTCGATCAGCAGCTGCTCGCCGCACAACTGCGACGTGTGCCCGGCCAATGTCACCAGCCGATCCTGCCCGTTGCAGCTCAGATGCAGCGACACTTCGGCGGGCAGGCCCGCACGAAAGCCCTGGTTATTGGCCCAAGGCCCATCACCTACCGGCAGGCTCTGCATAAACGCCGAACCTGCTGCCTGCCAGAATGCATCGCTCAACGCACCGGGCGCCGGTAACAGTTCATCCTGATAACGCGGGATAAACCCGGTGTCCAATTCGGCCGCCGCGAACGCGGGATGGCCGATGATGCGCCGCAGAAAACCCAGGTTGGTCTTGAGCCCACCCACCGCGAACTCATCGAGCATACTTAAAAGTCGCAGGCGTGCCTGTTCGCGGTCTTCACCCCAGGCAATCAGTTTGCCGAGCATCGGGTCGTAGAAGGGCGACACGCTGTCCCCTTGCTCGACACCGCTGTCTACCCGACGGCCCGGGCCTGGGCTGGATTCGCGGTACAGCGCCAGGTGACCGGTGGCCGGCAGGAACTCGTTGGCCGGATCTTCGGCATACAGCCGCACTTCAATCGCATGACCGATCAAGGGTACCTGCTCCTGTGTGATCGGCAGCGCCTCGCCCTGGGCGACCCGGATCTGCCACGCCACCAGGTCCAGACCGGTAATCGCTTCGGTGACCGGATGCTCCACCTGCAGTCGCGTGTTCATCTCCATAAAGAAAAACTCGCCACGGGCATCCAGCAGAAACTCCACCGTACCGGCACCGACGTAGCCGATGGCCTGGGCCGCCCGCACGGCCGCTTCGCCCATGGCCTTGCGTTGCTCAACGCTGAGCCCTGGCGCCGGCGCTTCTTCGACAACCTTTTGATGGCGCCGCTGGATCGAGCAGTCGCGCTCATTGAGGTACAGGCAATGGCCATGCTGGTCGGCAAACACTTGAATCTCGACATGGCGCGGCTTGAGCAGGTACTTCTCCACCAGCATCTGCCCATTGCCGAAGGACGACAGCGCCTCGCGCTGGGCGGAGGCCAGGGCATCGGCCAATTGGCTGACATCCTCGACCACCTTCATGCCCTTGCCGCCGCCACCGGCCGTAGCCTTGAGCAATACCGGGTAGCCAATACGCTCACAGGCGGCGCGGAAGGTCTCCAGGTCCTGGGCCTCGCCGTGATAGCCCGGCACGAGGGGCACACCGGCGGTTTCCATCAATGCCTTGGCCGCCGATTTGCTGCCCATGGCGTCGATGGCGGCAGCGGGCGGGCCGAGGAAGATCAAGTTTGCCGCCTCGATGGCCCGGGCAAAGCCAGCGTTTTCCGAGAGGAAGCCGTAGCCGGGGTGAATCGCCTGGGCGCCACTGGCGTGGGCGGCGGCAATCAGTTTGTCGATTTGCAGGTAACTGTCGGTGGCTTTGCTGCCTCCCAGGTCGACACGAATATCCGCCTCGCGGCTATGGCGCGCATCACGGTCGATGGCGCTGTGCACGGCCACGGTCGTCAGCCCCATGGCCTTGGCGGTGCGCATGACCCGGCAGGCAATCTCGCCACGGTTGGCTACCAGTACGGTGGTCAGTGTGCTCATGAGCGCGGCTCCTGGGCTTGCCAGCTCGGCGCACGTTTTTGCAGGAAGGCCCGCAACCCTTCCTGGCCTTCGGCGCTTACGCGAATGCGCGCAATGGCGTTTTCGCAATAACGTCGCAGCGCCGGGGTGAGGGCACCGTTGCCCACTTCACGCAGTAAATCCTTACTGGCGCGCATCGCCGCCGGACTGTTTTGCAGCAGGTTGGCCACCCACTGGTCCACCTGGTGATCCAGGCTCTCGGCCGGATAACTCTCTGCCAGCAAGCCGATCTCCTGCGCCCGCTGGCCGCCAAATCGCTCAGCCGTCAGAGCATAGCGGCGGGCCGCGCGTTGGCCGATGGCCTGCACCACGAATGGGCTGATCACTGCGGGCGCCAGGCCGATGCGCACTTCCGACAGGCAGAATTGCGCGTCATCGGCGCCGATGGCCATGTCGCAGCAACTGATCAACCCCAGCGCGCCACCATAGGCCGCACCTTGCACCACGGCCAGCGTGGGGATTTTCAGCTTGGACAGGTTGTACATCAGCTCCGCCAGTTCGCGAGCGTCGTCCAGGTTGGTGTGGTAGTCCAGCTCGGCCGACTGCTGCATCCAGGCCAGGTCGGCGCCGGCACTGAAATGCTTGCCGCGCCCGCGCAGTATCAGAAATCGCAGGGACGGGTCGGCTTGCACCCGGTCCAGGGCGATGATCAGTTCGCGGATCATTTCGGCATTGAACGCGTTGTTCTTGGCTTCACGACTGAGCCACAGCGTGGCAAAGCCACGGCTGTCGGTGATCAGTTCGAGGGTGTTGAAATCGTTCATGGGGTGCAGCTCCATTTACATGCGGAACACGCCGAAGCGGCTCGGCTCGATGCGGGCGTTCAGTGCGGCGGACAAGGCCAGGGCCAGCACGTCGCGAGTCTGCAACGGGTCGATGACACCGTCATCCCACAAGCGCGCGCTGGAGTAGTAGGGGTGGCCCTGGGTTTCATACTGGTCGAGGATCGGCTGCTTGATGGCGGCTTCCTCCTGCGCACTGAAACCGCTGCCTGCGCGCTCAGCCTGCTCGCGCTTGACTTGTACCAGCACCCCGGCGGCCTGTTCGGCGCCCATCACGCCAATGCGTGCGTTGGGCCACATCCACAAGAAGCGCGGGTCATAGGCGCGGCCGCACATCCCATAGTTACCGGCGCCAAAACTGCCACCGATGATCACGGTGAACTTCGGCACCCTGGCGCACGCCACCGCCGTGACCAGCTTGGCACCATGTTTGGCGATGCCGCCGGCTTCGTATTTCTGGCCGACCATAAAGCCGGTGATGTTTTGCAGGAACAGCAGGGGGATCCCACGCTGGCAAGCCAGTTCGATAAAGTGCGCGCCTTTCTGCGCGGCCTCGGCGAACAGGATGCCGTTGTTGGCCAGGATCGCAATCGGGTAGCCATGCAAGTGCGCAAAGCCGCAGACCAACGTTGTCCCGAACAACGCCTTGAACTCGTCGAACACCGAAGCGTCCACCAACCGCGCGATGACTTCGCGCACATCGAACGGCTGCTTGGCATCCGCCGGAATCACGCCGTACAGCTCTTCGCTGCTGTACAGCGGTGCCACAGGCGTGCGCTGCAGCAACTCACCTTGTTTGCGCCAATTAAGGTTGGCCACGCTGCGCCGGGCCAGCGCCAGGGCGTGTTCGTCGCTGTCGGCGTAGTGGTCGGCCACGCCGGAGATCTTGCAGTGCACATCGGCGCCGCCGAGGTCTTCGGCGCTGACCACCTCACCGGTGGCCGCCTTCACCAGCGGCGGGCCCGCAAGGAAAATGGTGGCTTGCTGGCGCACCATGATTGCTTCATCGGCCATCGCCGGCACATAGGCGCCGCCGGCGGTACATGAACCCATCACCACGGCGATCTGCGGGATGCCCTGGGCGCTCATGTTGGCCTGGTTGAAGAAGATCCGCCCGAAGTGTTCGCGGTCGGGGAATACTTCGTCCTGGCGCGGCAGGTTGGCGCCGCCGGAATCCACCAGGTAGATGCACGGCAGACGATTCTGCTCGGCGATGGTCTGGGCGCGCAGGTGCTTTTTCACTGTCAGTGGGTAGTAGGAACCGCCTTTGACCGTGGCATCGTTGGCGACGATCATGCACTCCACGCCTTCCACACGGCCGATTCCGGCAATCACGCCAGCCGCCGGTACGTCTTCGCCATACACCTGATGAGCCGCCAGTTGGCTGAGTTCAAGAAACGGCGAACCCGGGTCGAGCAAGCGATTGATGCGCTCCCGGGGCAGCAGCTTGCCGCGCGAGGTGTGGCGTTCCTGGGCCTTGGCACCGCCACCCTGTTGCACGTGGGCGAGCAGGGTATGCAGGGCGTCGACCTGTGCAAGCATCGCCGCGCTATTGGCGGCAAATTCCGCCGAGCGCGGGTTGAGTTGGGTATGCAGGGTGGCCATGACGCGCTCCTTCAGCGGGTTTCGTTGAACAGTTCGCGACCGATCAACATCCGCCGAATTTCACTGGTGCCGGCGCCGATTTCATACAGCTTGGCGTCACGCAACAGGCGCCCGGCGGGGAATTCGTTGATATAGCCGTTGCCGCCCAGGATCTGGATCGCATCCAGGGCCATCTGCGTGGCGCGCTCGGCGCTGTACAGGATCACACCGGCGGCGTCCTTGCGCGTAGTCTCGCCCCGCTCGCAGGCTTGGGCCACGGCGTAGAGGTAGGCGCGGCTGGCGTTGAGCTGGGTGTACATGTCGGCAACCTTGCCCTGGATCAGCTGGAATTCACCGATGCTCTGGCCGAACTGCTTGCGGTCGTGGATGTAGGGCACGATCAAATCCATGCACGCCTGCATGATCCCGGTGGGGCCGCCGGACAGCACCACGCGTTCGTAGTCCAGGCCGCTCATCAGCACTTTCACGCCGCCATTGAGCACGCCGAGGATGTTTTCTTCCGGTACTTGCACGTCATCAAAAAACAGCTCGCAGGTATTGGAGCCGCGCATGCCCAGCTTGTCGAACTTGTTGCTGCGACTGAAGCCTTTCCAGTCGCGCTCGACGATGAAGGCTGTGATGCCGTGGGGGCCTTTTTCCAGGTCGGTCTTGGCGTAGATCACATAGGTATTGGCGTCGGGGCCGTTGGTGATCCAGGTCTTGCTACCGTTGAGTACGTAGTGGTCGCCGCGTTTGTCGGCGCGCAGTTTCATCGAGACCACATCGGAGCCGGCATTCGGCTCGCTCATGGCCAGGGCGCCGATGTGCTCGCCGCTGATCAGCTTGGGCAGGTACTTGAGTTTCTGTTCGTGGTTGCCGTTGCGATTGATCTGGTTGACGCACAGGTTGGAGTGCGCACCGTATGACAGCGCCACCGAGGCCGAGCCGCGGCTGATTTCTTCCATGCTCACTACATGGGCCAGGTAACCCAGGCCGGCGCCGCCGTATTCTTCCGGCACGGTGATGCCCAGCAGGCCCATGTCCCCGAACTTGCGCCACAGGTCGGCGGGGAACAGGTTATCGATGTCGATCTGCGCCGCACGCGGTGCGACTTCCTTGGCCACAAAGGACTGCACCTGGTCGCGCAGCATGTCGATGGTTTCGCCGAGGGCGAAGTTCAGGGACGGGTAACTCATGGGCAGGCACCTTAATGTCAGCTTTGTTGTTGTGTGGGTTGGGCGCAGGAGGAGGGCGCTCACCTTTACGTTAACGTAAGCTTGCGTTGCGGTGCTGTCAATCGTAGTTTACGTTTACGTCAACCTACAAAAAAGACAACAAGGGGTCGTTATGGATCAACCGAATCAGAGCTACAGCCGTGGCTCTCAGGACAAGCGCTTGCTGGCCATGACCATTGGCCAGGCATTCGATCAAACCGTCGCGCAGTATCCCGATGGCGAAGCCTTGGTGGTTCGCCATCAGCAGCTGCGCTACACCTGGCGGCAACTGGCCGAGGCGGTTGATCTGCATGCACGGGCGTTCCTCGCCTTGGGTATGCAGATCGGTGACCGCCTGGGTATCTGGGCACCCAATTGCGCCGAATGGCTGATCTGCCAGGTGGCAAGCGCTAAGCTCGGTGTGATCCTCGTCAATATCAACCCGGCCTATCGCAGCAGTGAGCTGGATTACGTGCTCAAGCAATCCGGCTGCCAATGGCTGGTGTGCGCCGGTTCGTTCAAGAACTCCGATTACCACGCCATGCTCCAGGCATTGAAGCCTGAGCTGCGCGGCCTCATCAGTCTCGATCCCAGCCCGCCGCCGACATTCATGCCCTGGTCGCAATTATCGGCCCTGGGCGCAGGCGTGCCGCCCGAGCAACTGCAAAGCCGGCAGACCAGCCTGCACTTCGACCAACCCGTGAATATCCAATACACCTCCGGCACCACCGGTTTCCCCAAGGGTGCCACCCTCAGTCATCACAATATCCTCAATAACGGTTACATGGTCGGCGAAAGCCTGGGCTTGACCGCGCAGGACCGCCTGGTCATCCCGGTGCCGCTGTATCACTGCTTCGGCATGGTGATGGGCAACCTCGGTTGCATCACCCACGGCACCACCATGATCTATCCCAATGATGGTTTCGACCCGCTGCTGACACTGACTGCCGTCGCCGAAGAACGAGCCACCGGCCTGTACGGCGTGCCGACCATGTTTATCGCCATGCTTGATCACCCAGGCCGGGCCGCGTTCGACTTGGCCAGCCTGCGCACCGGCATTATGGCCGGGGCGACATGCCCTATCGAAGTCATGCGCCGGGTCATCAACGAACTGCACATGCGCGAAGTGCAAATTGCCTACGGCATGACCGAAACCAGCCCCGTGTCGCTGCAAACCGGGGCGGATGACGATATAGAACGGCGCGTCACCACGGTGGGCCGCACCCAACCGCAACTGGAGACCAAGATTGTCGATGATGCCGGCAACACCGTGGTGCGCGGCGTGATCGGTGAACTATGTACGCGCGGCTACAGCGTGATGCTCGGTTACTGGAACAACCCCGACGGCACCCGCGAGGCAATCGATGAGGCCGGCTGGATGCACACCGGCGACCTGGCAACCATGGACGAGCACGGCTACGTCTGCATTGCCGGGCGTAACAAGGACATGATTATTCGCGCGGGCGAGAACGTGTACCCGCGTGAGCTGGAAGAGTTTTTCTTCACCCACCCGGCAGTGGCCGATGTGCAGATCATCGGTATTCCGGATGAGCGTTACGGTGAAGAAATCGTCGCCTGGATCAAGTTTCATCCCGGCCATGTGGCCAACGAGCTGGAACTGTCGAGCTGGTGCAAGGACCGCATCGCCCACTTCAAGACGCCCAGGTACTTCAAGTTTGTGGACGAGTTTCCGATGACGGTGACGGGCAAGATCCAGAAATTCCGGATGCGCGAAATTTCCATCGAAGAGTTGCGAAAGCGTCCTCAATAACGCGCCAGAAAGCACAAAGGGGACCCGAAGGTCCCCTTTAATTTGTCGTTGCGTGCTCTTTTCTTATTATTGAGGGGCGGCCTGTTGTTGTTTTTGGTAGCCGTGGCCCGTACCGCTATTTTTGGCGACCCCCATCCGGGGTCAAGAGCAAACGTATTTTTTTGAGCGCTGACCTGCTTCTTCGTAAACGATCCAACCAGTGGTAGCTACCTGAGGTAGTTTTATTTTTCTCTATCCGGTTGCGGGTTGCGGCATGCCGTACCCTGCGAAGCACATCTTCTCCAAAAAAATCTGTTAGCTGCGTCTCTGCCGTGTTGTTTTTGTTATGTCAGAGTCGTTTCGTCTTGTTTTTATTAGGTTTGGCGCTTTTTATTCTTGTTATGCCATAGAGATAGCAGGAGCCGTGCCAACTTTTTAAATTCGTTTAAAATCATGTAGTTAGTATTTTTCGGGCAAATAGTTTTGCCTAGGCATGACGAATTATGTTCCCGCGTTACCCGTTGTGCAGGTGTGCGGTAACACATTGTCACAGCTGTGCTACTCAACTGGCGTTACGCACCTTCGCAACACGGGACCCGCTAGGTCGACCAAGGACGTGGCTGATCTGCCGGCCTGCGCCAATCAAGCGTTCCAGGTCGATCCCCGTTTCGATCCCCAAACCGTTGAGCAGGTACAACACGTCTTCGGTGGCCACGTTACCACTGGCGCCCTTGGCGTAAGGGCAGCCGCCGAGGCCCGCGATAGAGCTGTCGAATACATTTATGCCTTCCAGCAGGCTGGCATAGATATTGGCGATGGCCTGGCCGTAGGTGTCATGGAAATGCCCGGCCAGCTTGTCCCTTGGCACTTGCGCCCCGACCACTTCGAACAGGCGCCGAGTTGCGCCCGCGGTGCCCGTGCCGATGGTGTCACCCAGGGACACTTCATAGCAGCCCATGGCGTACAGCTCACTGGCGACCGCGGCCACTTGCTCCGGGGCGATATCGCCTTCGTAAGGGCAGCCCAACACGCACGACACATACCCGCGCACGCTGATGCCGTGCTGTTTGGCCGCGGCCATGATCGGCGCGAATCGCTCCAGGCTTTCGCTGATGGAGCAGTTGATATTGCGCTGGGAAAACGCCTCGGACGCCGCGGCAAACACCGCAACTTCCTTGACCCCGGCCGCCAGCGCATCCTCAAACCCGCGCAGGTTCGGCGCCAGTGCACCGTAGGTCACGCCGGGCTTGCGCTGGATCTGCGCGAATACCTCAGCCGAACCGGCCATCTGCGGCACCCATTTTGGCGAGACAAAACTGCCGACTTCGATATAGCTCAAGCCGGCTTCGCTCAACGCGTCTACCAACTGGACTTTGTCCGCCACGCTGATGGGCTGGGCTTCGTTCTGCAAACCGTCGCGTGGGCCGACTTCCACCAGGCGCACGTAAGAGGGGAGGGACATGGCAGTTACCTTCTGGTTAATGGCCGGCTTGGCTCATGGTGTGCGCAAGGGCCTGGGTGCAACGCTCTTCGGCGGTGTCCAGTTCCAGCTTCATTTGTTCGATATCCAGCAGTTGCTGTTCCAACTGTTCGCGGCGTTCGGCGATCTTCGCCAACATGCTGTTGAGCTGGATCTGGTTGCCGCCGCTGGGGTCGTAGAGTTCGATCAGTTCGCGGCATTCGGCCAGGGAAAAGCCGATGCGCTTGCCCCGCAGGATCAGCTTGAGGCTGACTTTGTCCCGCGCCGAGTAGATACGCTCCTGGCCCCGACGTTCCGGGGCCAGTAGGCCTTGTTCTTCATAGAAGCGAATGGCGCGGGTGGTGATGTCGAGCTCGCGGGCGAGGTCGGAGATGCTGTAGGTGGTGCTCATAGCGATGCTCAAGAAAGGCTTGGCGCTAAGCTAATTGCAGGTTGACGTGAACGTCAAGGGGCGCTGCGCGTGCCATCGGGGGCAAGCCCCCTCCCACAATGGGTATTCTTGAACCTTAGGATTGCTGTTTGTCGAGCTTCTTTTCGTGGGCGGTGACTTGCTGGCACAACTCGATCATCTGCTCACGCATCCAGCGGTTTGCCGGGTCCTGGTCGGTGCTTTCATGCCAGTACAGGTGGGTTTCCACCGGGGGCACGTCGTTGACCGGCAGGTTGAACCAGTGCAGTTCATGGCGACGAGCGAAGCGTTCGGGCACGGTCATGACCATGTCGGTCTGCTGCAACACTTGCGAAGCCATCAGGTAGTGCTGCGAGCGCAGGGCGATCTTGCGTTGGATGCCCATTTTGCCCAGCGCCAGGTCCACATGGCCCAAGCCATTGCGACGGCTGGAGATATGGATGTGGGTTAATGACAGGTAGTCATCCAGGCTGAATTTGTCCTTGCCTGCCATGGGGTGACCCTTGCGCATGGCGCACACGTAGCGGTCTTCCATCAATTTGACATGGCGCACCTGCGGGTCGGTGTTGAGCGGCGCATCCACGGCAAAATCCAGGCGCCCGGCGGCCAGTTCCTTGGTGGTCTCACGGCGCTTGGACAGGAAACTCTCGATCACCACGGTCGGCGCCAGGCGGCGCAGGCGCTGGAACAATAACGGCAGAATCACCGCTTCAGTGAGGTCGGTCATGCTGATGCGGTAGGTCTTGGCGGCCTGCTGGGGATTGAAAATCCGGCTTTCCTGCACCGACACGCGCAGCAACGACAGCGCATTGCGCACCGGGCCGATGATGTTCTGCGCCATCGGTGTGGGCACCATGCCTTGGGCGGTGCGCACAAACAGCGGGTCGTTGAAGGTTTCGCGCAGACGTGCCAGGGCGTTGGACACCGCTGGCTGGGTGATGCCGACGATCTGCCCGGCGCGGGTCAGGTTGGCTTCGGTATAGATCGCATCAAAGACGATGAAGAGGTTGAGGTCGACCTTGCTCAAATTCATTTCGTTGCGCTCTTATTGTGAGTGTCCATGCGCCGATCATATATCGGTGATGAATGTTAATACACGCCGAGAATAGGCTAGGTAAATTATCAGCGCTGTTCTAGCATCGAATACATGACCTAAACAACCTCTCAAAGAAGGGAGCTGCTCATGGATTTCGCCTATTCGCCCAAGGTTCAGGAACTGCGTGAGCGCGTCACTGCGTTCATGGACGCATACGTCTATCCGGCCGAGCCGGTGTTTGAGCGCCAAGTCAGCGAAGGTGATCGCTGGCAGCCCACGGCCATCATGGAAGAACTCAAGGCCAAGGCAAAAGCGGAGGGCTTGTGGAACCTGTTCCTGCCGGAATCCGAGCTGGGCGCTGGCTTGACTAACCTTGAGTACGCGCCGCTCGCGGAAATCATGGGGCGTTCGTTATTGGGCCCGGAGCCGTTCAACTGCTCCGCTCCCGACACCGGCAATATGGAAGTGCTGGTGCGCTACGCCAACGAAGAGCAGAAACAACGCTGGCTTGAGCCACTGTTGCGGGGAGAGATTCGCTCCGCCTTCGCCATGACCGAGCCCGATGTCGCCTCTTCGGATGCCACCAACATGGCCGCCCGCGCCGAACGCCAGGGCGATGAGTGGGTGATCAACGGCAAGAAATGGTGGACCTCCGGCGCCTGTGACCCGCGTTGCAAAATCCTGATCTTCATGGGCTTGAGCAACCCGGATGCGCCGCGCCATCAGCAGCACTCGATGATTCTGGTGCCGGTAGACACCCCCGGCGTGAAAATCGTGCGCCCGTTGCCGGTGTTCGGCTACGACGATGCCCCCCATGGCCACGCCGAGGTGCTGTTCGACAACGTGCGCGTGCCGTATGAGAACGTCTTGCTGGGGGAAGGTCGTGGCTTCGAAATCGCCCAGGGCCGCCTTGGCCCGGGCCGTATCCACCACTGCATGCGCTCCATCGGCATGGCTGAGCGTGCCCTGGAATTGATGTGCAAACGCTCGGTGAGCCGCACCGCGTTCGGCAAGCCGCTGGCCCGCCTGGGTGGCAATATCGACAAGATTGCCGACTCACGCATGGAAATCGACATGGCGCGCCTGCTGACCCTGAAAGCGGCGTACATGATGGACACCGTGGGCAATAAAGTGGCGAAAAGCGAAATCGCCCAGATCAAGGTGGTGGCGCCGAATGTGGCCTTGAAGGTGATCGACCGTGCGATCCAGATTCATGGCGGCGCCGGGGTTTCCAATGATTTTCCGCTGGCCTATATGTACGCCATGCAACGTACCCTGCGCCTGGCGGATGGCCCGGACGAAGTGCACCGCGCGGCGATCGGCAAGTTCGAGATTGGCAAGTATGTGCCGCGTGAGTTGATGCGCGGCGGGCAGTAACACCGCGTCACCTCTATCGGGAGCAAGCCCCCTCCCACATTTTGACTGTATTCACAAATCCAAG
>NZ_VXCZ01000025.1:0-82599 GCF_052850795.1 Pseudomonas sp. 910_23 | reverse complement strand
TTGTTTTGGGCGGTCGAAAAGCCGGCTGCCTCTGGGACTCTCGCTTAAATAACGTGCCGTTGGGGAAATCAATGCAAAGTGTTTCTGCATTTTTGGTATGGTGCAGCACATTTTCACAAGGACTGATCGTTACCCGCAGGAGGCGGCGTCGCTATTTTCCAACGAGATGCTGTAGAAATGCCTGAACCGATACCTATCAAAGATCACGAAAAAGAAAACCGCCTGGTCAACAAGCGCTTGCTGGCCTGTGCACTGCTGGTGGTAGGCATCACCTGTGCCCTGGTGGGGCGTATGTATTTTCTGCAAGTGGTGCAGTACGACTACCACTCCACGATCTCGGAAAACAATCGGGTTCACGTACTGCCGATCACGCCAACTCGCGGCTTGATCTATGACCGTAATGGTGTAGTCCTGGCCGACAACCGTCCGAGTTACAACCTGACCATCACCCGTGAACGCACCACCGATCTCAAGGGTGAGCTGGACGCGATCGTCAATCTGCTGCATCTGCCTGCCGAAGACCGAGCGATGTTCGATAAGGCGCTTAAGCAGGCTCGTCACCCGTTTGTTCCGGTCACGCTGTTCTATGAGTTGAACGAAGAACAGATCGCCGTTTTGGCCGTCAACGAGTTCCGTCTTCCAGGGGTGGACGTCGAGCCCCAATTCGTCCGCCACTACCCGCTGGGTGCGCACTTTGCCCACTCCATCGGCTACGTCGGCCGCATCAATGAGAAAGAATCCAAGACCCTTGATTCCGTGGAGTACCGCGGTACCCAATCCATCGGTAAAACCGGGATCGAGCGTTTTTACGAGGCCGAGCTGCACGGCCATGTCGGTTATGAAGAGGTCGAGACCAACGCCCAGGGGCGCGTACTACGCGTGCTCAAGCACACCGATCCGATCCCTGGCAAAAACATCGTCCTGAGCCTCGACGTCAAGCTTCAGGAAGCCGCGGAAGAAGCCCTTGGCGACCGGCGTGGTTCGGTCGTGGCTCTGGACCCGCAAACCGGTGAAGTACTGGCCATGGTCAGCAAACCGAGTTTCGACCCGAACCTGTTCGTCACCGGCATCAGCTTCAAGGAATACGCCGCGCTGCACGATTCCATTGATCGGCCGCTGTTCAACCGCGTGCTACGTGGGCTCTATGCGCCGGGTTCAACCATTAAGCCGGAAGTGGCTATCGCGGGTCTCGACAGTGGCGTTGTCACCCCGCAAACCCGGGTGTTTGACCCTGGCTATTACCAGTTGCCGGACTTTGACCACAAATACCGCAATTGGAACCACAGTGGCGACGGTTGGGTAGACATGGACGCCGCCATCATGCGTTCCAACGACACTTACTTCTACGACCTGGCCCACAAGCTAGGCATCGATCGCCTGCACGACTACCTCGCCGAGTTCGGCCTTGGTCAGAAGGTGTCCCTGGACATGTTCGAAGAGTCCGCAGGTCTGATGCCCTCTCAGGCCTGGAAGCGTGCGACCCGTCGCCAGCCCTGGTTCCCAGGCGAAACCGTGATCCTTGGCATCGGCCAGGGCTATATGCAAGTGACACCGCTGCAACTGGCCCAAGCCACTGCATTGATCGCCAATAAAGGCATTTGGAACCGTCCGCACCTGGCCAAGACCATCAACGGAGTGCCTCCGGTGGATGAGAACCCGATGCCCAACGTAGTCTTAAAAAACCCGCGTGATTGGGAGCAGGTCAACCATGGTATGCAATTGGTGATGCACGACCCACGCGGTATCGCCCGGGCGGCAGCGCAAGGCGCCCAATACCGCATCGCCGGCAAGAGCGGCACTGCCCAGGTAGTGGCGATCAAGCAGGGTGAGCGCTACAACCGCAACAAGACGCTGGAACGTCATCGCGATAACGCCTTGTTCGTCGGTTTTGCGCCGGCCGAACATCCGAAAATCGTGATTTCCGTCATGATTGAAAACGGTGAGGCCGGAGGCCGTGTGGCTGGGCCGGTTGTGCGGCAGATCATGGATGCCTGGTTGCTTGACCAGGAAGGTCATCTCAAGCCGCAGTATGCGACGCCAGCCAAAGCGCCAGGCGACCCACGCGTCTGACTCAGGCCTGCCACTCGTCCCAGCGCTCTAAGCCTTCATAGGCCAGCCATGGCACCTCATGGGCCATCCAGATATGCGAGGTGGGCCTGACGCCGGGATCATCGTCCAGCGTCGCCACCCGCACGATCACGTGGGGCTGATGCCCCCGTTCGGCAATCAGATGTGAGCCGCAGCGCGAGCAGAAGCGTCGGAGTTTCCCCGGCGAGGATTCAAAGGATGCCAAAAGCTCTTCACCGTGCGTCCAGCGAAAATGCTCGCGCATCACCCCGGCAGTGGCAACAAACGCAGCTGCGTGTGCTTTGCGACAGCTGTCGCAATGGCAGTGGCTGATGGGCATGTCCAGGCTGTCCACCTGATAGCGCACACCTTTGCACAAGCAACTTCCATTCAATGGGTCAGTCATAACCTATGGCCAGGTCAAGGAGGGGGTCATCATCATCGCGCACAACGCAAGGTTGCGCATTGGTCGATGTCGCCTACTGTTCAAAGAAGGAGGTGACTCATGCACGTATTAGATCGAATCGAACGCAAAGTCCTGCTCAATGCATCGCGTAAACAGGTTTGGGAGGCTCTCACGGATGCCGAGCAATTTGGCAGCTGGTTCGGTATCGCGCTCAAGGGCAAAACCTTTGTAGCCGGGCAAACTATCGAAGCGCCAATTACTTACCCAGGCTACGAACATGTAGTCTGGAAGGCCAGGATCGAACGCGTCCTGCCGCAAACTCTGTTCTCTTTCTGGTGGCACCCCTTCGCGGTAGAGGAGGGCGTCGACTACGACAACGAAACACCGACCCTGGTGGAGTTCACCATCGAGGATCGCGCCCCCGGCATCCTGCTGCGGGTTGTCGAATCCGGTTTCGACCAGGTTCCCGAGGCGCGGCGCCAGAAGGCGTTCAAGATGAACTCCCGTGGTTGGGATGAGCAGATGGGCAATATCGAAACCTATCTGAGCGAAACCCGACCAGTATGATGGTGGGCAAGGGGGCAGATCAGCCCCCCAACGTAATCACGTTCTAGAAATCAATCGACGCCGACAACTTCGCCACTCGCGGATCCCCCTGGCTCAGGAACCCGCCCTGGGCCGACTCCCAGTATTTCTCGTTGGCGACGTTCTCTACCGTGGCACCCAATGTCACCTCGCGTTTGTCCACGGCGAAGGTGTAGCGCGCACCCACGTCGAAGCGGTTCCAGGCCGGTAGGCTCAGGTTGTTGGCCGCGTCGGCGTACTGCCCGCCGGTGCGCAGCATACGCCCGCTGAGGCTTACGCCTTGCAGGCCGGGCACATCCCAATCCACCCCGGCGTTGAGCTGGAATGACGGTACGCCAATGGCACGGTTGCCGTCATTGGCGCCGTTGAGGGTGCCCTTGAGTTCGGTTTTCATCAGGGTCACCCCGCCCAGCAAGCGCAGGCCGCTGACCGGTTCGCCGAATACGTTGAGCTCGACGCCCTTGTTGATCTGCTGACCTTCCCGCACGTAGCGGGCGGTGGTGGCGTCGATGGCCTCGGCATAACCCGCGCCGGGCTGCTCGATACGATATACACCCAGGGTCGCGCCATAGGTGCCCATGTCCACTTTGACACCCGCTTCGATCTGCTTGGACCGGGCAGGCGCATAAGCTTGCCCGCCACCGATGACCGTCAGGTTGCCTGATTTGAGCGGCGACGTCGGGCCCTGAGCCAGGCCTTCAATGCGGTTGGCATACAGAGATACGTGCTCCCACGGTTTGAACACAATGCCGTAGACCGGTGTGGTGATCGATTCGTCATAGTTGGCGGTGCGGGTACCGCTCATGTAGTTGTAACTCTGCACCACCATCTGCTGGCGACGTGCACCAACGGTCACTAACAGGCGGTCATCGAAGAACCCCAAGGTGTCGGATACCGCGACGCTACGCACGAATGTCTTGTCGGTGATGGTCGGATCGCTGAAGTCGGTACCTGGGGTATTGCGTGGGCTGTTGAGGGCCGGCGGCGCGCCGGTCACGGGGTTGTAGATATTGGTCGGGGTTTTTGCGCTGGCGAATACATAGGCGTTGCGCGCCTCGGTCCAGATGCCTGCCAGGCCGAAGTTGAGCCGATGGCTCACCGGGCCGGTGTGGAACTTGCCATTGAGGCCACCCATGGCACTGGTATTGTTTTCTTCGTGGGCGATAGTCGAGCCGCTGGCGCTGGCATTGCCGAGATTATCGCTCAAGGTCACCGACGAGTAGCGCCCCATTTCACGGCTGTGCTTGGCACCGGTTGCCGCGTAGGCGGTCCAGTTTTCATTCAGGTCATATTCGGCGCGCAGCATCCCCAAGGTGTCTTCAAGGTTGGTACTGCTCCAGCTTGGCGCGTAGTTGGTGTCTGCCGACGGCGCATCCGGCACCTGGGTGATGGTGCCAAGGAACACCGAGTTACGCCCACCGTTGATACGCTGCTTCTGATACACAAAATCACCGGACAGCCGCAAAGCATCGCCGCGGTAATCAAGGCCGACGGCAAACAGCTTCGAACGCTGGTTTTCATCGTCAATGCCGGTATCGCCTTCGCGCTGGGACAGGTTGACCCGTGCGCCAAACCGGTTGTCTTCGCCGAAGCGCTGGCCAATGTCCAAGTGTTCGCCAACCCGACCATCGCTGCTGATATCAGTGCTGAAACGGCGCAGCGGAACATCATCGGCACGCTTGGGTTGCAGGTTCACACCGCCACCAATACCCGAACCGGTGGGCGTGACGCCATTGATGAAAGCATTGGGGCCCTTGAACACTTCCACTCGCTCCAGGGCATCGGTGGAGATGATCTGGCGGGGTAGGACGCCGTACAAACCGTTATAGGAAATGTCGTCACCATTCAACGGCAAGCCACGGATCATGAACGTCTGGGACTGGTTCGCATACCCCGAGGCCTGGCGCACGGAGGAGTCATTGAGCAACACGTCGCCGACGGTTTCCGCCTGCTGGTCGCGAATCAGCTTTTCGGTGTAGGAGGACATGCTGAAGGGCACATCCATGATGTCCTGGTTGCCCAGCACACCCAGTTGGCCGCCGCGTGCAACCTGGCCACCTGCAAACTCTGGTGGCAGAGCCGTGGGCGCAAGGGCTTGGACATTGATGTTGGTGGCGCCCAGTTCCAGCACGTTGTCTGAGGCCGCTGGGGCTGCCGCTTGTGCCGCAAGGCTCACGGAGCAGCAAAGGGCGAGCAGGGTCGGGCGAAATGGCGCAGCGAAAAGATTGCAGAGGGGCATGGTCGATCCAGGCGGCTAACTTATGAGGAAGGGGGCAGCGACGTTGCGCTTCCTCACTGCGCGGATACGACTCCGACGCAAATGATAGTGATTGTTATTAATGTCCTGCAACAAATTTATGCGATTGCGCTCTGCGTGCGCGTTAACCTGCCGCGTTTGTACAGATGCCGAGTAGAATCACGCCCTGAAAGCGATTCCTGAGGTGCGGTACGGTGGATTTACAGCAGGGTTTTGTCCTGACCCGGCATTGGCGCGATACCCCGTTAGGCACGGAGGTCAGTTTCTGGCTGGCCACCGACCACGGGCCTCGGTGTATTCGCCTACCCGTGCAAACCTCGGTGATGTTCATCCCCGAAGTCCATCGCAAGCCGCTCGATTGGCTGCTCAAGGGCGAGCGTGATCTGGAGTTGCGTGCGCTGCAACTGTGCGACTTCCACCATCGCCCGGTCCTGGGCCTCTATGCCCGCCAGCACCGCCAATTGATGGACATCGAAAAGCGCCTGCGCAGCGCCGGGGTCGATGTCTACGAAGGCGACGTGCGACCGCCCGAGCGTTACATGATGGAGCGTTTTATCACTGCCCCCGTATGGTTCGGCGGCACGCCCGACGCGAACGGCACCTTGCTCGACGCGCAGATGAAGCCCGCGCCCGACTACCGCCCGCGCTTGAAGTTGGTGTCCCTGGACATCGAAACCACCGCCCAGGGCGATCTGTATTCCATCGCGCTGGAAGGCTGCGGCGAGCGCCAGGTGTATATGCTCGGCCCGCCAAACAAAACCGATGCCGTGGACTTCAAGCTCGACTACTGCGACACCCGTGCGCAACTGCTCGAACGCCTCAACCAATGGCTGGCCACCTTTGATCCCGATGCGATCATCGGCTGGAATGTGGTGCAGTTCGACCTGCGCGTCCTGCATGAGCACGCCCAACGCTTGAACGTGCCGCTGTTGTTGGGGCGTGGCGGTGAAGCCATGACCTGGCGCGAGCACGGCAGCCGCAATCACTACTTCGCGGCAGCGGCGGGGCGCTTGATCATCGACGGGATCGAAGCGCTGCGCTCGGCGACCTGGAGCTTTGAATCCTTCAGCCTGGAAAACGTCGCACAAACCCTGCTCGGCGAAGGCAAGGACATTTCCACCCCGTACCAGCGCATGGACGAAATCAACCGCATGTTCGCCGAGGACAAGCCCGCCTTGGCGCGCTACAACCTCAAGGACTGTGAGCTGGTCACACGGATTTTTGAAAAGACCGAGTTACTCAAGTTCTTGCTGGAGCGTGCCAGCGTCACTGGCTTGCCGGCCGATCGTAACGGCGGTTCGGTCGCCGCCTTCACCCACTTGTACCTGCCGTTGATGCATCGCCAGGGTTTCGTCGCGCCGAACCTGGGCGACAAACCGCCCCAGGCCAGCCCTGGCGGGTTTGTCATGGACTCACGCCCGGGCCTCTACGAATCGGTGCTGGTGCTGGACTACAAAAGCCTTTACCCATCGATCATCCGCAGCTTCCTGATCGACCCGGTGGGCTTGATCGAAGGCCTCAAGCATCCCGACGACAGCGACTCGGTAGAGGGCTTTCGCGGCGCACGTTTCTCCCGCACCCGGCACTGCCTGCCGTCCATCGTCACTCGCGTATCCGAAGGTCGTGAAGAGGCCAAGCGCGAGCACAACGCACCGCTGTCCCAGGCCCTGAAAATCATCATGAATGCCTTCTACGGCGTGCTCGGCTCCAGTGGCTGTCGGTTTTTCGATACGCGGTTGGCGTCGTCGATCACCCTGCGGGGGCACCAGATCATGCGCCAGACCCGCGAGCTGGTGGAGGCCCAGGGTTATGAAGTGATCTACGGCGACACCGACTCCACCTTCGTCTGGCTCGGCAGCGCCCATTCTCCGCAGGATGCCAATCGCATCGGCCTGGCGCTGGTGCAGCACGTCAATGATTGGTGGCGCGCCCACCTGAGCACCGAGTACGGCCTGCAAAGTGCTTTGGAGCTGCAATACGAAACCCACTTCAGCCGCTTCCTGATGCCGACCATCCGTGGCGCGGAGGAGGGCAGCAAGAAGCGCTACGCCGGTTTGGTGGTGCGCGACGATGGCAGCGAAGAGATGGTCTACAAAGGCCTGGAAACCGTGCGCAGCGATTGGTCGCCTCTGGCCCGGCAATTTCAGCAGGAACTCTACCGGCGCATCTTCCATCGCCAGCCCCATCAGGACTACATACGCGACTACGTGCGCCGTACCCTGAGCGGCGAATTCGACGAGTTGCTGATCTACCGCAAGCGCCTGCGCCGGCCCTTGCACGACTACGAACGCAACGTCCCGCCCCATGTGCGCGCGGCACGCCTGGCAGACGAGTACAACGACCGCCTGGGGCGCCCGCGCCAGTACCAGCGCGGTGGCTGGATCAGCTACGTGATCAGCGTCAACGGCCCCGAACCCTTGGAAGTGCGGCAAGCGCCCATCGACTACGACCACTATGTGACCCGGCAATTGCAGCCCGTTGCCGACGCGATCCTGCCGTTTGTGAATGATGACTTCGGTACCCTGGTGGGCGGGCAGATGGGGCTATTCTAGGCATTGGACCACACTGTCCCTATCGCCCATAGCTCAGGAGGCAACGCCCATGTACACACTTTATGGCACCGACGAATCCGGTTCCTGCATGATCGAAATCGCCCTGCAGCGCTGCGCCGTGCCGTGGCATCGCGTGGACGCCAGCTCCTGGCAGGACGGCGAGGGCAGCGACGCTCTTGCACGTATCAATCCACTCAAGCAAATCCCCACCCTGGTCACCCCCAATGGCCAGGTGCTGACCGAAAGCGCCGCTATCCTGATCCACCTGGGCCTGGAGTACCCCAAGTCCGAGTTGCTGGCCGGCGATCGTGCGCAGATCCTGCGCGGGCTGCTGTACATCGCCGCCAACTGTTATTCGGCGATCGGCATCATCGACTACCCGCAACGCTGGTTGGGTAATGCTGATGAGGTGCAGCAAGCGCAACTGGTCAGCGGCACACGGCGCTACCTGCACCAGGCCTGGGTCGTGTTTGCCGATCAGTTTGCCGACCAGCTGTTTACCCCTGGCAATGTGCCGAATGCACTGGGCATCATGGCGGCGGCGGTGTCGCGCTGGGATGACGCGCGCGAGGTGCTCGGCAACCTGGCGCCGGGCTTTGCGCAGAGCCTGGAGCGGGTAGACGCCGACCCTGTTGTGGCCCCGGTTTTTGCCCGGCATTGGCCGCAGTGGAAGGTCTCGTAACCGGAAGAAACAATGCTCCGGCCACTGTCCAAGTCCTTGCGTCGCGGGCGTCCTGACCTACTCTTCTCAAAGTGATGTAGGAATCATCCTTGAATTTGACTGTCGCAGACATGAAACTCAAGAACCCTGCATGGAATTCAAAGGAGGTGCGCATGCTCATCCGGTCGCTGACCCTGGCTACCTTGATGGCTTTTACGGGGCCGTTGTTGGCCGCTGATGATATCAACCCGCTCAAGCAGGACTTGGGCAAGGCTCGGCCGTTGGTGGTGGTGGAGCTCGATTCCGGCAACGACACTCTGGCGACCCTCAAGAAACAATTGGATGAGCCTGCCACCAAGCAGTCCTTTGAAGAGCGCAGCATGGTGTTCTACACCGTGAAGTTCGGTAGCATCGGTGCTGAAGGCGAAAAGTTCGCCAAGGACCCCAAGGACAACAAGAAGCTCACGCCACCGGAAACCAACGCGCTGATCCGTGCCCTCAAGCTCGGCGCCGGCAGCGGTACCAAGGTGATTCTGATCGGCAAGGATGGCGAGAAGAAACTGGAGAAGACCGTACCGCCGGATACCCTCGACCTGAAGGAATTTTTCAGCGCCATTGACCAGATGCCGATGGCCGAGAAAGAAGCGGCTGCTCCGGTTGTGCCAGAACCTGCGCCTGCGCCTGGCAAGAACGCTACCAAAGCGGGTAAGGCAACCAAGCCGGCTGCGCCTCAACAGCTGGATGACTGAGTCCGTGCAGGAGCTGGCTTACCAGCTCCTGCGCAGGCCGTTGCAGTGGTGGCTCCAGTTCACTGTTTCCACGGCTTGAACCACCCAGCCAACCCTCCCAATACCAGGGCCGCCGTCACGGTACTCAAGCCCAGTTGCCAGCCATCGTTTTGCAGCGGGTGCAATATCACGGCTGCAAAACCCAGTAAAACCGCACTCAGCCCCCATTGCAGCGGCCAGCCCAGTTGCCCAAGCAATTGCTGGCGTTGCATCAGCAGCAGGTTAGTGACGATAACCCCGCCCAACGCCGCCAGGGCGATACCCGGCAAACCCAGAAAGTACGGCAGCAGTACCAACAGCAAAGCGTTGACCCCACTGCCCAGCAATTCGCAGCGCAAGGGCAGGCGCGTGTCGCCGCTGGCATAGGCATAGCGGGCGAGCATGGCGTTCCAGGCGCCGAACACCAGTGGCGTCGCGAACCAGGCCAGCAGGGCGGGCAGTGGGCTGTCGGCGCTTTGGGCGGGCATCAGCAGATGAATCAGCACCGGGCTGGCGCCGATCAGGCCGAGGGCGGCCGGCAGGCTGAGCAGGGTCGCAGCGTCCAGGCCTCGGCGCAGCAGGGCCAGGCGCTGCTGGCCTTGTTCGCCGCTCATCATGCCCAGCAGTACCTGGTTGAGGCTCATCAGGGCGATCAAGGGCAGATTGATCAGTTTGCGTGCAAGGTTGACCCACGTGACGGCACCTTCTCCCAGGTAACTGGCGATCAAGCGTTCGAGCAGCGCCAAACCCTGGCTGGCGACATTGCTGGCCAACAATGGTCCGATGCGCCCCAACAGTTCGCGGCCCGCCAGCTTGTCGCCAGTGACTTGCCACGGCCGCCAGCCGAAAGACCAGACCGGCGCCAGCAGCGGCAGGCACATCAATACACTGCCGGCAAAAAAACTCATGGCCAGTTCGCCGCTGTCGCTTGCGCTGCCACGGATAAACAGGTACAGCACCGGCGGCAGGTTGAACAGCAAAGAGCCCAGCCCCGGCAGCACAAAACGCTGGCGTGCCTGCAAGGGAATACTGAACAACCCATGCATCACCAGGCCCGGCGCACAGGCCGCCAGCCAGCGCAAGTTAGCGGCGGCTTCGGCATGGGCCTCGGCGTCCAGGCCGGGGCCGATCAGGCGCACCCACAGCGGCGCGCCCAGCGCCAATATGGCAAACAGGGCCAGGCCTACTCCCAGCAGGCGTGGAGAAAGGCTGGCCAGCCAGGCTTGCTGGCGTTGTGGGTCGCGTTGTTGATAGAGGGGCAGGGCAGCCGCCGCAAGCAAGCCGGCGGCCAGGGTCATGCGCAACGCTTCGGGCAAAAACACCGCCACCAGAAACCCGTCGCTGCGACTGCCCGCGCCCCAGGCCGCCACCAGCAGCCATTCGCGGGCAAAACCGGCGACCAGCCCGGCGAGGGTCGCGACGGTCAGCCAGAGCGTGCTGCCGAACATCAGTGGAACAGGGTGAACAGGCCCTTGCCACCCACCTTATAGTTCAGATCATGGCAACGTTCGCCCATGATTTTGGCCCCGGAACCGCCAATGATTTTGTAGGGGGCCACAGCCTTGGCCACCACGGTATTGGCGCTGATCACCGAACCATGACCCAGGTGCGTGCCGTAGCCGATCAACGCCCGGCTGCCGATCCACACATAGTCGTCGATGTAGATCGGCCCGGAAATCGACCAGAACTCCGGTGCCTGCAAATCATGACTGCCGGCGATGATCAGCACGTGGGAGGCAATCGCCACGTGGTTGCCGATCACCAGCCCGGCGCGGGCGTCTACCTGGCAATGCCAACCGATCACCGTATCGTCACCGACTCTCAAATTGTGGATGCCCAACACTTCGGTGTTACGCCACAAGCTTGTGCCCTTGCCGATCTTCGCGCCGCCCAGGCGCAGCCAGGCAATGCGCACATGGTGGCTGGGGATCTTGTTGATCAAAATGTTGTAGGCCATGTCCCAGGCGTTGCGCCAGCGATCCTTGATCGTTGCCCAGTTTTTACCATAGCGCGGCAACAGCTTGCCCGGCAGGTCCTGTTTCATACGGCGGAACAAAAGGCGGGCCACCGGGTGCTCAAGGGCGGGTTCCAGGTCGATGGAGTTTATCCAGAAGCGCTTGTTGTCGCCTTCGCCCTCTTCAAACACCACATCGTTGGCCAGGCACCAGTCCAGCGCCTCTTCCAGGTCCGGCAGGCTCACGCCCAGTTCAGCGGCCAGTGTGGGGAGGCGATCGCGCAAATCGGTGGAGTGAATCATCCGGTGTTTCATGGTTGGTTATCCTTTGGCGCAATAGCAGCAACAGGGGCGGTAATGGAGGGGCGCAGACGCACCTGTTGCAGGCTCATGCCCATCAACAGCCAGAACAGCGCGATCAGTACAAAGGTGAAGCTGAAATAGTGGTCGAAAATCCCCGTCAACAGCGCTGCCATCACGCCGCATATGCACCCCAGCCACAGGGCGTTGTCGGCGGTGACCTTGCGCACCTGGCCCAGGGGCCGCACTTCACGCCACCACAACACCGTGACGGTGATAAACAACAGCATCCCCGGAATGCCGACCTTGTAGATGAAGTTCAGCCACAGGTTGGAGATGCCCAACAGGTTGGTGCCGGGTACGGGTGGGTCGATCTTGAAGCCGATCCCCAGGGGGTATGTCGACATGGCCTCGGGAAATCTTGCGTACTCGTCGAAGCGGATTTCGGTACTGGCATTGGTGGACGAGAAGATAGTCAGCAAGCGCTCCTGCAACGGCGGATAGAACATCACCAGCGCAACCCCAAACGCCACGCCGATACCGATGATGCGCCCGCTGTTAGGTACGCGCTTATAGGTCAGCCAGATCAGCACCAGCGCCAGGGCCACGATGGCGCCACGGGAAATACTCAGCAGCAGGCCGGCGCAACCCAGCACAGCCACCGCCAGGCCCAGCGCCCGGCGCCAGCCGCTGCGGGTCCAGCCGTAGAACAGCGCCAGGGGGATAAACAGCACCAGCACGCCACCCGTCAGGTTGGGGTGCACCCAGGGCGAGGCCATGCGCGTGTAGTTGGCGGAAAAAATATCCTTCACCGCTTCCGGGTGGGCGTACTTGAGGTCGGTGAGCACCTCGATCATCGACATGGCGTTGCGCGTTTTCAAAAACATGAAAATCGACAGCAACAGCATCGCCAGGTTGCCCAGCAGCAGGGCGGCCACCACCTTGTCGCGGTCGGCGTCGGTGCGCAGCAGCAACGGCACGATAAACAGCAACGACAGGTTCATCAGCCAGCGTACCCAGTTCACCGGCCCGTTGCCTTCGGCATGGATGATGACCATGCCCCAGATAAACGGAATAGTGCTGAACAGCATCAACCACATCAGCGCGCGCTCGGTCGGACGCCACAGGATCAAGCCGCGGGTCTTGCCGATAAACGATTGCCAGAACACCCCGACCCAGGTCAGCCCCAACACGGCTTCGCTGATGGTGGTGCGGATCCCCAGTTCCAACGTGGTGTAGGGAATGCTGGTGGCCAACACCGCGAAAATCAGCAAGCCCCACAGGGGAAAGCGGATCAGGGTCAAGGCCACACCCGCGCCGGCCACGACCAGCAAGGCCTTGATCGGCGACAGGGCCAACAGCAAAATGCCGAAGACCAGGCCCAGGAGCAGACTGATGAGTTTTCCTGGCAGCATTAGCGGTCCAATTCCTTGAGCAAAGTATCCAGGCGCGAGCGATAGGCCGGTTCGGCAAATTGCCGGGCCCAGGCGCGCTGCGTTTCGGCGTCTGCCGTGTCGCCCGCGGTTGCCAGTTGCTGCATGACGTTCTGCAATTGCCTGGCATCGTGTGGGTCGAAGCGCGGGGCGCCGGGCGGCGCGACTTCATCCAGGGCGGAACCGCGTGCCACCGCCACCGGCGTGCCGACACTCAAGGCTTCCACCACCGGCAGGCCAAAGCCTTCGGCATAAGACGGCTGCCATAGGCAGTCGGTATGACGGTAGAGGGCTTGCAGTTGGCCGTCGGATAAACCGCTGCACCAATGCAGGCCCGGCAGTTCGCCAAGGGCGGACGGTACATCGCTGGCATGGCCCACCAGCACCAGGTCCGGCACCTCAGGGGTCGCCGCACGGCAGGCCTGCCATTGGCGCAGGAAAAATGCCATGTTCTTGCGCGGCTCCCGTGTGCCCACCACCAGCCAGTAACGCGCCGGCAGGTTGTCTGGCAGCGGCTCTGGCGCTGCATTCAATTCGGGCACCAGGTTGCTCAACACCCGGAACTTGGCCCGGGCCCAGGGGAATACGCGGGCGGCTTCGCTGCAGGAAAACTGCGAAGGGCACCACACCCGGTCAGCCTGCCACACCGACCAGGCAATCGAGGCGCCGTCGATCAAGCGATAGGCCAGGGCCTTGAGCCTGGAGCGATGGAAGTTACGCTGAGTCAGCTGAAACAGGTCATGCAGCACCAGGACATAACGGGTGCCGGCGGGTTTGCGGCACAGCGGCAAGCCCATATTGGCCGTGGCGATGTGCAGGTCGATCTGTTGCTCGTGCAAGGCTCTGGGCAAAAATTTTCGCTCGAACCGCAAGCGTACCTGCGGCCGTTGCAGGCCATCCAGCGGGCTGGCCCACGGTGGGCAAATGGCGTTCTGGCGTTGCGGGTGGTCCAGGGGCGCCTCAGTGAACAGCACCACCTCGGTGTTGCCCCGCGCGCGCAGGGCATCTTCCAGCGCCAGGACCTGGCGGGCGATGCCCGACGAGGGCGCAACCGTGGCGGGGCGATAGTCCAGGGCTACGCGCATGGCTGAGACTCCTTAGAGGCGATCAAGGTGCGGTAGATGTGCTCCAGTTCGTCACCGGCCACCGCCCAGTCGTGGTAATGCCGCGCATAATCGCGTGCCGCATCGGCCAGTTGCCGGGCCAGCAGCGGCTGATCCAGCAGACGCACGATGGCATCGGCCAGGGCCTCGGCGCTTTCGCCCGCGAGGTAATGCGCCTGGGGTTGCACCGCCAAACCGGAAACACCCTGGGCCGTGCTGACCAGCGGCAAGCCGGCGGCCATTGCCTCCAGCACCTTGAGCTTGGAGCCGCCGCCATGGCGCAACGCGGCGACAAAACCGGCGCAGCGCCGTTGCAGGGCGCACAGATCAGGAACAAACCCCAGCCACTCGACACGTTCATCCGGCCAACGGTCGCGCCAGTGTTCGGGCAAGCCGTAACCGGCCACTGCCAGGCGCGCGTTCGGACACTGCAGCCAGACCCGGGGGAATATCTCCTCAAGCAACCACTGCACAGCGTCCAGGTTCGGTGCGTATTCGTAATTGCCGACAAACAACAAACGCTGGCTCTGCGCATCGGCACTGACCTGGGCGAAGGCACGGCTGTCGACGCCATTGACTACCACGCTTACCGGCGTTGCAGTCAACGGCCGCATGGCCTGGGCGTCCGCGTCGGTCACCGCGATCACATGGGCGGCGGCATCGAACGCCTTGCGCTCCCATTGCCGGCAGCGCCATTGGTCGTACTGCACGAACGGCGCAGCCCACTTGGGAAAACGGTCATAAGTGGCGCCGCCCAGGCTTGATTCCAGGTTGTGCTCGGTCAGCACAAACTCGCGCTGGCGCTGCTGCAAGGTGCGCAGAAACGGTTGCAGGCTGTAGCTGTGTTCCACTTGAATCACGTCCCAGCGCTCGTTCAACAGTTGCGCAAATTGGGCTTGCAACGGTGCCGACAGGCCGTTGACCGTGGTCAACAGCGGCCATGGTGCGAATACACCCGCGAGCAGGGTCATCGGGTGTTTCAGCGGCCGGCGCGGCACCACGATCAGGCGTTCGAGCAACGGTTCAAGGGCTGCGTGCACCGCGTCATCGGCCGGTGTCTTCGATTGCGCCAGCAGCGTGATGCGATGCCCGCGCTCACTCAAGGTGCGCAGCAAATGATACTGCCGGGTCTTCCCGCCGCTGGTGGTCGGCCACGGCAGGTAGGGCACAATCCATAGGATTCTCATGTACAGCTCTCCATGCCCGGGGCTACCACACCAGTATCTGTAAACTCGGCTTCACCGCTGGGCGAATACCGTTGTCGTCGTTCAGGGGCTGCCGAGTTCCGGTCAGCGGGTCCAGCAGTTCTGCGTGTTTGATGTCCGGCAGGCTGATGCTGCTGCCTTTGGCACTCCAGTACATCAACAGGTGTTTTCCGTCAGGCCGAGTCCAGGCCACGCTGTAGAAACTGTCCGGCACATCCTCAAGCTTGGGCGTGGTGCCGGGTTTAAGGGAGGGGCCAGTGATATCGAGGAAGCGGGCGAGGGCGGTGTACACCGGCTTGGGTTCGCCATCCAGGTTCAGCAGGCCGTAATGCTGGTCGCGGGGCGAGGCGCGTTGGTCGAGGTCGGACAGCGCGAACAGGAAAATCTTCTGATAGTCCTGGGACGCCATCAACGCCAGGCGACGCAAGGTGTAGTCGGCCTGCCCGTCGATACCGATCAGGTCCTGCATCTCCTTGGGGCCGGCATAGCTGGACCAGCCCCACTCGGTAGCCCATACGTTCTTGATCCCGGCGCCGTGCAGCATGGTATTGAGTTGATCGCCGCGCAGCAGCACTTCGTTCTTGCCCGGTTCATCGGTTTCGGGGGTCATCGAATAAGGGTGATAGGCCGCGACCATGCCCAGGTTTTGCACGCCCAGCGCGCCGAGCGCTTCGAACATCAGGGTTTTGCCACGCGGCGGCATTTGGCTGTAGTACGCCATGCCGCCCATGACCTGCAGTTTGCCGGGCGCAGCAATATTCAACGCCTGGTGACTGGCCAATAACAATTGCCCGTACTCCTTGGCGTTGACCTTGGGGCGCCAGTTGTTCGGCAGGTTCTGCTCGTTCCATACCTGCCAGGCATCAATATTGGGGTAGCGCTTGGCCAGGAGAGCCAGGCGCAGCGCGTAGATCTCGGGGTCCCGCGGGCGATACTGGTCCTGGAACTTCGCGCCCTTGGGGGCGGTGGTGATAAAGGGCGCCGAGCCCACCAGGTAAAACACCGAGCGGATTTTTTCAGCGCTCAGGGTGCGGTCCAGTTCATCGAAGGTGCTGAGTTGATAACCATCTTCTGTGGGCTCCAGGCGATCCCAGTGCAGGTCGACCCGCACCCATTGCAACCCAAGTTTCTTGTATTGCTTGATCTGTTGGCGGTACTGCTCGGGCGTGAACCACAGAAAGTGCGCGTTCACGCCAAGGAAGTCCTTCCATACCACAGTGCGCTCCGGGGCCAGGTTCACCGGCTGCGCATCGACTTTTTCACTCGACAGCAGGGCGCCACCCACGGCGATTGCCAGCACCAGCGGCAGATAGCGCCACATCGGGCGAACAGATGAAATATTCATCGCAACGGCTCCTCACAAGCATCCCGAAATAATTCGGCAAAACGTTGGGCCGTGGTGGCCCACTGGCGTTGGTGGCCGATTTCCGCTGCCCGGGCAGCCCATTGCCGGGCCTGCTGCGGGTCGAGGATCAAGCGGTTCAAGGCGTTGCTCAAGGAATTGATATCGCCCTGCTGATAGGTGATGCCGTTGCCGCCGGCCACCTCTTCAGCAAAGGCTCGCGCATTGGAGGTGATCACCCCGCGCCCGCAGGCATTGGCCCACGACAGCGCGCCACTGGTGCCACGCATCTGTCCCAGGAAACCGAGTTTTTTCGATTCGCGGTAGGGCAGCACCATCACATGGTGCGCCTGGATCGTCGCGGCGATCTGCGCTGATGGCAGGTCCAGCTGCCAGTCCACCACATCTTCCAGGTGCAGCGCGCTGATCTGTTGGCGCAGGCCGTCGAGGTAGTTGCCGGCCGGGTCGAAGGTCATTTCCGGGGCGGTGCCGCCGGCCAGGGTCAGGCGCACCTGGCCTCGGCATTGCGGGTGAGCGGCCAGTGACTGGGCCAGGGCCTGGAGCAGGTCCTCAATGCCCTTGCCGCGATAGATAAAGCCGAAATACAACAGACGCAGCGGCGCAAGCGGCGGCAAGTCCTGGGGCGCGATGGGCAGGTTGCCGTGAGCAATCACCGCCACTTGCTGCGGGCGCAGGCCCATGCGTTGGCGCAGACAGTCGCCTCCCAGGCGGGTGAGGGTGATCAGCCGGCGCATACCTTTGGCCAGGCGCCGTTCTTCGTGCAAGGTCAGCGGGTCGGCCAGCAGCGCCGCCGCCTGGGGCAGCGGGTGGGGCAGGCGTTCGAGCAGGGTCAAGGGGAAAAACAGCTTGGCCCGGCGCCAGATCAAGCGCTCCGGGTCATGCACCGTAGCGGTCAACGGCAGTTGTGGATGTGCCCGACGCAGGTAGTCAAGCGCCTGGAACTCACCGAAGCGTCCACCTCCCAGTTCGGCATGGACCAGGTCCACACCGTGCCAGTCAAAGGCTTGCAAGCGCCGCAACTGTTCAGCCAGGTCCTGGCAACCCGCGAGGGGGGTCACCACTTCAAGGCCCAGTTCGATCAACGCGTTGCGCAAATGCGCGGCGTAATCGGCGATCCCGGTCTGCTCCGGGGGCAGAGGTGCCAGCAATGCGATACGCATCAGGCCGCACCGCGCCAGCTGTTGATTCGCGCCAGGACCTTGGCCGGTACTTCGAAGCGGCGGCGGTTGAGGATCATGCCATCGACTTTGCCGAACGCGGTGGTCAGCAGCGACACCGCGTTTTCGATGGTCGGTACGGTGCTGGTGCGGGCTTCGATCACCAGCACGATCTGGTCGGCACGGCGCAGCGTCAAAAAGGCCTGCGGGTTGGATGACAAGGCCGAGGCGTCCAGCAACAGCACTTCACCCGCCGTGGGCGCGTTCGCCCCGTCGACCGACACGCGGTGGCCACGTTCTTCCAGCAGGCGCTTGAGCTGCTCGATGATAAACGTCACGCCCTCGCCATGCCGCGCCGAGGTCAGGCCCAGGGCAAAGCCTTCACTGGCGATGCGCTCCAGGGGCAGCAGGCTGTACAGGCGATAGAGGCTGGCGGTGACGGCGGCCGGCGTGGCGTCCTGCACATCGGGGATGCTGCTCCACAGCGGCACCTGGAACATCTCCTGCAAGCGGGTGCCATCGTGGATGCGTTGGTCCAGCAGGTACAGCACATAAATGGTCAAAAAGCCCACGGCTACGCCGGCGGGAATGGCGAACAACAGAATCAGCAGGCTCTTGGGAAACACACGTGACGGGTTCAGGGTGGCGTGTTCGATCAGCGCGATGTTGCTGATCTGGCTGTTGTCCAGTTCGTGGTCGATACGCGCCTGTTCAAGATTGTCCGAGTACAAGGCGTAGCTTTTTTCGGCGGCGCGCAGTTGTTGGCTCAGCTTGTTGAGTTCCGGCTCATCGGTCATCGCCTTGTCACGCTGGTCACGCAGTTCGGCGAGGGTCTTGTCGTAGTTCTCGATTTCCCCGGCCAGTTTGCGCTCTTGCAATTGGGCGTCGATCACTTGCTGCTTGACGTTGATCACCAGGCTGTTGGGCGCGGTGTTTTGCGAGCGTTCCAGGCGCGTAGCTTCCTGAGCGCTGAGGGCTTCAATGTCGCGGATGTTCTGCTCGATCTGATTGACCTGCGGCGTGCCCGGCAGGTAGGTGCGCAACAGGCGTGCGCGTTCCACTTGCAGCGCATTGAGCTGGCGCTTGAGGTCCAGTTGGGTCGGGTTGAGGCTGGTTTCGCGCATCGTCACCACGTCTGCCGGCTGGCTCTTGATCTGCTGGCTGGCGTTGGCCAGGAGGCTGCGAATGCCCGAGATCTGGTTTTGTGCGCTGACCTTGGCGTCGGTGACACGGTCGATCTGGCTGGTGAGGTTCTTCAGGCGCGCATCGACACTGATCGAGTCGATCTGCTTCAAACGGCCTTGCAGTTGGTCCTTCAGGCTTTGGATATTTTCCGCCACCTTGGCGCGTTCGGTTTCATAGAAGGTATGCAGGCTCTTGCGCCCGAGAATCCGCGCACGTTCCTCAAGGTAGGCGTTGACCCATTCCTCGACGATTTTTTGCGCCACCGCCGGGTCGTCCCAGGTGAAGGAAATCTCGATCACTGAAGAACCCGGCTCGTGACCGGCTTTGAAGTTCTTCTCCAGCGAGGTCGCCAGGCGCTCCAGCGGGCTTTGCTTCTCGGCAAGGCCTACGAACTGCAGCACGCTGCGCACGCCGTTGATGACTTCGCCAAGGCCCTTCTTGATGTAGAACTTGGTGACCTTCCAGAAGCCCTGCGGCGGCTCGGAGGTCATCGCCATATAGCGCTCGGCAACGATATGCACGATGGGCCGGCCCGTGAGCATTTTTTCTTCGTCGACAATCGGGTCGTGCTGGGTGCTCGGGGCAATCAGCGTCTGGCGGTTGGCGGCTTCGATCGGCAAGGTGGTGTTGTCCCGCCCCGGCTTGACCAACAAGCGCGCGTCGGATTCGTAGCGAGCCGGCAACAGGAAGGCACCCAGCACCGCGACGACGATCGTGGTGATCACTGCCAGTTTGAATTCGCGGCGGTAGATGAAAAACAGCCGCAGCAGGTCGCGAAGAGAGCGGATTTCGATCACAGGATCACTCCATTGCATATGGGGTTTACGAAAGACGGGAACGCTTGGTTCGAGTGATACGACGCCCGCTTCATAATCCTTGGCCTGCGTTGATGGTTGGGTTGTTGTAGATGGTGTTGCCGCTGTTTTTCACGTCGCTCTTGTTCAGGTCGTAATTCAAGCCAATGCCAATGCCCTTGTTGATCGGAAACAGCTTGGTGAAGTACATATCCACGGCCTCCACCGTCGCGCCGATGCCCGACTGCGGCACGAAGATCAAATCGCCGCGCTGCAACGCCACCCGCGGGTGATTGGGGTTGGTCAACATGCTCTCCAGGCTGATGAAGTACGTCCTGTACTTGCCATCTGGCCCGGTGCGCAGCAAGGCCACGTTGGAGGCATCCGCCGAGGGCAATACACCACCGGAACTGAGCAGTGCCTGCTCGACGCTGACGTTGCCGGCCAGGTCGAAAAACGCCGGGTTAGACACCGCACCGCCGATAAACACCTTGTTGCTCGGTGCGCTGGCGATGTTCACCGTCACCGCGGGTTCGCGGTAGATGCGCTTGTACTTCTCGGTGATTTCCTTGCCCAGGTCTTCGGGCGTGCGCAGGGCGGCCTTGACCCGGCCAATATTGGGTACCGAGATCACGCCGTCGGGGCGCACGACGAATACGGTCATGTCATCGGCCGCCGCCGGTTCCTGGGCGTCGCGCACGATCCGCAGCGAGTCGCCGGTCTGGATCAGCACCTGGGGTGGTGGCAGGTCGGCCAGGGTCAGCGCCGCTTGATGGCCGGCCTTGAGCGTATTGTTGTCAGGAAGCGGCACCCGCGCGGGGGTCGAACAGCCCGCCAGCCAGATTGAGGCACTCAAGAGGCTGAGCAGGGTAAGACGGGAACGTCGGTTGGTAGTCTTCATGACGGCTCAAGTCCAGTAGGTGGAAAACATGCCCAGACGCCGTTTAAGCGAGTTGGGCAAGTGGCGTTCAAGGTGGCCGAGGCGATAACCCAGCAATTTGAAGGCGCTGCGCATTACTACTTCTGGCGCACGGTGCAGCGCGTTCGCCTCGCGCAATGCGCGCAGTTCGGCCAGCACATAACGCTTACCTTCGCCGCCGGCGTCGCCGAACGCCTGGCGAATCCACGCCTCGCGGCCGTAGAACACACCGATATCGAAGTAGCGCTTGAACTCGTCCAGCAAGCGGTAATCGTGGGAGTGATAAACCTGCGCACTGGCGGCGTAGCGCACTTGGTAGCCGGCCAGCAACATGCGTGCGGCGACGTAGGCGTCTTCGCTGCCAATCACATCCTGGGGAAAACCACCCACCGCCTGCAGGGCGCTGCGTCGGTACACCGAAAACGAGTCGGAGCTGAAGCAGGTCTTGATCCCTAGCTGCGGTGCATCGGCCAGGCTTTTGCTGCGGCTGGCCGCCGGGTAGTTGAAGTGCCGCGACTGTGCCCCCAGCACCCCTGCACCGGGGTGCGGCAGCTGCCGTCCATAGGCCACGCCATTGAGCGGCTCCAGTTGCAATTCGGCGATCAGGTTGGCGAAGGTCTCGGCCGTGGCGGGGATTGCATCCTGAGTCATGACGATCAAAGCGTCGCCGCCCACCTGTTCACTGGCCCAGCGCCGAGTGCCGCCGTGGTTGAAGTCGCGGGCATCAATCACCTCCACGCGCGCGCCAAACTCGCGAAAGCGCGCCACGGTGTCATCGCTCGATGCGCTGTCGACCACCAGCATCTCGTCCGGTTGCAGGGTTTGCATGCGCAGCGCCGGCAGCAGGCGGTCCAGATGGCTGGCCGCGTTGCGGGTGGGGATGATCAGGGACGTGCGCATCAGGGTTTCTCTTCCACCGGCGCGCGGCCGTAGATGTCGTCATAACGCACGATGTCGTCTTCGCCCAGGTACTCACCGCTCTGTACCTCAATCATCACCAGATCGATGATGCCGGGGTTGGTCAGGCGGTGTTTGTGGCCGGCGGGAATATAGGTGGACTCGTTCATATTGAGCAGGATTTCGCGCTCGCCATTGGTGATCATCGCTGCGCCGCTGACCACCACCCAATGCTCGCTGCGGTGATGGTGCATTTGCAGGGACAGCGAGCCTTTTGGCTTGACCACAATGCGCTTGATTTTGAAGCGCGTGCTTTCTTCCAGCACCGTGTAGGTGCCCCACGGGCGGGTGACTGTGCGATGCAGACTGAACGCCGGGTGATTCTGGCGCTTGAGTTCGGCGACGATATAGCGCACGTCCTGGCTGCGGTGCGCGTCGGCGATCAACAGTGCGTCCGGGGTGTCGACGATGATCAGATCGCGCACGCCCACTGCACCGAGTACCCGCTTGGGCGAGTCGATGTAGCAGTTATGCACGTCGTGCAGGATCGCCTCGCCATTGATCTGGTTGCCATTGTCATCACTGGGGGTGAGTTGGCGCAGCGCTTCCCAGGAGCCGATATCGCTCCAGCCAATGTTGCAGGGCACGACCGCGACCTTTGCGGATTTTTCCATCAGGGCCACGTCGATGGAGATGTCCGGCGCGGTACCGAAACCTTCCGGGCTCAGCTCACGCTGGCGACTGCTGCTGTTCTGCAGGCTCTGGCTGTGCTCGAGTGCGGCCTTGGCAGCGTCCAGGACTGCCGGGGCGTGGCTGGCCAATTCTTCCAACAGGCTGGCCGCCTTGAAGCAGAACATGCCGGCATTCCACAGGTGCTTGCCGCCGTCCAGATAGCCTTGGGCGGTGGCCAGATCGGGCTTCTCGACAAAGCGCCGGACCTGAAACCCGGCCCCCAACGCTGCGCCTTGTTCTATATAGCCAAAGCCGGTTTCGGCACGGTCAGGCTGAATGCCGAAGGTCACCAGGTAACCGGCCTCGGCCAGCGCACGGGCTTTTTCTACCGCTTGGGCGAAGGCCGTTTCATCCAGAATCAGGTGATCGGCGGGCAGCACCAGCAACTGCGCTTCAGCGCCGAAATGCTCCTGCACATGCAAGGCGGCCACGGCGATGGCGGCGGCGGTGTTACGGCCAAACGGCTCCAGCAGCAGCTCCAGGGCCAATCGCTGGGTGTTCACCGCGCGGTAGTCGTCGAGGGTGCGAAACAGCAGGTCACGATTGGTCACTGTCAGGATGCTCTCCACCCCCGGCAAGTGGCTGGCGCGCAGGAAGGTCTTTTGCAGCAGGCTCTGGTCGTCGCGCATGCGCATGAAGGGTTTGGGCATGTTCTGTCGCGAAACCGGCCACAGCCGCGTGCCCGAACCACCGGAGATGATGCACGGGATCAATCCGTTAAGAGGGTTCATCAATAGACTTCCTTGGTGGAAAGGACGGCCGGAACCGTCATGAAAACGATGTACAGATCCAGCCACACCGACCATTTGGCGATGTATTCCAGGTCGTATTCGACGCGCTTCTGGATTTTGAACAGGGTGTCGGTCTCGCCACGGTAGCCATTGATCTGTGCCCAGCCGGTGATGCCTGGCTTGACCCGGTGGCGTGAGCTGTATTCGCTGACCGCTTGCTCGAACGGAACCCCGGCGGCCTTGGTGGCCGTGGCGTGGGGGCGCGGGCCGACCATCGACATATTGCCCAGCAGCACGTTGAACAGTTGTGGCAGCTCATCAATGCTGGTCTTGCGAATGATCCTGCCTACCCGGGTGATGCGCGGGTCCTGGCGTGTGGTCTGGTTCTCGGCGTTGAGGTCGGTCTGTTCCACGTACATCGAGCGGAACTTGAACACTCGGATCAGGTTGTCGTTGTAGCCAAAGCGCTTCTGGCGAAACAGCACCGGGCCCTTGGAATCGAGTTTGATCGCGATGGCCGTCGCCAGCATCACCGGTGACAGCAACAACAGGCCGAGGCTGGCCAGCAGCAGGTCTTCGCAACGCTTGATAAAGGGTGACCAGCCGCGCAGCGGCAACTGCGAGGTGTTGAACATCAGGATGCCGCCCACATCGGTGATGCGGTTATGCCCATAACGCAAGGCAGCCATGTCGGGCACCAGCATGACGTTCACCGACATCTGCCGTAGGCGTTTGACCAGCCCGTTGATACGCTGCTCGGCAGCCCAGGGCAGGGTGATCATGACCTGGTTGACCTGTTCGGAGCGGATCAGCTTTTCCAGGTCGCGGGTATTGCCCAGCAAGGGCAGGCGGCTCAATTCCTTGGGAATGCGCTCGGTACGGTCGTCGATAAAGCCGATCAGGCCGGAACGGATATCGCTGTTGCGCGACAGGTGTTCAGCCACATGCACCGCCGTCTCGGTAAAACCCAGGATCACCGTACGCTGCAAGAATTTGCCGTTCTTCATCAAATGGCGATACAGGCGCAGCATCAATATCCGCTCCACGCCAAACAGCACCAGGCTCATGGAGAACCAGGCCGCCAGGTTGCGTGGGCTCAACTGTGGGAACAGCAGCAGGATCTGGTACATGAACAGCAGGATGCAAAACGCTGAGACCCAGGCCACCAGCATCACGCGAAAACGCAGGCGATTGCTGAACAGATCCTCGGAGTACACCCCCAGGGCCTGGAACAGAATGATGGTCAAGAGCGCAAAGAATACCAGCAGGCCAAGGTAGTGGTTGCGCATGTGCTCGGCGACGGGTTCCGGGTAGAACAACAGGATAATTGCCGGCACTACAGCAGTGAGGCCGTGGATCAGTTTTACGAAGACGACAAAAAACTCAACGAAACCGGGACGAGTCAAAAACAGGCTATCGACCGACGATTTACCGCGCATAGATCAGATCCTCAATACACCACCAGAACGTTCCTATTCGTTTTGCTCATCCATAAGGCAGGTTTGCTTTACAAGTGGTGCAAATCGAACAACTGCAGTTGCTGGGTAATACGTAATGCCTGTTCAGACGCAGGAATTTACGGAGTGATGGCTAAATAGTGGCTTCCTTGAGGTTCCGTGTCAATGATTTGGCTTTTTTTGCCGTTGCCTTCAATGGCTCTCATGAGGCCCCCATGATATGACGATTTATTGACATGAGAGGCCGTACTTTCAGAAAAATCGAGAATCGATGATGGCTTTTTGGAGTGTAGGAACAAACGTGGGGATTTGCCTGCCAGCGAAAAAAAGCTTTTTTTTGACAGAAACAGGGCGGGGGAAGGGGGTTGTCGAACCAGAGCCGGCTTGCCGGCTCTGGTGCAAGGACTGCTGATGTTTAGAAGTTGCCTTTGAGGCTCAGCGTGAGGTTGCGCGGCTCTCCATAAAGATTACCCCAGCCTGAGGTACCCACGGTCTGGTAGTAGTTTTTATCGAACAGGTTGTTGCCGTTGAGCGCCACAGTCCAGGTGTCGTCCACCTGATACGCAATGCGCGCATTCCACAACGCATACCCGGCCTGTTCCAGTTTGATGGTTTGCAACCGGTAGTTGCTGCTTTGGGCGTTGACCCCTGCGCCGACTGTCCATTTTGACAGTGCACCGTCCAACTGGTAGTCGCCCCACAAACGCAGCATATGCCTTGGTACGTAGGTGTTGGACACCGCGCCTTCGGCTGCGCTGTCAATGTTCTTCAGGTTCTTGGTTTGCGTGTAGGTGTAGCCGCCAAACACTTGCAGGCGTTCAAGCAATTCGCCGCTCAGCTCGGCCTCGACCCCTTGGGCGCGAACTTTGCCCGTGTCGGTGTAGCAGTAGCCGTCGGAGGAGCTGCCGCAGCGGGTCTCGAAATCGGTTTGGGCGGCGTTTTTTTCGATGGCGCGAAACAGCGCCAGGGAGCTGTTGAGGCGCCCGTCAAACCATTCGCCCTTGATACCCAGCTCGTAGTTCTCACCCATTTTCGGCTTGAGCGCCGAACCGCTGACCGTGGCGTAGGAGCTTTGTGGCTGGAAGATATCGGCGTAGCTGGCGTACACCGAAAGGTTGTCATTGAGGTCGTAGATCAGCGCGGCAAACGGCGTGACCACGCCGGTTTCCTTGGTGCGTGCATCCTGGTCGGCCCACTCGCCCCAAGCCAGGTTCAAGGACTCACGGCGGTTTTCATACCAACTGACGCGACTGCCGAGAACCAGCATCAATGGTTCGGCCAGGCGCAGGCGCAAGGTGGCGTAGGCGCCGTATTGGGTGGCGGTTTCCTTGACCGTGCCGCCACGGTACATGTTGGGCCAGAAGGTATCGTCGGCAGGTTCCGGGAAGTGGTGGTTGGGGTTGAAAACGCTTTGGCGCTGGGGCAGGTTGCGGATCGCGTAGACATCGTCCTGGGTGCCACGACTGCCATTGGCGCCGAGGATCAACTCATGTTGCAGGCCAAACGCTTCAAATTGACCATCAATGTAGGCATCCAGGCCGTAGTCCTTGTGATCGTAATCCAGCAGCGCGGCGTAGCTGGTGAGCGTAGGGGCCGGGTTGCCATAGTCCACGGTGCTTTCGCTGGCGGCGTATTTGATGTCTTGCAGGTTGCGGCTATGCACGGCGCTGACTTTGAGCTTCCAGTCGTCGTTGAAGTGATGGGTCAGATCGGCGAACAGCGTGGTGCGCTGGCTTTGCCAATCGTTCCAGGCCTGGCCCAGGCAGGTGGAGCGGCTCAGGCCGAGGCTTTTGCCGTCGCGGTAGCGCGGCAGGCCGCTCCAGCACGGTGTGGCGTCGACATCCTCATAGCTGGCGCCGAAGCCTAGGGTGGTGTCAGGGCTGACATCCATGTCCAGCGCCGCGTAAAACGCCTGGTCCTGGCGCTTGGCAAGGTCCATGTAGGAGCCACGATTCTGCTGGCTGACCGACGCACGGCCGCGCACCGTGCCGCTGTCGTTCAACGGGCCGCCGGTGTCGAGTTCGGCGTGGTAGTTATCCCAAGTGCCCGCCGACAGCCCGAGGCTGGTGGTCGGGGTGGCTTGGGGCCGCTTGCGCACGAAGTTCACTGCACCGCTGGCGGTGCCGGCGCCCTTGAGCATACCGGCGGCGCCTTTTAGCACCTCTACCCGGTCATAAATCGCCATATTCGCGCTGAAACTGTCGGCCTGTATGTAGTCCTTGCCGATGTCCAGCGGCACACCATCGAACTGGTACTGACCGAGCATCTTGAAGCCCCGGGAGTAAAAATACTTGCCGCCCATGGGCGACTCGTAGCTGGTGATCCCCGGCGTGCGCTCCAGCAATTGGTCGATGGTGGTGATGTTCTGGTCATCCATCAGCTTGCGGGTCATCACGCTCACCGATTGCGGCGTGCGTCGCAGGCTGTGTTCACCCTTGCCGATGGTCACCGCACCGGTGGTGTAGGAACCGCTGCCTTCGGTGGTGGCGCCTAGACGATCACCAGTAATGGTGGTGGCGCCCAGGCTCAGCGCCGAGCCGGCTTGCTGCTGAGGTAGCAGTAACCAGGCGTTCTGGCCCTGGCTTTGCGCCTGCAAACCCTGGCCCTGGAGCAACTGGCTCAGGGCCTGTTGTGGGGCCAGGGTGCCGCTCAGCCCCGGGCTGCTTTTGCCGGCCACGCTGCCCGCGTCATACGACAGGCTGATACCGGCCTGCCGCGCAAACTGATCAAGGGCGCCGGCCAGAGACCCGGGCGCAATATTCCAGGCGCGGGCCTGGCGCTCGCTGCCGGGTTCCTGGGCTGTTGCGGTATACGGCAAAGCGCTGGCTGCCACGCACGCGCCAAGAAGAGTGGCATTGAGGGCGTGTCTGAGGGGGGAACGCTTGGAGGGGAACGCTTGCATGACCGCGGGATGCTCCTGAAGGAAGTGGACAACACCGGCCTGTTGATCGGCCTTTCCTTACAGGTCGAATGGCAATGAGAATTCACCTCATTTATTTTCGGCCGCTCAAACCCGAGCGGAGACGGTCACCCAATAGGGGCTGCGGTAGGTCACATTGATCGACAACGATTGCGCCACCAGCTTGAGTACCTGATCGGTGTCTTCCAGTTGATAGGTGCCCGAAACCCGCAGCCCCGCGACGGCTTCGCTGCAACGGAGCAAGCCGTTGCGGTAGCGGCCCAGTTCGGCCAGGAAGTCGTCAAGGCGCATATTGTGGGCGCTGATGACGCCGTCGCTCCAGGCCCAGGGATCCAGGCCATTGGTGGGAGAAGGGCGAATGCCGCTACGGTTGAACAGCACCTGTTCGCCCGGCTTGATCATTTGGCGTGCGCTGGCGTCATGGCTGTCGGCATACACCGCGACCGCACCCTGCTGCACAGCCAGCAGCGTGCCTTGGGCTTCTTCACGTACCACAAAGCGCGTGCCGAGGGTGCGCAGGTAACCATCGCGGGTGTGCACCCAGAACGGACGGTTGTCAGCGCCGGTATTGACCAACACTTCACCCTGACGCAGGTTCACCAGACGCCGCTTGGCATTCAGGGTGATATCGATGGCACTGGCGCTGTTGAGCTGGACCTTGCTGCCATCGTTCAACGCCACCCAGCGCCGCTCGCCGGTGGCCGTGCGGTAGTCGGCCATCAGGGCGGGCAGGGGCGTGTAGTCGCGACCCAGCCAGGCCAACCCGGCGGCGCCGGCCAACAACCCCAGCAGCTTCAAGCCTTCACGCCGACTGATACGTTGGCGCGCGCCATCGAGGGCATGGCGACTGACATGCGCCGGCAGTTGGGTGAAGTCGTCATTCATGGTCGCCACGCGCTGCCACGCCAGTTGATGCGCGGCGCTGGTGTGCAGCCACTGCTCAAAGGCCGCCGTGCTGGCGTCGTCAGCGGTATTGAAGCGCAGCTTGATCATCCACTGGATGGCCTGGTCCACCAGGCGCGGATCAGCATTCGGCATAACGCAACCGATAGCAGGCGTGCAGGGCCTTGGACAGGTCACGCTCCACCGTGGCCTTGGACACGCCCAGGCGCAAAGCGATTTGCGCGCAGGTCAGGCCGTCCAGTTGGGCCAACAGAAACGCCTCGCGCACCCGTGGCTTGAGCTGGTCGAGCAAACGGTCGATACGCGCCAGGCTGTCGAGGATCAGCAGGCGGGTTTCTTCGCTCGGCACCTCGACTTGAGGAAAGTGCGCCAGGCTTTCCAGGTAGGCACGTTCCAGTTCGCGGCGTCGGTATTGGTCGATCATCAAACTGCGCGCGATGCTGCTCAAGTAAGCACGCGGCTGCTGCAGGGTTTGTTGCTTGCGCGCGTTGAGCAGGCGCACAAAGGTTTCCTGCGCCAGGTCAGCGGCGTGTTCACGGCAGCCGGTGCGTCGGCTCAACCAGCCGCGCAGCCAGGAATGGTGGGCTTGGTAAAGCTGGCCGATGGCGGCATGGTCCAGTGGGTGATCGCTCGACATGGTCATCCTGGCGCAGCAGGCTTAATTGATAATGTTTCGCATTCTAGACGTTGGTTGTGGCATTCAGCAATCACTGGTTTGCTGCGTCAGTAATGTATCCAGCACAATTTTTGTAGAGCCTGCGAGCGCCGTGCTGACGCTGGTCGCGAGTGTGTTTCACGTGCTGCTGGGCATGTTTGGCGGGGTGCTCAGCCGCTTCTTCGCCAAACGCACCAAAAGCGCCTGGCTGCAGAAGTGGGGTTTGGCGGCGGTGCTGATGGCGTTGGCCGTGCGCTTGGCGGTGATGTCGCGTCCTGCCTGACGACACGCGGGAAGCCAAGCAGGTTTCTGTGTGGCGAGGGAGCTTGCTCCCGTAACGGCCTGCCAGTCGATGCTCATTTATCTGACACCTCACAATCCAATTGTGGGAGCTGGCTTGCCTGCGATGGCGGCCTGACAGGCGACGCTTCTCTACCTGACACCCCGCGATCCAAATGTGGGAGCGGGCTTGCTCGCGAAGGCGGCCTGACAGCCGACACAGTCATACCGAGTACATATCCATTCCTGCGGTAACGGCCACTTAGGGTTCCGCCCTGACGGCGGCTCACTTTGCAAAAGCGGCAAAGTAAGCAAAACGCTCTTGCCCCACCACTCGGCACCTCGCCTAGGCTCGGTGTGCCCGTAATCCGCCATGGATTTGGGGGGCCGCCGCCACGCGCCATCCATGGCGCGGGGCGGCTAAACCGGCATCCCTGCCGGTTTACCCCCCAAATCCCTGTCGAATTCCGGCCAGCGTGGTTTAACGGGGCGCTTAAGATCAAGATCACAAGCAGATCAAGATCAAGAGCGGCTCGCTTCGCATCGTGGTTACTGTCGGCTACAACCGGACAGGCCGTTTACCCCCGAAAGAATCAAAAGAAGTTTCGTACAGCAGCCTAGGACTCACCTTGCGTCCAGGCGCTGAAGCCGGTTTTTTCCCACAACCCTTTAAGGTTGCTGCTAGAAACAGTCGTCACTAGTCTTGCCCAGTCGCTGCCAATTCAGCGACCGGACGTGAGAAATCCGAATTACTCCAGTAGTCCATTACTCTCAGGAACTACATCATGATCAAAGACATCTCCAATCCTCCTTCAGATTCAAACCTTCTCTTCACCCTCCGTCCCAACCGCGACACAGAAACCCTGCTGGTCAATGCTTCCCAGGATCTGGAATCCATCAATGCCATAGCGGCGCACCTGGCCTTTGAGGTTGATGGCTCGCCACGGATGAACATTCACCCCAACCGCGCAGCCGCCCGCGCAGCAATCTCCCCACGCACTCTGCGTGACTCCACCGTGCGCTTGTTGGCTTCCTCCAGTACATATCGGGGCGCAGTCTCCGGGCGGCCGGAGTCAAACGGTGGGGCCGGCGCATATTCGATTTGCAATTGCACCAGTTGCGCCGCCGCATCGCTGTACAACTCTGCGGCCAGGGTCAGGGCAAAGTCGATGCCGGCGGTGATCCCGCCGCCGGTAAACAGGTTGCCGTCACGCACCACGCGCTCCTGCACGGGAACAGCACCGAGCGCGGCGAGCAGGTGGTGGTAGGCCCAGTGGGTGGTGGCCTTGCGACCGCGCAGCAACCCTGCCGCGCCCAATACCAATGAGCCGGTGCACACCGAGGTCATGTAGCGCACTGTCTGTGCCTGGGCCTTGAGAAAATCCAGGGTTTGCGGGTCTTCCATCAACGGGCCCACACCGGCGCCACCGGGTACGCAGAGCACATCCAGGTTCGGGCAGTCGGCGTAAGTAATGGTCGGCGTGAACACCAGGCCAGTGCTGGAGGTGATCGGCGCGAGGTCTTTCCATACAAGGTGAAGCTTCACGTCTGGCAGCGAACCGAGGACATCATAGGGGCCGGTCAGGTCCAGTTGCTGGATGCCGGGGAACAACAGAAAGCCGATCTGCAAGGTCATGGTGCAAGCTCCGAAAGAAATGGACGACCGCACTGTAGAAGCCTAGGCTTTGGCGTGTACGCCATTGAGCCCACTAATCACGCCAATCATGCCCAAGATTATTCATGTACTCGCTTTTGAAAATGCCCAGGTGCTCGATGTCACCGGGCCTATGCAAGTGTTTGCGTCGGCTAATGACCTGTTGCGCCAACGTGGTTTACCGTTGCCCTACGCGGTGAACGTGATCGCCGCTCAGCCTGAACCGGTGAGGACTTCTGCCGGCCTGGCGCTGCTGGCTGAACCGCTGCCCGCCATCGACGCGCCTTGCGACACCCTAGTGATCGCCGGTGGCTGGGGCGTGTACGCTGCCGCCGAAGACCCGACACTGGTGCAATGGGTGCGCGATAAATCCCGGCACACCCGGCGCATGGCTTCGGTGTGCACCGGGGCCTTTCTGCTGGCCGCCAGCGGTTTGCTCGATGGTTGCCGAGTGGCCACGCACTGGACGCGGTGTGAAGAACTGGCGCGCAAGTTTCCCGCACTTACGGTGGAGGCCAATCCGATTTTCATCCAGCAGGGCGCCGTGTGGACGTCTGCTGGTGTGACCGCCGGGATCGACCTGTGCCTGGCCCTGGTAGAGGATGACCTGGGTCGCGCCATTGCCTTGGAAGTGGCGCGCCACTTGGTGGTGTTCCTCAAGCGCCCTGGCGGTCAGTCGCAATTTAGCGTGACGTTATCCCTGCAAAGGAGCGACAGCCGCTTTGCCGACCTGCACGCTTGGATCGCCGACCATCTGACGCTGGATCTGAACATCGCCACCCTGGCGGCCCAGGCTGGCATGAGCGAGCGTAGCTTTGTACGGCATTACCGCGCCGAGACCGGCCAGACCCCGGCCCGGGCCGTGGAACTGATCCGTGTCGAAACTGCGCGCCGGCAATTGGCAGACAGTACGACCTCCATCAAACGTATCGCCATGCAGTGCGGTTTTGGCTGTGAAGAGACTTTGCGCCGCAGCTTTGTGAGGGCCTTGTCAGTGACGCCTCAAGCTTACCGGGAGCGTTTTTCAGCGCTCCAGTAGTTCCAGCAATGCTTCAAGCGTGACCTGGGGCGCTTCCTGGAAAACATTATGACCAATGCCTGGCAAAACCTGCCGTCGATAAAAAACGCTGAAGTGCTCCACATCGTCATCCACAAGCGGCGGCGGGCCCACACCGTCGTCGGCCCCGCATAACGAAATGCTGGGCACCGTTATCGCCGGTTGCTGCACCAATGCCTGCTCAATGGATTCCAGCGCGGGATCACCCGGCGCATACATGAAACGATGGCGGTAAGAGTGAATCACCACCGCGACAAAGTCCGGGTTATCAAATGACGGCGCAGTCTTGCCATACAGACTTGGCCCTTCACGCCAGGTCGGCGACCAAAGCCGCCATAACAACTCACACAGCTCTTGTCGATTGGCGGTCAAACCGTCGACCCCACGCTGGGTGTGGAAGTAATACTGGTACCACAATCGATGCTCTGTTTCCGGTGCCCGAGGCTCAAGGGATTTGGCGATGTCCTGGATGTTGTAACCGTCCCCCGTCACCAAGCCGCGTACCCGCTCGGGCCATAGCGCCGCGACAATACACGCCGCGCGCCCACCCCAGTCATACCCGGCGAGCGTGGCCTGCTTAATGGACAGCGCATCCATGAAATCCAGCAGGTCCTTGGCCAACGCCGCCTGTTGGCCGGAGCGCATGACCTGGTCGTTGATAAACCGCGTCGGGCCATAACCGCGCAAATAGGGGACCAACACCCGATAACCACGCTCGGCCAGCACCGGCGCGATTTCGTCATAACCGCGAGGGTCATAAGGGAACCCATGCAGCAGGATCACCGGCTCGCCTGCGATAGGGCCGTGGGTTTCATAAGCCACGTCTAGCATGGACGTGCGCACGTACAACAGCGGGGCAGGGGTCGTCAGGGTTGCCATACAGTCTTCTCCCCACTGAGTTTGCGGTCCAGGAAGGTTGCCGCACTGATCAATGCCAAGTGGCTCAACGCCTGAGGTGTGTTGCCCAAGTGCCGAGCCTGGCTGTCGAATTCTTCGGCGTACAGTCCCAGCGGGTTGGCGTAGCGCAGCAGCTGTTCGAATTCCAGGTGGGCCTTTTCCACTTGCCCGGCGCGGGCCAGGCATTCGACGTACCAGAACGAGCAGGCGGCAAATGCGCCTTCGGTGCCTTGCAGCCCATCGATCTGGCTGTCGTCATTGTGGTAGCGGTAGACCATGCCGTCGCGCACCAGGCTTTTCTGGATCGCTTCCAGCGTCGCCAGCCAGCGCGGGTCGGTGGCCGCAACGAAGCGCACCAGCGGCATCAACAGCATCGAGCCGTCCAGCGCCGTACTGCCGATATGCTGGACGAAATGCCCGCGTTCTTCGTTCCAGAAGTTGCTCCAGATGTCGGCGTAGATTGCCTGGCGTGTCTGGTCCCAGCGCGCGAACGGGGCGGGCAGCGAGCGTTTGGAGGCGAGGCGAATAGCTCGGTCCAAAGCCACCCAGCACATCAGGCGCGAGTGCAGAAAGTGGTGTTGCTCGCCGCGCATTTCCCAGATACCTACGTCTTTGCGGTTCCAGATCTCACACACTTGGTCGACCACTTCCACCGTATGTTTCCAGCCTTCGTGGGAAATGGCTTCGCCGTACTTGTTGACCAGATACACCGCGTCCATCAGTTCGCCGTAGATATCCAGCTGGATCTGGTCGAACGCTTCGTTGCCCACGCGCACCGGCTGGGCGCCGCCGTGGCCGCGCAAATGATCGAGTGTGGTTTCCGGCAACTCCTGGCGACCGTCGATGCCGTAGAGAATATTGATTTTGGTCGGCTGGCCGCAGCAGTCGCTGACTCTGCCTTTGAGCCAGCGCATATAGGCGTTGGCTTCCTCGACAAACCCCAGGCGCATGAACGCGTAGACGGTAAACGACGCATCGCGTATCCAGGTATAGCGGTAATCCCAGTTGCGCTCGCCGCCGGGGCTTTCCGGCAGGCCGAAGGTGGCGGCGGCGATGATTGCGCCGTGCTTGCGCGAGGTCAAAAGCTTCAACGCCAAGGCTGAGCGGTTGACCATTTCGCGCCAGCGCCCACGGTAATTGGACTGGGAGATCCAGCCGCGCCAGAACTTGAGGGTGCGTTCCAGGTACAGGTCCGTGCAGTTGTTGACCACCCGCGGATCATCCTGGCCGCCGAGCACAAATTCGGCGCCCTCGTCCTGGGCCAGGGTGAAGCGGGATACGACTGCATTTTCTTCGAGGGTCAGCGGGTGGCTGCCTACCAGGCGCAGGCCGGGCTGACCGTCGGCGCTGAACAGCACGCCGCTGTCATCGGCTGTGGTGTGGGTCTTGGCACGGGCGTAGTCGTGGCGCACGGCGCAACGCAGGTGCAGAGTTGCCTGGCCACTGACTACCCGTACGCGGCGAATCAGCAGCGGCAAATCGTCAACGTCTTCGCTGACGGCCAGCAGATCGGTGATTTCCACCACCGCCTCGTCACTCAGCCAGCGTGTTTGCAGCACGTTGGTGTCAGGCAGGTAGATCTGCTCGCGGCGGGCGTTAGGCAGGTCCGGCGTAAGCTGGAAGGTGCCGGCGTCGGGCGTGTCGAGCAGTGCGCAGAAGATCGACGGGCTGTCGAATTCCGGCCAGCAGAAAAAATCGATGCTGCCACGGTCGTTTACCAGTGCGGCACTGCGCATGTCGCCGATGATGCCGTGGGCATCGATGGCGCTTTGGGGTTCTTTTTTCAGATCAACCATTGCCGCGAAACTCCGGGTAAAGGCTCATGCCACCATCGATGAACAGCGTGCTGCCGACCACGTAATCAGAAGCATCACTGGCCAGCCACACCACTGCATTGGCCACATCTTCTACATCGCCGACGCGACCGTAAGGAATCAATTTGAGCAACTCTTTCTCCGCGGCGCCTTCAGTGGCTGCGCGGTTGATCGCCGTGCGAATCGCCCCCGGCGCAACGCCGTTGATGCGGATACGTTGCTCGCTGACTTCCTGGGCGAGGGTGCGCATCAGCATCTCCACGCCGCCCTTGGACGCTGCATAATTCACATGCCCGGCCCACGGAATGACTTGATGCACCGAACTCATATGGATGATTTTGCCGGCCGCTCGTGACACGCCCTCCCGAACGCCCTGACGATTGAAGATACGCACCGCCGCTCGGGCACAGAGGAACTGCCCGGTGAGGTTGACACCGATCACGGTGTTCCAGTCCTCGAGGCTCATGTCGACCAGGTTGGCGTCTTTTTGCAGGCCGGAGTTGGCCACCAGAATATCCAGGTGGCCGAAGGCATCGAGGGTCTGTGCGAACAGGCGCTCGACATCGGCCTCCTTGGACACATCGCCACCGATGGCAAGCGCCCGACCGCCGTTGGCATTGATCTGTGCGGCAAGGGCCTCGGCGGGGGCCGCCTGGGAATTGTAGTTAAGCACTACCGCCGCGCCCGCGTCGGCCAAGGCTTTGGCTGCGCCAGCACCGATGCCGGAACTGGCGCCGGTGACCAGAGCTACTTGTTGCTGCAAGGAAATCCGCATCGCCCACCCACTGTGTTTATCCGAGTCCTTTCAGCTGACTGGCGGCGGAGAGCGGAAGTTCACCGCACGGCTTGTACGCCTAGACCGCGGGCCGCAGGTGTAGCGCCGGGGCGCAAGGCAAAGGTTTATCGTAATATGCTGAAAACAAAAGATAAGGAATGGAGCAAAGGAATGTGTATGTCGACACCCGCCCGAAGGATGAAAAGTTTACTCATTGGCTTATCAGCCGTTTTATCACTGGCTCAGACATCATTGGCGGTTGCGGAAAACAGCAATGGAAAAACGCTCTATCTACAGCGATGCGGCGTGTGCCATGGACCCGATATAAAGGCCACCGGGCCATTGGCTAAAAAAAGCAATCCCCCCACGCCTGACCTTACAACCGCCGCGTTCAAACAGCGGCTGCATGATTATCCGGGCGTGATCGTCTCGTCGATAATACTTCGCCCAAATGGCAACCTGATTCCAAAGACGTTGAAGGACAACGGTGTGAAGATAGCGCCGCACGCGTGGAGCGTTCAGGATTTCCGCGATCTGCATCAATACATGAGTAGCGTGATTTCAAAAAGTTGAGGGGTTTGAGTGCGGCGGGCGTACCGGCGATGGACAGCAATTGCCCCACTTAATAGGAAGCATTACTATTCACGCCCCGCCTCCTCAGTGCCTTCGCGATGATTCCTCAGCCGCCCCGCAGAACAGGCTTTTTCGAGCACTACGAAGAGTTGATCGGCACCTGGACGCGCCGTTTGAGGAACCGTCAGCAAGCCGAGGACCTGACCCACGACACTTTTGTGCGAGTGCTTGAGTCCGACGCCAGCGAGGTTGCACAACCGCGCGCCTACCTGCATCAAACCGCGCGCAATATCGCGGTGGACGCCTACCGGCGCGCAGAACGCCGCGAGGCGTTGACGTTGCAGGCCGTTGATCACGCCCCCCACAGCGGTGATCCGGAGCATTACATGCACGCGATTCAGTTGGCCGACTCCATCGAGCGGGCCCTGGTCGAGTTGCCGCTCAACTGTCGCAAGATTTTTATCTGGCAGAAAATCGAGGGGCTCACCCAGCAGGAAATCGCCGTGCGCCTGGGGCTGTCTAAAAACATGGTGGAGAAGTATATGATCCGCACCCTGCGGCATCTGCGTGACCGCCTGGATGCAATGGCGCCATGAGCCGCTTTGAAACAGGATCTTCCACGATGGATAAGCGTGTCCGTGACGAAGCGGCGCAATGGTTTGTGCGCCTGCAAGACGGCCCGTTGAACGCCGAAGAACGGCAACGTTTCGAGGCCTGGCGTGCCGAGCAGCCCGAACACCAATATGAATTCGATGTGCTGCAAGGGCTGTGGAGCGCCACGGATCTGCTGCCCCAACCCCGTTTGCAGGCTTTGTGCGATGCGCCGGCCGAGCGCCCCAGGGGTGGGGCGGTGTTGCGCTATGCGGTAGCGGCCGGTGTGGTTGCCATTGCCGTGGGCCTGGGTTTGTTCAGCGGGCTGGGCCAGTCCAAGCCCTACAGCGCCGAGTTCACTACCCGGGTGGGCGAGCAGCGCCAGGTGGCCTTGCCAGACGGCTCTGTGATGGACCTCAACAGCCGCAGTGTGGTTGCGGTTCACTACGAAAAAGGTCGGCGGGGCATTGAGCTCAGGCAGGGTGAGGCGATGTTCAGTGTCGAGCACGACGCCAGTCGCCCGTTCGTGGTGGCCGCCGGGGCAGGGCAGGTAACGGTCACCGGCACACGCTTCGATGTGCGTCGCGATGACGACCGCACCCGCGTGGTGGTCGAGACCGGCACCGTCAAGGTGCAGGGACGAGCGTCGGCTCAAGTCGTGACGCTCACCGCCGGCCGGGGCACTCATGTCGATACTCAGGGCGAAGTGGCTGCGGCCTATGCCGTAAACCCTGAAGAGCTGACCGCATGGCGCACCGGCAAACTGGTGTTCAACAACGCTAGCCTGGCCGAAGTGGCGCGGGAAGTGTCGCGCTATCGCGAGCAACCGTTGCGCATCACCACGGCAGCGGTGGGCAACCTGCGTCTGACCAGCGTGTTCAACGCCAGTGACACCGACGCCTTGCTCAAAGCCTTGCCACATATTCTGCCGGTTGCCTTGCGCACCTTGCCGGACGGCAGCCAGGAAATTATTTCACGCTGACATTCAGGTTTTTTTCGCATTGTTCGTCTTCTCCTGCAACTGCAACTGGTTTGCATTAACAGCCGCACACTTTTGCGATCACAGGACTAGGTTCGACGTGAAAAAACTCGCCCTCCACAACAATAAAATCTCCCGCTGGGCGCCTCTCGCCCTGGCTATCGCAGTCAGCATCGCGCTGCCTGCCGCACAGGCTGGCGAAGGCGTTCATATTCGCGCCCAGCCCCTGGGTGCAGCCTTGAGCCAACTGGGCCAGCAGACCTCCCTGCAAGTGTTCTTCAGCCCCGACATGGTCGCCGGCAAGCAAGCCCCAGCAGTGGATGGCAACCTCTCGCCTGAACAAGCCCTGCGCCAATTGCTGCAAGGCAGTGGGCTGGATTACCAGATCGACGCAGGCTCCGTAACCTTGCGCACGCTGAGCTCCGGCACTGGCGAAGCTGGCTCGCCGCTGGAACTGGGCGTCACCGACATCAAGGTGGTGGGCGACTGGCTCGGCGATGCCGATGCCGCCGTGGTGCAAAACCATGCGGGTGCACGCACGGTGGTGCGCCGCGAAGCCATGGTGGAGCAGGGCGCGATGAACGTCGGCGACGTATTGCGCCGCGTGCCTGGCGTGCAGGTCCAGGAATCCAACGGCACCGGGGGCAGCGATATTTCTCTCAACGTCGGTGTACGCGGCTTGACTTCACGCCTGTCGCCACGCTCCACTGTGCTGATTGACGGCGTACCGGCAGCCTTCGCCCCGTACGGCCAGCCGCAACTGTCAATGGCGCCCATTTCCGCCGGTAACCTGGACAGCATCGACGTCGTGCGTGGTGCCGGGTCCGTGCGCTATGGCCCACAGAACGTAGGCGGCGTGATCAATTTCGTGACCCGCGCCATCCCGGAAAAATTCTCCGGGGAAGTCGGCACTACCCTGCAAACGTCCGCCCACGGTGGCTGGAAGCACGTCGAAAATGCGTTTATCGGCGGCACCGCCGACAACGGCATCGGCGCCGCGCTGCTGTACTCCGGGGTCAATGGCAACGGCTATCGCAACAGCAACAATTCCAACGACATTGACGATGTAATCTTCAAGACCCACTGGGCGCCGACCGATCAAGACGACTTCTCGCTGAACTTCCACTATTACGATGCCAGCGCCGACATGCCCGGCGGCCTGACCCAGGAGCAGTTTGACGCCAACCCGTACCAGTCGGTGCGCGACTGGGACAACTTCAGCGGCCGCCGCAAGGACGTGTCCTTCAAGTACATCCGCCAGATTGACGACCGTACCCAGGCTGAAGTGCTGACCTACTATTCCGACAGCTTCCGAGGCAGCAACATCGCCAACCGCGATCTGAAAACCCTCAGTTCCTACCCACGCACCTACTACACCTTCGGCATCGAGCCACGGGTGTCCCATGTGTTCGATGTGGGCCCCAGCACGCAGGAAGTCAGCGTTGGCTACCGCTACTTGAAGGAAGGCATGCACGAGCAGGCCACCAGCCTTAACCTGGTCAACAACGTACCCACGCCAGGTGGGCAGAGCGACGGCCACGTTTATCAAGACCGCACCGGCGGCACCGAAGCCAGCGCTTTCTACATCGACAACAAAATCGACATCGGCCAGTGGACCATCACGCCGGGCATCCGCTTTGAAGACATCCGCACCGAATGGCATGACCGTCCGGTAGTGGCCTTGAACGGCAAGCGTACCGAGGAAAAACGCCGCGAGATTCACAACAATGAACCGCTACCGGCCCTGAGCGTGATGTACCACGTCAGCGACGCATGGAAACTGTTCGCCAACTACGAAACCTCCTTCGGCAGCTTGCAGTATTTCCAGTTGGGGCAGGGTGGTACCGGCAACCAGACCGCCAACGGTCTGAACCCGGAAAAAGCCAAGACCTACGAGATCGGGACGCGCTACAACGACAGCATCTGGGGCGGCGAAGTGACGCTGTTCTACATCGACTTCTCGGATGAACTGCAATACGTCAGCAATGACGTAGGCTGGACCAACCTCGGCGCCACCAAGCACGCCGGTATCGAAGCGTCGGCCCACTACGACCTGTCCAATCTTGACCCGCGCCTCGACGGTCTGACCGCCAACGCCGGCTTTACCTACACCAAGGCCACCTCCGAGGGCGACGTACCGTTCAAGGGCCGCGATCTGCCGCTGTATTCCCGTGAAGTGGCGACCCTGGGCCTGCGTTACGATGTCAATCACTGGACGCACAACCTGGACGTCTATGCTCAGTCTGGCCAGCGTGCGCCAGGCACCGGCACCACCTATATCACCCAAGGCACCGCTGACGGCCAGTACGGTGATATTCCGGGTTATGTTTCGGTCAACGTGCGCAGCGGTTATGACTTCGGTGCGCAACTGTCGAACCTGAAACTTGGCGTGGGGGTGAAAAACCTCTTCGACCAGCAACATTACACACGCTCCAGCGACAATAACGCCGGGATATACCTGGGCGAGCCGCGCACGTTCTTCGTACAGGCAAGCGTTGGATTCTGATCTTCGGTTGATGGCAATAATCGCAGCCCAAGGGTTGCGATTTTTTTTTGCCCGCGCCCGGCGTAACGCAAGCCTGCCTGATCTGTTTCCTACACCGTCAAAGCACGTATTGTTGCTGCGTCAGGAACTGTTTCCGACACAAAACCACACATGGGAAAGCTGATGGGCTTCGACACTGCGTTGGAGCGACAAGCTGAAATCGCGCCTACTGCAATGGAGAAACCTATGTCTGTATCGATGGATACATCCGTCTCTGCTTCAACAACGCCAGACCGTTCACAAGTCACTGGCAAGGCTGTCGTCAAAAACACTCGCGAGGCACCTGCTGCGCCTTCTTTCAATGATCAGCGTGCTGCCCATGTCAACTTCCCGACCACGCAAAACAAGGCCGGGCCGGTGTTCGATCACCATCAGCCGGCAACAACCGCAGCTGATGTGCTTGGCCATCAACACAACCCTCCCGGGCTGCATCACTTACTGAGCCAACTCAAGCGCTGGCTCAGTCATTGGTTCCTGGGGCATCGGCCGCCCATGCATCCGGGCTGCAGCAACCCGCCGCCAAGGCCCAACCCCGGGGCAAGCAATCCACCGCCGCGCCCCGACCCTACTGCAGGGGGTAGGCCTTATCCGGTCGCCCCCGGCAGGCCGGATCCGCAATACTCATTAAAGAGTAACGAAGAGTTGGCGCAGCAATTGCGCGATAGCTTCAACGCGTTTAGAGATCCAAATAACCCTGGGTCTATCAGCGTTGACAGCATTCTTGCGATGGCGAAACGAGGATGGTCACCTAACCCGGTCATGAGGGAAAACGCCCGCTTGGCCAATGAGCTGCTGCGACGTCCGGAACTGGTGGCGGCGCTTGACCGGGACGGTCGCACCGGTGCGTTGAATGATCTTATTGATTGGAAAAGCCTGAACGCGGTTATCCAGGGAGATAACTACTTCAAGTACAAGACTGACAAGGAATTGGCCGCTGAAATGCTCGAGCATTTCGATGAACTCAAGGATGGGAGCGGCGGGCCACACCTGAAATTCAAGGACTTGAGGAAGCTTGCAAGTCAGGAGCTCACAGGCGATGCAGCCAAGGATCACCTGATCCAATTGGCCCAGGCAGTCATGAAACGGGGCGACCTGCTCAAACTGATGGATAACCTCGTCAGTGCCGACGGCGATGGAAAGATCCGTCGCAAAGCATTGGCCTTACTGCCGCAATAACCCGCCTTCAGGCGCTGTGCTGCGAAAACGGCGCCTGATTCAATCATTTAAGGAACGGCTTACGCTTATTTGCCACATAGGTGGTAACTGCGGTGGTGCATCGGCCCACTGCTTTTCAGATTTCGCCTGAGGGAAAACACATGACTTCAACTTCGTTTAATTCCTCCCAATCCTGCCGCCTTGAACTTCTGCAAAACACCCAGCAAGTAAACCCTGCGCTGTCCGAGAAGGGCGGAGTATCAGAAGGTATGCCCACTGCCGCGCAGGAATATGTGGCCCAAGCCCGCCGCATGAAAGCGTTTGCCGGCGAGCGAAAATTTCAGGCGCCCGTTGCGGATGATTTTTCCCGGGGCATGTTGGCTGACCGCCAGGTCCCAGTGGCCTGCGCCGATTCACTTAAAAGCACCGGGCTGATCAATAGCCTGACGACGTGGTGGCGTAGTCGAAAGTCAGGTTGATGCTGCCTTGCTGGGCTTTTACATATTGTCATTGGTATTCGCTGCTCATCCGGAACTGCCGTCTCCCTCCAACCACACATGAGGTGCTTGTCCGAGTGGAATCCATTCGTTGATCTTGTCATTCCGACACAGGTCACCAAGCGGATATGCATCTGAATAGAGTTGGAGAAAACCCATGAAAATCGAGGGTGTACTACCTCCCGGTCGGCCTCTCGCCCCTGGCGGATCAGCCGCGCGAGCAACGTCGCTATCACCGGTCACTTGGCAGGAAGCCTCTTCCCTGCCGGAGCGAGGGATCTCTCGCCAGCCCACTCTTTTGCGCGGAACGTTATCCGCTCTAAGTCATCGAGGCCTACAGAACTTCCCCGCTGAACGGGCGAGCAGTTCCCTGCCGGGTGAAACTTCAACGGACAAGCAGTTGGCAAAGGCCCTTGAAAAAGCCTTTGGCCTGTTGCACCCCTTCCTTAACGAGGGGCGCTTGACCTGGATGTCATTGCAGCGGATCGCCGCTCAACCCATGGGTGAAAACGAGGCACTGGACGGCGCCATTCAGGTCGTCAGGGAAATTCTCAAGCGTGCGCGGTTAAGCGACACCATCTTCAGCCGCGACGGCGATATCACGCGTGACAGCCTCAGTGCGGCAGCCCAGGCTTTGCATGGCAACAGCTCGGCGAGTGTGTTCAGCCAGGATCCGTTTCATACCCATGGCAACGCGCAAGTGGTGCAAGCGCTGCAAAGCCAGTTTGAACAGTTGAGAGACAAGACAATGGACCGCACCTTCCTGTTCGAACAACACCAGTACGTTGAGATTGCCAAGCTCAAGGCGGTCATGCAGGACCCTTACGAAGTTGATCAGAAGGGCAGCCCTGTACTGGATACGTCTACCGGCATGCCCAGGCCCCAATACAGTGAGTTGTGTGTCTACACGGCGAAGAACATTATCGAACGTCCAGGTTTGCTGCCTTCATTGGAACGTGCCAACGGCACACGACTGTTTGGCCCACCCCACAAAGAGGGGTGGTTGAGCAACAAAAGCCTCGAGCGCTGGCGGGAGCTGGACGATGCTCGCAAAGCGCGCTGACTGTCGGGCCTATACCTTGAGGATTTTGCCGCTGATGGCCACGGCCGCCAGCAACACCGCAATCAATACAAAGGCGGTACTCAGGCTGCTGCCATGGGCGATAAAACCGATCACCGCAGGGCCGGCGAGAATGCCGGCATAACCGAGCGTGGTGATGGCCGGCACCGCAATATGCTCCGGCATGACCTTTTGTTTGCCGACGGCGGTGTACAGCACCGGCACGATATTCGAACACCCGGCACCCACCAATGCGTATCCAAGCAATGCAGTTTCCCAGGCTGGTAATAGCGTCGCGATGAGCAGGCCGACACACGCCAAGGTGCCCCCGATCACGATCACTCGCGTTGCCCCCAGGCGTCGGACAATGGCATCACCGGTCAAACGCCCAGCGGTCATGGTCAAGGCAAATGCCGCGTAGCCAAGGCCGGCGTAAGCTTCATCCAGGCCGCGCTCGGCACTGAGGAATACCGCACTCCAATCCAGCACGGCACCTTCGGCCAGGAACACGATGAAACACAGGCAACCGATGAACAACACCACACCATGGGGCACCGCAAACGCCGGGCCGGAGCTTTCACTGCCATAAGGCAGAAGGTGCGGTGCGGCCTTGAGCAGCGCCACAACCATGATAACCACTACTACCAGTGTCGCCTGCAGTGGCGACAGGCCCAGGCCCAGCAATCCGGCAACCCCCGCTGCGCCGACGATGCCTCCCAGGCTGAACAAACCATGGAAGCCCGACATCATGGTTTTACCACTGGCGCGCTCGACAATCACCGCTTGCAGATTGACGGTGGAATCCACGGTGCCCAGGCCCGCGCCGAACAGGAACAACCCTGCGATCAACAACGGGATCGAACTGACAGTGGCCAGCATCGGCAGGGCCAGGCAGATCATGAGCGTCCCTGCGGTCAGTACGCGACGGCAGCCGTAGCGCGATGCCAAGGCGCCTGCTGCCGGCATCGCGATGATCGAGCCAACTCCCAGGCACAACAGCAGCAGGCCAAGCGTGCCTTCATTCAGATCTGCGCGCGCTTTGGCATACGGCACCAAGGGCGCCCAGGCGGCGATACCGAAGCCGGCGATAAAGAAAGCGATGCGCGTCGACATCTGCTCCAGCCGCCCGGGAATTACGGGCGCAGGGGTGGGGATGGCAGTCATGAAAAGTCCTTGGTTTTGCGTTCATCGAGCGATGTTCAGTGTCACATCCTTGCACATCAGGCCCTCTGGAGCGAGCCGGGTTCCCTTCGCGTTCGGAATCAAAAATACGGATCGAGAAAATTATTTTTACAAAGCCGGAACGCTTTGGTGGCTGATAACCACACAGGAGTGATCGAGCCTGTAGGCGGTGGTCTGGAAGGTGTGTAATCCTCGTGAGGGTGGCTGAACCCCAGGTTTCTTGCGACGGATTACCACCTTCCAGGCCACCTCCCACAGGGTGGAGGTTCTGTAATACGCTTCCCCTGTCCGATAACGTTGGTGGGCAGATGTCAGCTGTTTCTTCGGAACTTGGTTATTCAGATATAAAATCGCGTAAGAATTTTCTTGTTGTTCTTAGATGGCTCATTGGCTGTATGTCTTGCTTTATAAGCGACACTTCCATCTTCGATGTACGAAACTTCTTTTTTATTGGGTAAGCGCCGAAAAGCGCCGGAAATCGCTAAGCTTTAGTCTGTTCAGGTGCTTTTTTTCGCAATCCACCCGGTATTGGCGAGGGAGAGTCGTTCAGTTGAAAAGTTGATGGCGGGTAACAAAGGATGGTTAACGCGTTTGTTTCGTCACGTTTCAAATTAGTTCTTTCAGGCATAACTACAGACTTTCAGGTAGTGGCATTCAAAGGCACTGAAGCCCTCGATCAGCCTTACTTCATACATGTGCAACTGGTCAGCGAAGACCCTTCCTTCGATTTGGAGGCGCTGCTTCATCAACCCGCCTATCTGGACTTTGGCGAAGCGGAGCAGGGGCTGCATGGGCAGGTCTACGCCATCGGTCGAGGTGACCCTGGCGTGCGGCTCACCCGTTATCACCTGACCCTCGCCCCGCGCCTGGCCTGCCTTGCCCATCGTCGCGACCAGCGGATATTCCAGCAACGCAGCGTGCCGCAGATCATTGCAACGGTCCTTGAACACCACGGGATCCTTGCCGACGCCTATGCCTTCGAGCTTGGACCGGTGGTGTATCCACCGCGGGTGTTTTGCGTGCAGTACAGGGAATCCGACCTGCACTTTATCCAGCGGCTGTGTGAAGAGGAGGGTATTCACTACCATTTTCGCCACAGCGTGGATAACCATCTGCTGGTATTCGGTGACGACCAGACGGTATTTCGACGGCTGGCGGTGCAGCGTTATTGCTCGTCGGGTGATCCGGCGCTCGAGACCCGGGTGGTCCAGCGCTTCGACCGGCGTTTGCAGACACGCAGTCAGCGAACCGTGCGTCGAGACTATGACTTTGAGCATCCTTCGTTTTGCCTGCAAGAACAGGCCGGTGCCAAAACGGCAGAACCATGGGAAGACTATGAATGCCCCGGTGGTTTCACCGGCCGTGCCCGGGGGGCGCAACTGGCGCGGCGTGGCCTGGAGCGCCATCAGCGTGATCGCCATCGGGTGTTGGGCAAAAGCGATCAACCCGCGTTACGCAGTGGTCACTTTCTTGAACTGTGCGGTCACCCGGATCCAGCGTGCAATGACTTATGGTTGCTGACGTCGGTGCGTCATGAGGGCTACCAGCCGCAGGTGTTGGAAGAGTCGGCATTCGAGGCCGGCGGGTTTCAGGGCTATCGCAACCGATTCACTGCAACCCCCTGGCGCGCAGTGCATCGCCCGGCCCTCAAGCACCCCAAGCCGACGATCAGTAGCAGCCAGACCGCAACGGTAACCGGGCCCGTTGGAGAGGACGTGCATTGCGATGCCTATGGCCGAGTGAAGGTGCGCTTTCATTGGGATCGCCTGGACAAAAACGACGATACGAGCAGCTGTTGGCTGCGGGTGGCGTCGGGCTGGGCCGGTGACGGATTTGGCGCGCTGGTCATTCCCCGGGTAGGCATGGAAGTGCTGGTGAGCTTCCTGGAAGGCGACCCGGACCAACCTTTGGTCAACGGCTGCCTGCCCAATGCGTCGCACTTGCCGGCTTACCCCTTGCCACAGCACAAGACACGCACGGTACTGCGCAGCCGCAGCTCCCCAGGCGGTAGCGGTGGCAATGAGCTGCATCTGGAAGACCGCAGTGGCGAAGAGCTCATCTACCTGCGCGCCCAGCGTGACCTGGAACAACGGGTGGGGCATGACAGCCGCCTGGAAGTGGCAGGGGAACGGCATGAAGTCATTCGGGGAACCAGTACGGTTCGGTTGGAAAGTGAGGATCGTCGTCATGTTCTCGGTGCTCGCAAGGTTGTGCTCGAGGCGCATGACCACCTCGACGTACAGGGCGATAGCCTGACCCGTGTTGCTCAGACCCTGGTGATCGAAGCCGGGCAACAGGTTCATCTCAAGGCTGGTGCCAACCTGGTGATTGATGCGGGTGCGCAACTGAGCCTGAAGGCTGGCGGAGAGCACCTGCTGATTCAGGCCGGAGGTATTTTCAGCAGCCGGCCCATCATCCTGGGCGGTTCACCGTCCGCAACGCGCTCGGTGACGCCCCCGCCAGTTGCCGGCGCGCAAGTTTCTGCAGCGCAAGGCGTCATCATGGATTTGGCTAAAAAACTGGGTGCGGACTTTTGCCCCCTGTGCGAATGCTGCCGCGAAGGTCAGTGCGATATTGCGGGGAGGGCAGCTTGATGGACAGCCTGGTCACTCGATGGATGGCCCGACAACAGCAACAAGGCTACCACCTATGCCTGATGCTTGAGGGGAGTCATGAGGCTAGCCAACCGCTGCTGGCAGGGCGCGACCTGTCGCGTTATTGCAAGCTCTACAGCGAGACCGATGCGTCGCAGTTGGCGAGTTCTGGCCCGCTGATCCTATTGCTGGAACAAATGAATGAGCCTGCACTGATCGACCTGCTGCAACATCCCGAGTCGAACTGGGGATGGCTCTTTAGCCTATCCGCTGCCGACTTGGCGGGTGCAACGCGACATTGGCGCGACAGGCTGCTGGTGGGGCCGACGGGGCAGCGGGCGCTCTATCGTATTCACGACAACCGCACCCTGGCCCGCGCCTTGCTCCATCTATCAAAGGAGCACTGGCCGGTCTATCTCGGGCCGCTGGTCAGCGTGTGCTATTGGCATGAAGGGCGCTGGCACCAAAGCGAAAACCCTGCTCCGGGCGATTATTCGGCACCGGATCCAGTGCCCTGGCTGGATACGCCAAACCCACAGGCCGAAGCCATCCTCCACGCCAATATCCTGCGTTATCTGCTCGCGGAGCACAGTGAGGACCTGGCGGCATTGGTCGAATTCCAGGACCCCAAGGTCTGGCTCGGCCAAATACTGGAACAGGCGCGGACCTGGCAATGGCGCAGCCCCGAGCAGTTGGCGTTCCTGGTGGTGCGCCGGTTGGAAGAGACGATCCGAAGCAGCGTTATTCATTGGCCGCCTCGGGCTGGGGAAACACCTGAAGTGCATTTTGACCGGGTCGTAGAGCAGTGGCACAGGGAGGTGGGAAACGGTGAGTAGGTGGATGGCAGCGGTGTTGCTTGTTCTTGGGGGCGCGGGGATTCCGGGGTGCGCGGGGCGGGTGGTGGATAGTTTTACATTGGAGGTGGATTTGCCGGCCCAGTTTGAACTTAAAACTGCTGCCAATTACCGACCTGCGACGGGTGAACGCTGCGTTTTACCCAGGCGTCGAGGTAAGAGACCAGAGCGAAAAGTCTTTTTCACGGAATACAAACCGGTAGCGAGCAGGATTAGCTATGAACTGCCGCTGGCTGAAACGGTAGAGGGTTGCCCGTTGGTACTGCGCAGTGTGGAGTTTGGTTTTTATGCGAAGTGGGGCGCGCGGGATACAGATGTGGGGGGGGATGATGCCTATATCTCTATTAGCGATCATCTGGATATACCTGGGATGCAGGAGAAAGGAGTAAAGGAGCTATCAGGTCAGTGTCAATGGTTGTTTCGGACAGTAGGTCCCTTTCATGCAATCAGGAAAATCCTCCAGTGCCGTTCGGTTAATTCGCTAGGACAGTTGCAGACAACACGCGTTGGTGGAACTGCACAGCGCGATCAACTGCGGGGGAGAACCCTCAGGGTGATGCTAAAGATGACTGATGAGGAACGCCCCGCTTTTGGCGATAACTGGGTCGCTGTTCCAGGAGGGTGGAAACGCTGCAAGGGTATAGATTTTGCCGATCTGGATGCTTACTGCAATGGCAATAACACCGATTTCAAGCCAATAAAAATGCCGGATGGCCGCATCTGCAATATTTATCCAACGTGTGAGTGATAAGGAGTTAAGCCATGTATTTGGACGCAAGGAAGCGATCCTTTTTCAGCGACAGTGCGCCAGCTTGTTCATTGCGAGGGCACTGGGTCAGCTTTTGCCTGGTCGATGAGCTCGGGGTTGGCGCGACGTATGGCGGCCTGCCATATACCGTCCGCGACAGTGTAGGACAGCAGTACAAGGGTAGATTGAATGGAGAAGGCTTTGCCAAGCTGGAAAATATTAATAGCGGCCCCGTCATCCTTGTTTTTGATGACCTGTATTCAGGAGCAGGGCAGCCATATCGTCGGTTAATGATGCGACCGACCTATCAGCTTCCAGTTACCGAGCTTCAAGTTCGTGCTGAGCAGACTGGATTTGCTATGGCCGATGGGCGTCGCGTTGAGGCTAATCCTGCACAACAACAAGCCAACCAATTCTACCAAGTCGAAGTCAGGGATCTAGTACGCCATGTTGCCCACTTACCTGCGATAACGCCTCGTGCCCATAGTCCCAAACGTCATGTACTGAAAATGATGGCCGACCTTGGATTCGGCCCACCCGAGCCAACGTTGTCAGGTATCGTACTGTTCCCCAACAACCACACTGTCCTCGAAGTACGACCACTACGGGCGTTGCGCCCAATGCTATGTATTGAAGACAGATTCAGTGCCCTGAACCTGTACCAGCTCGCATTGTTTGCCGCGTTGAGTTATTGCGATTTTGGGCAGGAACCCTCAGAAAGGCCTTTGCATGAAGTCCGGTTTCCGCTGGATCCAAGCGTTGGAAATTTATTCGCTGAACAGCTTTCGTTGTATCACGAAGCCTGGCGAATTGACCCGAAGCAAGTGCAGCGTTTTTATCCGCTCTATGAAGAGGTCCCTTATTCCAGCCGTTTCGAAATCCTGCCATTCGATCCTGAGTTGTATCCCCAAAACCGACCGGAACTGAAGGAAGAACAGGAGCACCCTGCGCGCTTGCACTTTTTCGATGACGAAAAATTCGGCACCGACACCCAGGCTTTCATCACTCACCACGATGAGGTAATCCTGATCGCTGTGCGAGGAACCGTCAGCCGTGCCGATGTGCTACGTGACGCAGACGCCCATCAGGTAGCGTTTGCCGAAGGCGTTGGAAAAGTGCATGACGGATTTTATCAAGCCTACCGGGCTATGCGTGATTTCGTATTGCGATACCTTGATCAGTTTCACACCGGCCAACGCATTGTAATTTGCGGCCACAGCCTCGGCGGCGCCATTGCATTGCTGTTGGCCGAAGGACTGCGCCGAACGCCGGACGCCCACTACAACATCCTCCTTTACACCTATGGGGCGCCCCGTGCCGCTGACTCCGAATTCACTGCCGGCGCTTCATCACTTGTCCACCACCGCATCGTCAATCACAACGACCCCGTGCCTAGTGTCCCCGCCCCGTGGATGAACACCACCGCCAAACTCTGGATACCCGGTGCCATCACCTTATTCAGTGCTCCTGTACCCGGTGGCCTGTTGTTCGCCGCCGGGTTGGTGCGCATGGGGGGCAACCCCTATCAACATCATGGTGAACAACATCACTTCATGCCGATCACGCTCCCGGATGGCACCCATTCTTCGGTGTTATGGAAGCCGGGCTGTGAGTCCATCGAAGAGGCGGGTTGTAATCGCGCATTGCAACTGCAGGGCGACATGCCCGACCGCGACAATCTATTGAGGCAGCTTTTTCAGGCCGGTCAACACTTCATGACCACCAGCTACATCCCTGCGGCCTGGGCTACATTGCGGCGCTGGCAACAAACCCTGGATAGCCAAGGCCCCTTGGTGACTCCAAGGGAGTTTGAGCTGCTCGACCAGGCTCTTGAGGACATGCGCGCGCAACTGCGGGCCAAACGGCGTGACCTCGCCCGTCTACGCCCTGCCAATGATCGCAGCCATGAAACCAACGATGCCTTGAACGCCGAGATCGACCGTTTGCACACCAGCCGTGAGCGTCTGGCCAGCCTGCGCTGGCGTCGCCTTCAAGCCCGCGATGTCTACGGCAGTCATGCGGAGGCTGCGCACCTGCACGCCAGCCTCAAACGCTGGTTCAGCCACCGTGAGAATCGCGAGCCTGCTCAATTTGCCAGCATCCCACCGCCTTCCCACGATGATCTGGCAAGGGCGCAAACACTGGATATCGACTCCATCGTCTAGCCACCGGGTTACATAAACTCCACCTGTGCCGGTTGCCGCTTCATCAGCACCTTGCCATTGCGGATCGAGTACAGCGGCAGGCCCTGGCTACGAATGACTTCGTAGTCGCTGTCGGCCGACAGGATCAGCAGGTTGGCAGGGCGGCCGGCTTCCAGACCGTAGCGGTCACCCAGGGCCATGGCCTTGGCACTGTTGTCGGTGACCAGGTCCAGCGCGCTTTGCAGGTTGCGGTAGCCGAGCATATGGCAGATGTGCAGGCCGGCCTCCAGCACGCGCAGGATGTTGCCATTACCCAACGGGTACCAGGGATCGACGATGGAGTCCTGGCCGAAACACACGTTCATGCCGGCTTCGAGCAACTCGTTGACACGGGTGACGCCGCGGCGTTTCGGGAAGCTGTCGAAGCGGCCTTGCAGGTGGATGCTTTCGGTGGGGCAAGACACAAAGCTGATGCCGGAATGCCCCAGCAGGCGAAACAGTTTGGCGCAGTACGCGTTGTCGTAGGAGCCCATGGCGGTGGTGTGGCTGGCGGTGACGCGGGTGCCCATGTCGCGGCTGCGGGCTTCCTCGGCAAGCACTTCGAGAAAGCGTGAGTGAGGGTCATCGGTTTCGTCACAATGCACGTCCACCAGGCAACCGGTGCGTTCGGCCAGGTCCATGAGGAACTTCACCGAACTGACCCCTTGATCGCGGGTGTATTCGAAGTGGGGGATGCCGCCGATTACGTCGGCGCCCAGGCGAATGGCTTCCTCCATCAACTCGCGGCCATTGCGGAACGACTCGATGCCCTCCTGGGGGAAGGCAACAATTTGCAGGTCGATCAGGTGCGTGCTTTCTTCACGCACTTGCAGCATGGCTTTGAGCGCGGTGAGGTCCGGGTCGGTGACGTCGACATGCGTGCGCACATGCTGGATGCCATGGGCGGCGAGGGTCTGGATGGTTTTTTTGGCCCGGGCCTTGGTGTCTTCCTGGGTAATGGTGGCCTTGCGTTCCCCCCAGCACTCGATCCCCTCGAACAGCGTACCGCTCATGTTCCAGCGCGGTTCGCCGGCAGTGAGCGTGGCATCAAGGTGGATGTGGGGTTCGACGAAAGGCGGTATCACCAGGTTGCCGGCGGCGTCCAGATCGCCGGCCGCGAGCGTGGGAACGCTGGTTTGCGCAGTAATACTGGCGATCCGGCCGTGTTCCAGGTGCAGATCATGCAAGCCTTCACGGTTGCGCAGGCGGGCATTGATGATGTGCATGGTCAAGTTCCTCTTGGCTAAAAATAATCAGGCAGGCAGCCGCCGGATCCTCAAGGCGATATCGATGCCCCGGCGGTCATGATGCGTAGTATGGCGCTGAGCAACACGTAGGTCAGCGATGCGGCAACAATTCCCACCAGTGGCGCGACCCATGGCGAATTGAACGCCAGTACGGTACCCACCCCATACGCTACCAGACCCGGCCAGTTGAATGCCGGCAGGCGAGCATCCGCCAGGCGCGGATATTGGCCGCCATAACGATAGAAGAAGTCCGCCATGATCACCCCGCCAATGGGCGGGATCACGGTGCCCAGCAGGATCAGGTAGGGCACCAGCAGGTCGTACATGCCAAGCAAGGCGAGCAGGGTGCCGATTACTGCACCGGCCAGGGTCACCGTTTTGCGGCGCTGGGTGCGCAGCAGGTTGCAACCGGCGACGGCGAAGTTGTAGATGGTGTTGTCCTGGGTGCTCCAGATATTGAGCAGCAACATCGCCATCGCGGCCATGGCGAAACCTTGCAGCAGTAAAACCTCTACCACATCCGGTTGCTGATAGACGATGGCGCCATAGGCGCCGATCAGTACCATCAGGCCATTGCCGATAAAAAAACCGATCAGGCTGGCCAGCACCGCGACCTTGGCCGAGCGTGAAAACCGCGTCCAGTTGGTGGCCTGGGTCGCACCGCTGACGAAGGTGCCGAACACCAGGGTAATCGCCGTGGACAAGTCCAACTCTGCGGTCGGCACCACCGCCAGCAGCCCCGGTAGCCCGCCGACCTTCACCGTGGCGACCCACATCGACAGGATCAACAATAACCCCATTGCAGGCACTGCGACCCAGGACAGGATTTCCAGCCCGCGATACCCCACATAGGCGGTGGCGCAGAACAATAAGCCAAACACCATCATCAACCCCAGCACACTGCCTGGGCTCAGCTGGAAATACTTGCCCAATACTACGGCCGCCGTGGCAGTGCCCCAGGCATACCAGCCGATCTGGGTAAAACCGAGGATCAAGTCGCTGAGCTTGCTGCCCACTTCGCCAAAACAGAAACGCCCCATCAACACCGAATTCAGGCCGCTCTTGAACGCGATGTAACCCAGGCCTGCGGCATAGATACCCAACAACAGGTTACCCAGGGCCACGACGCCGAGCATGTCGATGAAACTGAACGCCACCCCCAGCTTGCCGCCGGCAAACATGGTTGCGGTAAAAAAGGTAAAACCCAGCAACACCATGGCCGTGGACGCAAGGCCTTTGCGCGCATGCAGGGGGACTTCGCTGAGGGGGTAATCGTTGCCAGGTGGTTGCTGCGTCATGGGGGCTGCTCCCTGAGTAGTGACGCAGCTCGTTTGCATCGTGCGTGCCAACGCAGAGGCGGGTAGATATCAGCTAGCGCAAGCAAGCCCCTTCAAGTTACCCCAGCCCAATCCGGTGCAGAAGCAGTGCAGCGGTGAGCCAAACTGGCTCAGTCGAACAGCGTCTGCGTGGTCTCACCCCGATGAAACGCAAAGGCCGCCTCAAGATCACTTTCAATCGTGCGCCCGCGAGACAGGGGCGGCAGATCATCCAGTGTGAAAAAACCGACTTCGGTGGTTTCAAAACCTGCCATGGGCGCGAGTTGGTCCACCCGGTCACACAGGAAGTACAACTTGTAGAAATCCCTCACATCCGGCCGGTACAAGCCCTTGGCTTTGTGCGTCACGCTGTATAACGTCCTTGCGGTGACCGTCAGCCCGGCTTCTTCGCGGATTTCCTTGACAATGTTCTCGGCCGCCGACAAACCGATGTCGGCATAACCACCAGGTAATGCCCAGCAGCCATCCGTCGACTCCCGTACCAGCAAAATCCGCTCACCTTCGATCACTGCACCGCGTACATCGATCATTGGCGTCGAATATCTCTGGGCAAAATCCGAGACCAGGCCGTTGATACGCTCCAGCGGCACGTTGCCCAATTGCGCCAGCATGGTGTGGGCGATCAGGGCAATTTCTTCCAGACGTTCGCGCTCGAAATCATCGGTGCAGAAATGCAGCCCCGTGGAAGCCAGTGCCTGCAAGCGCTTGGCGTGGGTCAGCCAGGTGTTTTCCATCACGTTCTCCTGTAGGCATTTCCAAAAAAAACCACCCGCAGGTGGTTTTCGACACGCTACCGCTTACTCGCCGCGATAGATGCAGCCGCTGGTGCAAGTCTCATGGATGCGGATTGCACTGAGTTCCGGGAGCAGGGGTTTCAATTCATTCCAGATCCACTTGGCCAGAACTTCGCTGGTGGGGTTTTCCAGGCCGGGGATGTCATTGAGGTAGTTGTGGTCGAGGCGCTCATAGAGCGGCTTGAAAATCGCCTTGATCTCCGAGAAGTCGCGAATCCAGCCGGTATGGGGATCCAGGTCGCCGCTCAGGTGGATGGCCACCTTGAACGAATGCCCATGCAGGCGCCCGCATTTATGGCCTTCCGGTACGTGGGGCAGGCGGTGGGCGGATTCGAATGTAAATTCCTTGAAGATTTCCACAGTGTTTTCAGCTCGGTCAGGTGTCTGGCAGGCGGCGAGTTTAACAGTTTGATCAACCCTTGCGCATACCGCCCCTCGCCAGCAGGCCCCATGGGGTCAAAGGGCTTGCAAGTGTTCGCCCAATTTACCGTTATCTGCCAATGCCAGGAACTCATCCCCCAGCCGCCGGCTCTCGCTCATCGCGGTTTGCCAATATTTGTTGCGGCTCGGGTCGTCGCCCATAAAGCGCTTGAAGTCACTGCGGTCTGGCAGTTTGCCGTGGGGCAGGCGGGCCAGATAGTCCCTGGATGGCGCCAGCAACAATACATCCTGCAAGCCTTGCGGGTTGCTGCGTCGCCACGGCAGGCCCTTGTCAAACCAGCCGGGGATGACTCGGTCGGTGAAGTGCGGGTACAGCACGATGTCATCGCCGTGATAGGGCAGGTCGAGGTGGTAGTCCAGCAGGCCGCCGTCGCGGTAGGTGCCGGCCCCGGCGCCGGGCAGGTCGCGCACGCCTTGCATGACCATGGGGATTGAGCCGGATGCCAGTAGCGCCTGGCGCAGGTTGCCCAGTTCCAGGTCGATGAAGCGCGAGGCAAAGTCCTTGAGCGGATGTACCGGCGGCGCCTGGCGCGGGTCGTGGATGATCAGCCGCTCGAAATGCCGCGACAGCCGGGCGCGGCCCCGCAGGTTATCGGCAATTACCGACGACAAGCCCAGCCCCAGCCGCCCACGGTGGTCATCGGCAAGCAGCCCGTGGCTCTTGACCACCATGATGTTCAGCCGGTAGTCGGGGTTGTCCAGCACCCGCGCATCACGGCCGGCCAGCAGGTCATCGAGCATCCGTTGGCAGCTCTGACTGACTTCGGCCATGGTCACGCCCTTGGCGAAGCGCTGCTCGTTATACAAGCGGCCCAGGTCCAGCAAGCCCTGCACCGGGTCGGGCAGGCAGGCGCTGGCAAACCGCCACGAACCAATGGAGGCGCCGATCAGCGCGCGTTCCCTTGGTGCGCGCGGCAACCAGTCACCGAACAGCGCCAAGTCCAGCCCCTGGATACCCAGGGCCTTGGGGCCACCGGCCGCACCGGGGAGGATGCCCACGTCGGCAGGCGCAAGTCCCTGCTCGCGAATACGGCTGAGCGCGCGTTTGCCTGCCTTGAGGGTCAAGGCAGGGAACTTGATATGGATGGCAGTCATACCGGTCTCTGTTGAGGCAAGCGGGGCATTATAGAAAATCTCGCTGGCAGTGGGGAAAACGGTCCGCTTGGAAATTGCCATGGTGGCAATTCAGTTTCAGTTAAGTTGCGACAGGTACCGTGACCGGCGTAGGAAAACATCATGTAACGGAGACTTATCATGAAGCGCCTCACTGTTCTGGGCGCCGCCGCTATCATCATCGTTACGGCGACCCAGGCCGCCGCGGCGGACCCTGACAAGCCACTGATCGTGCCCGCCACTGTTACTATTGTCGCTTTCGATCAATTGGAAGCCACGGCCCTGGCCCTTCACCCCGGTTCGACGCTACTGGACACCGACCTGGATGAGGAATACGGCAAGTACGTCTACGAAGTGGAGCTGCAAGATGCCGACGGCATTGAATGGGACGTTGAATTGAACGCGCTCACCGGGCAGGTTCTCAAGAATCATCAGGATACGTAATGAAGGTAAATTTACGCGTCGGCAGTCGAGTGGCGCTGGTGCTCATGATTTTTTGCTCCAGCCTGGCGGCCCGCGACCTCAACCAGGATGAAGCCCTGGCCCTGCGCCAGCAGGGCGTGATTCTGCCGCTGGAACAGCTGCTGCACCAAGCCATGGCGCGTTATCCCGGCTCGCGGCTGCTGGAGGCCGAGCTGGAAAAGAAACACGGGCAATACGCCTATGAAGTGGAATTGGTGACCACCGAAGGCGTGGTACGCGAGATCAAGCTGGACGCGACCAATGGTGTGCTGATCAAAGATGAGGAAGACTGATGCGCCTGCTTCTGGTGGAAGACAACGTACCCCTGGCCGACGAACTGCTGGCCGGCCTGCAGCGCCAGGGCTATGCGGTCGACTGGCTGGCCGATGGCCGCGACGCCGTGTATCAAGGGCGCAGCGAGCCGTATGACCTGATCATCCTCGACCTTGGCCTGCCTGGCTTGCCCGGGCTTGAGGTGCTGGCGCAATGGCGCGCCGCCGCGCTGGCCATCCCGGTACTGATCCTCACCGCCCGCGATTCCTGGGCCGAGCGTATCGAAGGGCTCAAGGCCGGAGCCGATGATTACCTGAGCAAACCCTTTCACCCCGAAGAACTGTACTTGCGCATCCAGGCGCTGTTACGCCGCTCCCACGGCCAAGCCAACCAGCCAACGCTGCAAGCCGCCGGCCTGCATCTGGATGAAGGTCGCCAGTGTGTACTGCGCGATGGCGCCGAGATCCAACTGACGGCCGCTGAGTTTCGCTTGCTGCGCTATTTCATGCTGCACCCCGAACAGATTCTGTCCAAAAGCCATCTGGCCGAGCATTTATATGACGGCGAGACCGAGCGTGACTCCAATGTACTGGAGGTCCATGTCAACCATCTGCGCCGCAAACTGGGGCGCAGCGTCATCGAAACCCGGCGCGGCCAGGGCTACCGATTTGGCGCCACCCCGGCATGAAGTCGATCCAGCGGCGCCTGAGCCTGGGGTTGATCAGCGTGATGGTGATCGTCGGCGTGGTACTGGCGCAGACCAGCCTCTTGCTGTTCGAAGCAGGCTTGCAGCGCTACCTGGAGGCGGGCTTGCGCAACGACAGCGAGAACCTGCTGGTGGCGCTGGTGCGCGGGCCCAACGGCGTCCAGTTAGATGAACAGCGCCTGTCGCCGGCTTATCAGCGGCCGTTCTCCGGGCATTATTTTCGTATCGACTTTGCCGATGTCCATTGGCGCTCCCGTTCACTGTGGGATCAGGAGCTGCCCAGGCTCCCGGAGGCGGGGCTCAAGGGCAACCTGCAATTGGGCCCGGAAGGTCAGCAGTTGTTGGTGTTGCGCTCGGACTACAAGCGCTTTGGCAAGTTGATTTCCATCAGCGTGGCGCAGGACTACACACCCGTGCGGGAAAGCTTTCGCCTGATGCGTCAGGTGGGCCTGGTGGTGGGGGTGGTGGCGCTGCTGCTGGTGCTGGTGCTGCAACGGGTCACCGTGCGTCGCGCCTTGCGCCCGCTGGAGACGGCGCGCAACCAGATCGCCCAACTGCAGCAAGGCCAGCGCTCCCAACTCGACACTCAGGTGCCGCAGGAACTGGAACCGCTGGTAGCGCAAATCAACCATTTGCTGGCCCACACTGAAGACAGCCTCAAGCGCTCACGCAATGCCCTCGGCAACCTGGGCCATGCGCTGAAAACCCCTATGGCGGTGCTGTTGAGCGCAGCCTCCAGTGATGCGCTCAAGGATCATCCGCAGTTGAGCCAGTTGTTGCGCGAGCAGCTGGAACAGGTGCAGCAGCGCCTCAATCGCGAGCTTAACCGTGCCCGCCTGGCGGGCGATGCGCTGCCGGGTGCACTGTTTGACTGTGAAAAAGAACTACCCGGTTTGTTGGCCACCCTGCGCATGATCCATGGTGAGCACTTGGACCTCGCCTATCATGTCGCGCCGGGTCTGCATTTGCCCTGGGACCGTGAAGACCTGTTGGAACTGCTGGGCAACCTGTTGGACAATGCCTGCAAGTGGGCGGATGCCGAGGTGCGCTTGAGCGTCAGCGAGACGCCCCGGGGCTACGTGTTAGCGGTGGAGGACGACGGTCCGGGCATTCCTCAGGCCCAGCGCGACCAGGTATTCAGTCGCGGCGCACGCCTGGATGAGCAGAGGGTTGGCCATGGCCTGGGATTGGGGATCGTGCGGGACATCGTTGAGGTGTGGGGCGGGGTGTTGCAGTTGCAGGAAAGTGAGCTGGGTGGGCTCAAGGTATTGATCGAGCTACCACGCCGCTAGCACTGACCCACCCCAGTTCAAAAATGTGGGAGCTGGCTTGCCTGCGATAGCATCGACTCGGTTTGCCTGAAATACCGAGGTGTTGCATCGCGGGCAAGCCCGGCTCCCACAGAAAAGCCTGGCTGCATTCAGACCCGAAACTGATCCATCAACCCCTGCTGCTGGTTGGCCAGGCTGTTCAACGCCTGGCTGACCCGCGCCGATTCATTGGCCTGTTCCGACAGCGACTCGGTTACATCGCGAATGGTCGCCACGTTGTTGTTGATCTCTTCGGCCACCGCGCTTTGCTCTTCGGCGGCGCTGGCGATTTGCAGGTTCATGTCGCTGATCACCGTGACGGCGTCGCCAATCTGGCGCAAGGCCGTGACGGCCTGGCCGACTTGTTCGACGCTGCCTTGGGCCTGGCGATAGCTGTTGCCCATGGAGCTGACCACGTCGGTAGTACCGTTTTGCAATTGTTCGATCACCAGGCGGGTTTCTTCCACCGACTCCTGGGTGCGTCGTGCCAGGTTGCGCACTTCGTCGGCGACCACCGCAAAACCTCGCCCGGCCTCGCCGGCACGGGCGGCTTCGATAGCGGCGTTAAGCGCCAACAGGTTGGTCTGCTCGGCGATGCCACGAATCACTTCGAGCACCGAGCCGATCTTCTCGCTGTTAGCGGCCAAGCCTTCCACCTGGGTCATGGCGGTGCTCATATCGGCGGCCAGGTCACCAATGTTGGCGGTGGTGCGGTCTATGACGGTCAAGCCTTCGCGCGTCGCCTGGTCGGCATCCTTCGCAGCTTGGGCCGCCTGAGCGGCACTGCGGGCGACGTCCTGGGCGGTGGCACTCATTTCATGGGACGCGGTGGCCACCTGATCCACCTGGCGATACTGCTGTTCCATGCCGGCACTGGTCTGCGTAGCAATCTCGGCGGACTGGTCGGCGGTGCCGCGGGCGTCCTGCACCGAGCGCTTTACCTCGGCAATGATCGGTTGCAGCTTGTCGAGGAAACGGTTGAACCAGCCAGCCAATTGGCCCAGTTCGTCCTGTTTACTGTAAGCCAGGCGCCGGGTCAGGTCGCCTTCGCCGCTGGCGATGTCTTCGAGCATATGCGCCACGCCAAGGATCGGCCGAGTCACACTGCGCGCCATCAACCACACCAGCACCAAGCCAACCACAGCGGCCAGCAGGCCCAGGCCCAGTTCCAGCAGGGTGCCCTTGGCATTGTCAGCGTCCAGCTGGGTTTTCAGCGCCTCGGCGGGGGCTACCAGAACTTTTCCCGGTACATCCAGCAATACGCCCCACGACTTGCCCCCTGGGATCGGCGCAAACGGCGCCAGCACCTTGAGTTGCTGGTCGGTGCGCAGGCTGTGGGTCTGGGTGCTGTTGGCCAAGGCACTGACCAACTGCGCACCGCTGGCGGTGTCGACCTGCTCCAGGCGCTGGCTGAGTTTGCTGGCATCCGGGCTGTAGCCGGCCAGCAAGCCGGTGGGGCTGAGGATGCTGACTTGGGTCTGGCCGTCGTACAGCTTCTGGCTGGCCTGTTGGCTCACGGCCTGCAAGCTGTTGAGGTTGATGTCCACCGACAGTGACGCAATGACTTTGCCATTGACCATCAGCGGGAACACGATGCTGGTCATCAGCACGTTCTGGCCGTCGATCACATAGAAATAGGGTTCGATCACACACGGCTTGAGGGTCGTGCGCGGGCAGGTGAACCAGGCGTTGGCTTTTTCACCGCTTGGGCTAATGGAGGTGTCGGTCATGTCGCTTTCAGGCAGCGCCATTGAGGTGATCTTGCCCGGCGTTGGTTGCGACCAATACAGGGCGAACCGGCCTTTGTCATTACTGCCCAGTTCCGCCTGGTTGGCGAATAGCTCGTCTTTGCCATCCAGCGCATTGGCTTCGAATACCAGGGACAAACCCAGCAGGTCGGGGTTGGCCTGTAAGGCGGCCTTGACCTGGCGGGTCAGGTCTTCACGGGTGTCGAAGGCATCGAGAAAGCGTTTCTCCGCCTGTTCGCGCAAAAACAGTACCTGGCGGGAAAACCCATGGCCGTACTGGTAGGCATCCATAAACTGCTGACGAATGCCCAGCGCCTGCACTTCACCTTGGGCCTCAATGCGCGCCTGGGCGGCTTCGTCGAGCATCTTCATGCTGGACGCCTTGACCTGCTCCGAGCTCTGCGCCATGCGATACAGCGACAGACCCACCAGCAGGGTCACGATCCCCAGCAGGCACAGGCCCGCCAGCAGGGTGATTTTCCATTGAATGGAGAGCTGCCTGAGCGACATCGGGACATCCTTACCTGAAAGCACATGGAAACAGCTTATCGGCCGGCGCCCGTGGTTCTTTATTCAAACGCCCCATTTAAACCTCAAAGCGGCGTCGTTTTTTGACATGAGCGCCTGCCTGCTGCAAAGTGCGCGCCCTCTAATAAGACCTCTTTCAAGCCTGCACGCCGGCAGCTGTTCCCATGGGCCGTGCGCGGGCATGCCTGTCTTTTATGTTTTTGCTTGAGGTAACCATGATTAACGCAGTCATCGCCGCGGTCGGCACCATGCTGGTGCTCAGCCTGTCCCGCGTGCATGTGGTCATCGCCATCATCGTTGGTGCCCTGGTGGGCGGCTTGACCGGTGGCCTGGGGATCGACGCCACGCTCAAAGCCTTCAACGGCGGTCTGGGCGGTGGTGCAACCGTCGCCTTGTCTTACGCACTGCTGGGCGCTTTCGCGGTGGCCATTGCCAAGTCCGGCCTGGCCCATGCGCTGGCAGACAAAGCCTTGCTGCTGGTGGACCGCCAGGAAGCCAGCGGCGGCAGCCACGTCAAATGGCTGTTGATCGGCCTGTTGTGGGTGGTGGCGATTGCCTCGCAGAACATCCTGCCGATCCATATTGCGTTCATTCCGTTGCTGGTACCGCCGCTGTTGTACGTGCTGACCAAGCTGCAACTGGACCGCCGCCTGATTGCCTGCGTGATGACCTTCGGCCTGATCACGCCGTACATGTTCCTGCCGGTGGGCTTCGGCAATATCTTCCTCAACCAGATCCTGTTGGCCAACGTGGCCAAGAGTGGCGTGGATATCAGCCAGGTCAACGTCACCCATGCCATGGGCCTGCCGGCACTGGGCATGGTGGTCGGCCTGCTGGTGGCGGTGTTTGTCAGCTACCGCAAAAAGCGCGTGTACGACCTGGAAAAAATCGAGCGCGTCGAGCAAGTGGCGGTGCAGTACAACCCGCTGACCCTGCTGGTGGCAGGCCTGGCGATTGCCGCGGCGTTCATCATTCAGCTGTGGCTGGACTCGATGATTATCGGCGCCCTGGCCGGGTTTTTGATCTTCTCGGTGTCGGGCATCGTGCGCTGGAGCGACACCGATGACCTGTTCACCGAAGGCATGAAGATGATGGCGATGATCGGCTTCATCATGATCGCCTCGTCAGGCTTTGCCGAAGTGCTCAAGGCCACCGGTGACGTACGCTCACTGGTGGAAGCCTCGGCGGCGTTTATCGGCCATAGCCGCGGGGTAGGGGCGTTGCTGATGTTGTTGGTGGGGCTGTTGGTCACCATGGGCATCGGCTCGTCGTTTTCCACGGTGCCGATCCTTGCCGCGATTTTCGTGCCGCTGTGCGTACAACTGGGCTTCAGCCCGTTGGCCATCGTGTGCATCGTCGGCACCGCCGGTGCATTGGGCGATGCCGGCTCGCCCGCCTCGGACTCCACCCTCGGCCCCACCTCCGGCCTGAATATCGACGGTCAGCACCACCATATCTGGGACACCGTGGTGCCGACCTTCCTGCACTACAACATCCCGTTGCTGGCGTTTGGCTGGCTGGCTGCGATGACGCTCTGACGCAAGCACTGCACCTCTACGGTGGCGAGGGAGCTTGCTCCCTCGCCACACAAGCTCGCTCCTACAGAAATCACTTACCTGGCCGTTAACCTCTCAAGTCGCCACTAACAAGAGAGAAAAGCCATGCGTCTGAGTTTGAAGGCCAAAGTCCTGGCCCTTGCCGTTGTGCCGGTGTTGCTGTTTGCCGTGGTCATCAGCCTCACCACCGTGTGGATTCTGCAGGGCCAGGCCCGCAACGAAGTGGATGAAACCCGCCAGCGCCTGCTCGACGACGCCAAGGCCACTTTGCAAGGTTATGTCGAAGTGGCCATGACCACCATCAAGCCGCTCTACGACGCAGCTGCTCCCGGCGATAGCACGGCGCGGGCGCAGGTGGTCAAGTTGCTGTCCAACACCCGCTACGGCAAAGACGGTTATTTCTTCGGCTACGACTCCGAAACCATCCGCCTGTTCAAGGGCAACAGCCCGGACGGCGTAGGCAAAAGCTTCAAGGACAACCGTGACCCCAACGGTGTCTACGTCAATCGCGACCTGGTCAAGGTCGGCAAGGACGGCACCCACTACTTGCAATACAGCTCGACCCAACCCGGCCAGACCGAACTGGTACCCAAGCTCGGCTACACCGAATACCTGCCCAAATGGGACATGGTTATCGGCACCTCTGTGAACCTGGACGGTATCGAGGCCCAGGTGGCGGTGGTCCAGGACAAGGTCGAACAGCGTATGCAAGGCGTGCTGCTGAGCATCCTTGGCGTGGCTGTGGTGGTGTTGCTGGTGATTGCGGCGGTGGGCATGTTAGTCGCCAATACCATCCTGCGCCCGCTGAGCCTGATGAAAGCCAACCTCGACGACATCGCTGCCGGTGAAGGCGACCTGACCCGCCGCCTGGCCATCACCAGCCAGGATGAACTGGGCGACCTGGCCGGCGCATTCAACCGATTTGTCGATAAAATCCACGGCCTGGTGCGCCAGATCACCGAAATGACCGCCCAGCTCACCGGGCTGGTGAGCCAGGTGTCCGACCAGGCCCAGCGCTCCGAGCAGGCCATGGAACGCCAGCGTCACGAGACCGACCAGGTGGCCACCGCGATCAACCAGATGTCGTCCGCGGCCCATGAAGTGGCGCGCAGTGCCCAGGGCGCTGCGGTCGCCGCGCAACAGACCGACGCCGAGGGCCAGGCCGCCAAACGCGTGGTGGACGGTAGCATCGCGCAGATTCACGCTCTGGTGAACGATATCCGCAGCAGCGGTGTGTCCCTGGACAGCCTGCAGCAGGATGTGTCGTCGATTGTCAGTGTGCTCGGTGTGATCCGCTCGATTGCCGAACAAACCAACCTGCTGGCGCTCAATGCGGCCATCGAGGCTGCGCGGGCCGGGGAGGCCGGCCGCGGGTTTGCCGTGGTCGCCGATGAAGTGCGCGCCCTGGCCAGCCGTACGCAAAGCAGCACCCAGGAAATCCAGGGCATGATCGATCGCCTGCAAAAGGGCACCGAAGCCGCCGTTGACGCGATGCGCCGCTCCAGCGATGCGGGCGAAGGCACCTCGGCCCAGGCCAACGAAGCCGGGGCGTCCCTCGATACCATGGCCCAGTTGATCGGCACCATCAACTCGATGAACGCGCAGATCGCCAGCGCCGCCGAAGAGCAGACCGCTGTGGCCGAAGAGATCAACCGCAGCGTGCATCAGATTGCCGTGGCGGTGGACAGCGTAGCGGATGAAACCCAGCTCGGCGCCCAGACCTCGCGCAGCCTCGCGGACCTGGGCCAGCGGTTGGGGCAATTGGTCGGTCAATTCAGGATCTGAGGTTCTACAAATCGCGCATCAGTAGGCCAAAACGCAGGTCCATCTCGACCGGCAAGGGCACATACACCGTGTGCCCATCCCCCGGCGCCACCTCAATGGCTTGCCCCTTGGCGTTGTGCAAGGTGGCCAAGTCAAAGTGAAAGTTGCCGGCGGGCGTCATCAATTCCAGGTGATCGCCCGCGGCAAAGCGATTCTTTACCTTGACCTCGGCCAACTCCCCGCGACGTTCGCCGGTCAATTCCCCAACAAACTGCTGGCGCTCGGACACCGAGCTGCCGTTCTGGTAGTTCTGGTATTCGTCGTGCACATGCCGACGCAGGAAACCTTCGGTGTAGCCGCGCTGGGCCAGGGACTCCAGATTGGTCATCAAGCCGCGATCAAATGCGCGCCCGGCCACCGCGTCGTCGATCGCCTGGCGATACACCTGGGTGGTGCGTGCGCAATAGAAATGGGATTTGGTGCGGCCCTCGATCTTCAATGAGTGCACGCCCATCTGCGCCAGGCGCTCCACGTGCTGCACGGCGCGCAAGTCTTTGGCGTTCATGATGTACGTGCCATGTTCGTCTTCAAAGGCCGGCATTTGCTCATCGGGACGGTTGGCTTCCTGTAACAGGAATACCTGGTCGGTGGGTGTGCCGACCCCCAGCGTCGGCTGATGGTGCTGGACGATGTCGCCGGTCGCGTTCTCCACTGCCGGCGTGGCCTGGTATTTCCAGCGGCAGGCATTGGTGCAGGTGCCTTGGTTGGCGTCGCGCTTGTTCATGTAGCCCGACAGCAGGCAGCGCCCGGAATAGGCCATGCACAGGGCGCCATGTACGAACACCTCCAGTTCCATGGTCGGTACGTGCTGGCGGATCTCGCCGATTTCTTCGAGGGACAGTTCCCGCGACAGGATCACCCGGCCAATGCCTTGCTGCTGCCAGAATTGCACGCTGGCCCAGTTCACCGTGTTGGCTTGTACCGACAGATGAATCGGCATCTGCGCGAAATGCTGGCGCACCAGCATGATTAGCCCAGGGTCGGACATGATCAGCGCATCCGGGCCCATGGCGATCACCGGCGCCAGGTCCTTGAGGAAGGTCTTGAGCTTGGCGTTGTGCGGCGCAATGTTCACCACCACATAGAAACGCCTGCCTTGCGCATGGGCTTCCTGGATGCCGAGGGCGAGGTTGGCGTGGTCGAATTCGTTGTTGCGCACGCGCAGGCTGTAGCGTGGCTGGCCGGCGTAAACCGCATCGGCACCGTAGGCGAAGGCGTAGCGCATGTTTTTCAGGGTGCCGGCGGGAGCGAGCAGTTCGGGGGCAATCATCGGAGGCATGGGCGTGGGTCGCAAAAAGGCGCGAGGGTAGTGCACGGGCGGTCACGGTTTATTGACCCAGGTCTAAACAAGCCGATCTATGCTTGTTCGATAAACAAGGGCACTCCCAGGTTTCGCCGCGGACTAAGCAACAGGGCTGACACCGGCCCGGCTTTTCTCATATGGACCGGACATGAATCAAACCAACCTGCAATTCAAAACCCTGCTGCTATTGCTGGCGCTGGTGACCATCGCCTTTATCTGGATATTGCTGCCGTTCTATGGCGCGGTGTTCTGGGCAGTGATCCTCGGCATCATCTTCGCGCCGATGCAGCGCCGCCTGCAGCAGCGCTTCAGTTGGAACCGCAACCTGACCTCCCTGACCACTTTGATGGTGTGCCTGGTGATCGCGATTCTGCCCGTGATCATTACCAGTGCGTTGCTGGTTCAAGAGGGGGCCACGCTGTATAAAAACGTCGAAAGCGGCAAGCTCGACGTGGCCGGTTATATCGAGCAGTTCAAGAACTTCCTGCCGCCGTACTTTCAGCAACTGCTCGATCGCTTTGGCATGGGCAACCTGGAAGGGCTACGTGAAAAGGTAGTCAAGGGCGCGATGCAGGGCAGTCAGTTCTTCGCTTCCCAGGCGTTCAGCTTCGGCCAGGGCACCTTTGATTTCCTGGTGAGCTTTTTCATCATGCTGTACCTGCTGTTCTTCCTGCTGCGCGATGGCCCCGAGCTGGTGCGCAAGGTGCGCACGGCGGTGCCATTGGCCGAGCCGCAAAAGCGCCGCCTGCAACTCAAGTTCAACCGGGTGGTGCGGGCCACGGTCAAGGGCAACGTACTGGTGGCCGTGACCCAGGGTGCGCTGGGTGGTTTGATCTTCTGGTTCCTGGATATCCCCAGTGCGTTGCTCTGGGCGGTACTGATGGCGTTCCTGTCCTTGCTGCCGGCGGTGGGCGCAGGGATTGTCTGGGCGCCAGTGGCCGTTTATTTCCTGTTGAGCGGCGCCATCTGGCAGGGCGTGGTGCTGGGGCTTTTTGGCGTATTCGTGATTGGCCTGGTGGACAACGTGCTGCGTCCGGTCCTGGTGGGCAAAGATACCAAGATGCCGGACTACCTGATCCTGATCTCGACCCTGGGCGGCTTGTCGGTGTTTGGCCTCAACGGCTTCGTGATCGGGCCGCTGGTGGCGGCCTTGTTCATGTCGTGCTGGGCGTTGTTCGCCGAAACCAAGCCGCGGGTCAAGTTGCCCTTGCCTTAGGTCTCAGGCCTGGAGCCTGAAGTCGGCCGCCAGCCGGCGTTGTGTTTCGGCGTCAGACAACGAAGTGAGCGGGCCGCTGATAGGCTCGCCATCACGTACCACGTACCAGCAGGCAAGCAAGCCGAGCTTGCGCAGAGGGGTGGGAACGGCGCTACCGATGACAGACATGATTTGAACAGTGGGCATAAGGACCTCCAATCGCTATGGAGGTCACCTTAAGGGGTGTCGCTATCCAGGAAAAATCACCTGGCTCGATAGTCGACATCAACGCCAGGCGTTAATCCACCACCTGGTCGAGCATGTTCACCACTTCGTGTTCACTGAGCAGCCCCTTGCGCACCAGGTTTTCAGCCAACAGCGCCAGGAACTTCGCGCTGCGATGGCCTTCGAGGTGCTTGAGCTCGGTCAAGGCGCTGTAGACCTTGCTGGACGTGCAGAGGCCGGCGGTGCGGTGCGGATTCTGGGTGGGCATGTTCGTTCGTCCTTAATTGTTATTGGTGGACCGGGTCGATAGTGAGACTGTTTTATGACGCAACCATGACAGCGCACGCCTGGGCCGATCAAGAGGATATGCGACTCTTGTACTGTGGGATTGTCGTCATAGCGACATTGGCAGGATTAAACCGGACGTTCCAGGCAAAAAAAGGCCCCGCATGTGGGCGAGGCCTGTTCCACTCAAGTCAATTGAAACTTACCAACCGTGCCGGTAGTAGCCGTGGGGAGGGCCGTAGTAGCCGCGAGGCGGGCCATAATAGCCACGGGGAGGCCCGTAGTAGACCGGCGCCGGGCGATAGTAAACCTGCTGCTGCACGTACACCGGTGGTGGCGGCGCGTAATAGACCGGCGGTGGGGCGGCATACACTGGCTGCGGTTGCACATACACCGGCTGTTGCACATAGACCTCACGAGGCTGGCTGGCAACCACGGAGCCGACGACTGCCGCGCCCACAAGTGCACCCAACACTGCCGGGCCACCCCAACCACCACCGTGGGCGGAGGCTTGGCCGGCCATCGCAAGTGCGCCGATAAGCAAGGCGATTCTGGGGATTTTACGCATCATGGTCATTCCTCGGTTAGCCCCTGCGCTTGTGGTCTGCAATCAATAGACCCAAGGATTGTCGCGGGGATACTTTTAAGACAACGTATTTCAAAAAAACAGCACGGCCAGTAGGTAAAGGTTGTGTAAGGTCTGTACCGATTTGCTTACTTCAAGGAGTTACCCATGCAGATGCATCCCAACAAGGACACCCAGCTGTGCATGTCGCTGTCGGCGCGCCCTGGGAACTTTGGCCTGCGTTTTCATAACCATCTGTATGAACAGCTGGGGCTGAATTTCTACTATAAAGCCTTCAGCAGCCAGGATTTAGCCGGCGCGATCGGTGGCATCCGAGCCTTGGGCGTGCGGGGTTGTGGGGTTTCCATGCCGTTCAAGGAGGCGGCCATCGCGCTGGTGGACGAACTCGACGATTCGGTTCAAGCCATTGACTCGCTGAACACCATCGTCAACACCAACGGTCATCTCAAGGCTTACAACACCGATTACATTGCTGTCGAGCAACTGCTGAAGAAGCACGCCGTGCCGAAAGATTCCACCTTCGCCCTGCGTGGCAGCGGCGGCATGGCCAAGGCGGTGGCCAGCGCCTTGCGTGATGGCGGTTATGCCAACGGTGTGATCGTAGCGCGCAATGAGGTGGCGGGCCGGGCATTGGCCAGCAACCTGGGGTATGAGTGGCAGGCGGACCTGGGCGACCTGCGTCCACAAATGCTGATCAATGTGACGCCCATTGGTATGACAGGCGGGGCCGAGGCGGATGCATTGGCGTTCGATGCCGACGCGATTGATCAGGCAGAAACTGTTTTTGATGTGGTGGCAATTCCGGCTGAAACACCTTTGATCGTGCGTGGCCGTGCCAAGGGCAAGCGGGTGATTACCGGGTTGGAGGTCATCGCGATCCAGGCATTGGAGCAGTTTGTGCTTTATACAGGCGTGCGCCCGACTCAGGAGCAGTTCGAGGCGGCAGTGGCCTTCGCTCGAAGCTAACGGTGGGAGGGGGCAAGCCCTAATGCCTGTAGGAGCGAGCTTGCTCGCGAAAAAACCATACTCGGCGCGTTTATTCAGGAAACACGCGTTACTGTTGACGTTTTTCGCGAGCAAGCTCGCTCCTACAGATTATTATCTGTGTCAGGTCTGCTCCAACTGCGCCAGCCGTTCTTCCAGTGCGGCAATCCGCGCTTCCAGCTCTTCGATCCGTTCCACCGAAACAGCCCCCGCGCTACGCTCTACTGGATTGCCTCGCGCGGTCATGATCGCTTCAATATCCGCCGGATCCCCCAGCGCGTGGGTATACCGATCTTCCCGCTGGCCCGCCTGGCGCGGCACCAATACCGCCAACCCTCGGGCAATCAGGCGTTCCAGCTGGTGAACGACCTGCTCGGCATCTTCAAAGTCATGCATACGCCCGCTACGGGTCAGCAACTCGTTGACCGTCTGCGGCCCCCGCAGAAACAGCAACCCGGTCAAGATCACTTGGGCCGGCACCAGTTCCAACGCCTTGTCCACACGGTGTTCCCAGCGGTCTGCACGGCTACCCATCACCAGGCGGGTAAAGCCTTGGCCCTCCAGCGCGCGCAGGCTTTGGCCGACCTGGCCCTGGCTGAGGTTCATCACTGGCTCACGGCTGGTTTTCTGATTGCAGGCCAGCACTAGGGCGTTGAGTGTCAGGGGATAGGTTTCGGGGTGGGTCGCCTGTTTTTCGATCAGGCAGCCGAGGATGCGGATTTCCGTGCTGTTCAGGCGCGGCTCAGGGGTGTCGGTGTCATGTTCGGCGGTCATCGCGCGTTCCCTATGCAGTGAAGGTCACCAGCGTAATCCTCAAAAAATAAAAGACAAGCGCCAGGCATGGCTATAATCGCCGCTGGTTCCAACCCTGCCATTATCGTGAGACTGACATGACTATTTCCCTGTACGCCGCTTCTATCCCAGTCTTCAAGCAAATGCTCAACGCATTGAGCGATGTGCTGAACAAAGCCGAAGCCCACGCTACTGCAAAGAACATCGAGCCCAATGCCCTGCTGCAAGCGCGCCTGTTCCCGGATATGTTCCCACTGGTGCGCCAGGTACAGATCGCCGTCGACTTCGCCAAAGGCGTGTCGGCACGCCTGGCCGAAATCGAAGTGCCCAAGTACGAAGACACTGAAGTCACCTTCGCCGACCTGCAAGCGTTGATCGCCAAGGTCCTGGCGTTTGTCGACACCATCAAGCCCGAGCAGATTGACGGCAAGGAAGGTATCGAGATCGTCACCCGCCCAGGCACCCCGAAAGAGAAGCGCTTCAGCGGCCAGTCCTACCTGTTGACCTACGGCCTGCCGCAGTTCTTCTTCCACGTCACCACCGCTTACGCTCTGCTGCGTCATAACGGTGTGGAAGTGGGCAAGCGCGATTACATGGGCGCGTTCTAAACCGGCAAGCATAAAAAAGCCCGGTGTCGTTCGTTAATGAACGGCACCGGGCTTTTTTTGCGAGGCTGTTTAAGCTGCCTGTTCTTCCTTGCCCAGGCAGGCCGCCGCTGTAAACAACACATCGGTAGACGAATTCAGCGCCGTTTCCGCCGAATCCTGCAATACGCCGATGATGAAACCGACGGCCACCACCTGCATGGCGATTTCACTTGGAATGCCGAACAGGCTGCACGCCAGTGGAATCAGCAGCAGCGAGCCGCCTGCCACTCCTGATGCACCACAGGCACAAATCGCGGCGACCACGCTCAACAGAACGGCGGTCGGCAGGTCCACGGCAATCCCGAGGGTGTGCACGGCCGCCAGGGTCAGCACGGTGATGGTGATTGCCGCACCGGCCATATTAATGGTGGCACCGAGCGGGATCGACACCGAATAGGTGTCTTCATGCAGGCCCAGGCGCTTGCTCAACGCCAGGTTGACCGGAATGTTGGCCGCCGAGCTGCGGGTGAAAAATGCAGTGATGCCGCTTTCACGCAGGCACATCAGCACCAGCGGGTAAGGGTTGCGGCGCAGTTTCCAGAACACGATGGCAGGGTTGATCACCAGCGCCACGAACACCATGCAGCCGATCAACACCACCAGCAGGTGCGCATAGCCGAGCAGGGCGCCGAAACCGGAGGTGGTCAGGGTCGAGGCCACCAGGCCGAAGATGCCCAGCGGGGCGAAGCGGATGACTACGCGTACGATCAGGGTCACGCCGTTGGACAGGTCGTCCAGCACCGTGCGGGTGGTTTCACCGGCATGGCGAATGGCGACACCCATGCCGATGGCCCAGGCCAGGATACCGATGAAGTTGGCATTCATCAGTGCGCTGACCGGGTTATCCACCACGCTGAGCAACAGGCTTTGCAGCACCTCGCCAATGCCGCCGGGAGCGCTCACCGTGGCGTCATGGGTGGCCAGTACCAGAGAGGAGGGGAACAACGTGCTGGCGACCACTGCGACCACGGCGGCGGAAAAGGTGCCGAGCAGGTACAGGAACAGGATCGGGCGGATATGGGTTTCCTGGCCATGCTTATGGTTGGCAATCGAGGCCATGACCAGCACAAACACCAGGATCGGCGCAACGGCCTTCAGCGCCGTGACAAACACCTTGCCGATAAAGCCCGTGGCGCGTGCGGCCTCGGGGAACAGCAAGGCCAGCACGATCCCGGCGATCAGGCCGATGACAATTTGGGTGACCAGGCTGACGCGCATTAAACGTTGCAACAGGGAAGGGGCAGCAGTCATAAAGAGTTGTCTCTAGTTTTTTTAGTAGGGCACAGCATTGCAGGCAGAAAGTACTGTAGGAAGCAGGCGCGAAGTCTAGCATGCTGTAGGACGCGTCTCGTTCGCTGCGGCATTCCGTCACCCGTTTACGTCGGATTTGGTCAAGTCCCGACATGTTCTGTTAAGATTCACCCCTCTCATCTTTCCTCTCTATCAGCGAGCCCTTCGGGCTGTCGTTGATGTCGCTGTTTCTGGAGTTTGCATGTTGTTCCCTATCTTGCTGCTGTCGGCAGCCGGTTTTACCGTGCTGACCACAGAATTCGTGATCGTCGGCTTGTTGCCCTCGATCGCCCGGGACCTGAATGTCAGTGTGTCCCAGGCCGGGCTGCTGGTGACGCTCTTCGCGTTTACCGTGGCGGCGTTCGGCCCCTTCCTGACCGCCTACTGCGCGCGGTTCCAGCGCAAGCGTCTGTTTATCAGCATCCTGATCATGTTTGCGGTGGCCAATACCGTGGCGGCATTGGCGCCCAATATTTGGATAATGTCCCTGGCTCGCTTGATTCCGGCGTTGGGCTTGCCGGTGTTTTGGGCCTTGGCCAGCGAAACGGCGGTGGACATTGTCGGCCCTGAATTCGCCGGGCGTGCCATTGAAAAAATCGGCTTCGGCATCGTCTGCGCCACCGTGTTCGGGATTCCGGTAGGCACGCTGATTGCCGATATGTTCGGTTGGCGCACCGCCTTTGCAGTGCTTGCGGTGATTGCCCTGGCCAAAGCGTTATTGCTGTTCATTTACCTGCCGGTGACCCAGGCAAAGAACGAGCAAGTCACCTTGCGCTCGCAATTCAAGATCCTGCGCAGCCCGGTGATGCAGGGCCACATCCTGCTGTCGATCCTGGTCTTCAGCGGCATGTTCACCGCCTATACCTACCTGGCGGATATCCTTGAGCGCTTGGCAGGGTTCGACGGCACGCTGGTGGGGTGGTGCCTGATGGGCTTCGGCGCGGTCGGGCTGATCGGCAATTCCCTCGGCGGGCGCGCGGTGGATCGTCACCCCTTGATTGCGTCCATAGTGTTCTGCGGGTTTATGATCGCGGGCATGGTGGCAGTGGTGCCGGCGATTCATTCCACCATTGGCCTGGCGGCAGCGATGGCGGTATGGGGCGTGACCCAGGCGGCGATGTTCCTGGTCAGCCATGTGCGATTGATGAAGGCGGCGCCCCACGCGCCGGCGTTTGCCGCCTCGCTGAATATCGCCGGGGCCAATCTCGGCATTGGCCTGGGTGCAATGGTGGGTGGGCATGTGATTGACACCCTGGGCCTGGGCAGCCTGGGCTTTGCCGCCTCAGGGTTCATCCTGGTGTCGATCCTGCTCGCACTGTGGCTGATGAGCGCCAAACCTCGCGCGGCCAGCGCCTGATCAAAGGGGGCGCGCAGTTTTTTCAGGGCAGGGCGGTAAACAACTCGCGTCTTGCCCCTTCGGTAATCGCCACGATGCCGGGGTGCTTGACCTTGCGCTCCACCGAGATCGCATAGAACGACTCGGTCACCGCGTCGGTCTGGCCGATCAGCGCCACGCCGTATTGGCGCACCACCTCATCGGCAATCACGCTGGGGGCGATGAAGATTCCGCTGCCGGATTGCCCAAACGCTTGCATCAACGCACTGTCGTCGAATTCACCGATGATCCGCGGTTGAATCTGCTGCTCGGCAAACCAGCGCTGCAACCGGCTGCGCACTACGGTCTCTGCCCCCGGAATCAATAATGGTGCACCGTGCAAACACTGCGGGAAATCGCCGCCATGCTGGTCAGCCAACGCCTGGGTGGCGAAAAAACTGATGCCGCATTCCCCCAGTTTCTGGCTGTAGCCCTTGATGTCCAGATGGCTCGGCATCGGGCTGTCGGAAATCACCAGGTCCAGGCGCTGGATCGCCAGGTCGGCGAGTAAACGTTCGAGTTTGTCTTCGCGGCAGGTGATGCGCAGCGGTTCGCTCAGCTCCATGGTGGGGGCGATCAGGCGGTAGACGATGGATTTTGGCACCACATCCGCCACGCCGACCCTGAACGGGATCTGTTGCTCATCGGGCTGAGCGCGCAACATCGTCTCAAGTTCGTTGCCCGTCTGGAACATCTGCTCGGCATAGGGCAGCGCCTGGCGCCCGGCTTCGGTCAGCTCAAGCTGGCGCCCCACCCGCTGAAACAGAGCAATGCCAAAGGTTTGCTCCAGTAGGCTGATCTGCCCGCTGATGGTCTGGGGCGTGAGGTTCAGCTGTTCGCAGGCACGCACGATGCTCCCAGTCTTGGCCACCACCCAGAAGTAATGCAGTTGTCGATAATTGAGCATCGCGGTCTACACTTCGTAAAAATCGAAGTATACGCGAGAAAAATACGAATTTTCCTGAACTGTTCACCTGCATAGAATGCATCGCTATCGCGGGGCCACTATTTGGACCCAATGGTTCTAATGAGGAATACAGCATGAAACTCAATTCCCTGGGCGCGGCGTCGCTGCTTGCGCTTTCATTGGTGATGATCGGCGGTTGTGATCAGGTCGAGAAAAGCGCGCAGCAAGTGTTGGGCAAAGCCAGCGAATCGGCCAAGCAAGCGATCGATGACACCCAGAAGGCTGCCGAGCAGGCATTGAGTGAAGCGACCCAGGGCTTGATCAATCCGCAGAAGAAAGATGATCAGGAAGAAAAAGACGCTGAATCGAACACGCAAGAAACCTAATTTCCAAGCACTACCACGTCAGGACTGACCTATGGATTACCTTTTACAACTGGCCGCCAGCCCCACCGCCTGGGTCGCACTGGCTACCTTGATCGTCATGGAAATCGTGCTGGGCATCGATAACCTGATCTTTATCTCGATCCTCACCAACAAACTACCCGAGCAGCACCGGGCCAAGGCGCGGCGCATCGGTATCAGCATGGCGCTGGTATTGCGCCTGGGCCTGTTGAGCACCATCGCCTTCATCGTGCAGTTGACGGCGCCGGTGTTTGAAGTGTTCGGCCAGGCGTTCTCCTGGAAGGACATGATCCTGATCGCCGGTGGCCTGTTCCTGGTGTGGAAGGCAACCACCGAAATCCATCACAGCATGGACCCGGAGCCTGAAGAGAAAGCAACGGTTGGCAACACCGTGGCCATCGGCTTCGCGGCGGCCATCGGGCAGATCCTGTTGCTCGACCTGGTGTTCTCCATCGACAGCATCATCACGGCCGTGGGCATGACCGAGCACTTGCCGATCATGATCATTGCCGTAGTGACCTCGGTGATTGTGATGCTGGTGGCGGCCGAACCGTTGGCCAAGTTCATCAATGACAACCCGACCGTGGTGATGCTGGCCCTGGGCTTTTTGATCATGATCGGCATGACGCTGATCGCCGAAGGCTTCGGCGCCCACGTGCCAAAAGGCTACGTGTATGCGGCCATGGCGTTCTCGGCGGCTATCGAATGCCTGAACATCGCACGGCGTAATCGCCACAAGCGTTTGCTCGCTGCCCGCGAGTAACCGCTGACCCAAAAGGCCGGCTGCGCTCACAAGAGCCCAGCCGGCCTTTTGCTGTCTGTTAGAATCGGCCCACTTGATAGCTTGAGGTCTTCCATGAACGAGCCGATTCGCCTTACCCAGTACAGCCACGGTGCGGGTTGCGGCTGCAAGATTTCGCCCCAGGTGTTGGAGGTGATCCTTGCCGGCAGCGGCGCACAGAACCTGGACCCCAACCTGTGGGTGGGCAACGCTTCACGCGATGATGCGGCGGTATACGCCATTGACGACGAGCGCGGCGTGGTCTCCACCACGGACTTTTTCATGCCGATAGTCGACGATCCCTTCGACTTCGGCCGCATCGCTGCCACCAATGCCATCAGCGACATTTATGCCATGGGCGGCGACCCCTTGATGGCCATCGCTATTCTTGGCTGGCCGGTCAACGTGCTGGCGCCGGAGATTGCCCGCGAAGTCATCCGCGGGGGCCGTTCGGTGTGCGACGCTGCCGGTATCCCGCTGGCGGGTGGGCATTCCATTGACGCCCCGGAGCCGATCTTTGGCCTGGCCGTTACCGGGATCGTGCAAAAGCGCCACATGAAGCGCAACGACACTGCCACTGCCGGCTGCAAGCTGTACCTGACCAAGCCTTTGGGCATCGGTATCCTCACCACCGCCGAAAAGAAGGGCAAGTTGCGCGAGGCCGACGTCGGCCTGGCCCGTGACTGGATGTGCACCCTCAACAAGCCTGGCAGCCGTTTCGGCAAGTTGGCCGGTGTCACTGCGATGACAGACGTTACCGGTTTCGGCCTGCTCGGCCACTTGGTGGAAATGGCTGACGGCAGTGGCCTGACGGCCCGCATCGAGTATGCAAAAGTCCCACGTCTGCCAGGGGTTGAGTACTACCTGGACCAGGGCTGCGTGCCGGGCGGCACCTTGCGCAACTTCGAGAGCTACGCCAGCAAGCTCGGGCGCGTGCAGGAGTTGCACAAGCGCGTACTGTGCGACCCACAGACCAGCGGTGGCCTGCTGATCGCCGTCACCCCCGAAGGCGATAGCGAGTTTCACGCGGTAGCCGCCGAACTGGGCCTGAACCTTGAGCCAATCGGCGAACTGCTTGAGCGACAGACCAACGCGGTAGAGGTGATTTGATGGCAACTGACATCACCGATTACCGCGACATCTTCCTCAATGACCGGCCGATGATGGATACCCGCGCGCCGGTCGAATTCGTCAAGGGCGCGTTCCCCGGCGTGGTCAACCTGCCGCTGATGACCGACGACGAGCGCCAGCGGGTGGGCACCTGTTACAAGCAGCAAGGCCAGCAAGCTGCAATCGTCCTGGGCCATGAGCTGGTCTCTGGATCGATCAAGGCCGAGCGCATCGAGCAATGGGCGCAGTTTGCCCAGGCTAATCCGGATGGCTACCTGTACTGCTTTCGTGGTGGGCTGCGTTCGCAGATCGTGCAGCAATGGTTGAAAACCGAAGCGGGCATCGAGTATCCGCGTGTCGGCGGTGGCTACAAGGCAATGCGTACGTTCCTGCTGGAGACCCTGGAACAGACGACCGCTGAATGCGATTTCGTGCTGCTTGGCGGTATGACCGGTACCGGCAAGACCGAGGTATTGGGTCAACTGCGTAACGCCCTGGACCTGGAGGGCCATGCCAACCATCGGGGTTCCAGCTTCGGCAAGCGTGCCACCGCGCAACCGTCCAATATCGACTTCGAGAACCGCCTGGCCGTGGACCTGTTGAAGAAACGCGCAGCGGGCATTGGCCAGTTCGTGGTCGAGGACGAGAGCCGCATGATCGGCAGCTGTGCGCTGCCACTGCCATTGCACAAGGGGATGCAGACGTTTCCAATGGTGTGGCTGGAAGACAGCGTTGAGGGCCGCGTCGAGCGCATCCTGAAGGATTACGTGGTCGACCTGTGCGCCGAGTTCATTGACGTGTTTGGTGAACGCGGCCAGCTATTATTTGCCGAGCGCCTGACCCAAAGCCTGGTCAATATTCACAAGCGTCTGGGCGGCGAACGTTTCCAGCGGCTGCAGGCGATTTTGCAGGACGCCCTGGCGGAACAGGCGCGCAGCGGTGCAGTGGACCTGCACCGCGTGTGGATCGAAGGCTTGTTGCGCGAGTATTACGACCCGATGTATGCGTTCCAGCGCGAGAGCAAAGGCGCTCGGATCGAGTTTGCCGGGGAGCAAGGGGCGGTGGTGGAATATTTGCGTGAACGGGCAGCTCGGGTGGGGTGATCTTTCGGACGCCATCGCAGGCAAGCCAGCTCCCACCTTTTGAAGTGTGAATACATACAAAGGCGGGAGCTGGCTTGCCTGCGATGAGGCCATCAGCCCCACTGAAAATCTAAAGAATCACCGCCCCAATCAACCCACACACCACCCCCACCAGCATGGTCAACCCGGCCACCGTCACCAGTACCCGTGCATCGAAATCCTTGCGCAGCATCAGCAGCGACGGCAGGCTCACGCTCGGCAGGGTCATCAGCAGGGCAACGGCCGGGCCGGTGCCCATGCCCAGGGTCATCATGGTTTGTACGATGGGTATTTCTGCCGCTGTAGGAATCACGAATAACGTACCGACGATCGCCAGCGGCACCAGCCACACCAGGCTGTTGGCCATCGCCCCGTCCACATGGGGGAACAGCCACACCCTTGCTGCACCGAGGATCAATACCGCCAGAATGTACACCGGGATGGTGCTCCAGAACAGTTGCCACAAGGTGCGCAACCAACGGCTCAGGAAGGGTTGCGACTCCAGGGTGCTTACTTCGGCGACAGCCTCCAGCGCCGCTTCCGGCACTTGATCAGGGCGCGCGATACGCTGCGCTACCAGAGACACCCCCACCACCAACACAATCCCGGCCACCAGCCGCAGCGCGGTAAAGTCCCAGCCCAGCACAAACCCCATGAACACCAGCGTGGCCGGGTTCAACACCGGGTTGGCAATCCAGAACGCCAGCGCCGCGCCCACCGACACCTGCTGACGGCGCATGCCCGCCGCCACTGGCGCTGCACAGCAACTGCACATCATTCCCGGCAAGGCAAATAGCCCGCCGCGCAGGGTCGAGCCCAGCCCGGCGCGGCCAAACAGGCGCAGCAGCCAGTCGCGAGGGATCAGTACTTGCAGTAATGAACCGAGGATCACCGCCAGCACTGCGGCTTTCCAGATCGCCAGGAAATACACTTGGGCGTAGGCCAGCGCCGCTGTCAGGGGCGAGCTTTGCTGGTCATTGAGAATCGAGGCGCCAATGCTGTGGTTGTCCGCCGCTACAAACGCCTTGAGGTAGTAGGGCGACCATTTCACATAGTAGAGGCCGATGCAGGCCACCAGCAGAAACAGGGCAGGCTTGTACCAGAACGACCAGCCCCGATTGGGCTGGGAGGACGCGAGGTTGGACATGAAGAGGATCCGCAGGTGAGTCGATAGCCGGGCATCATACGCCCCTGCGGCTCACGCTTCAGATATCTGCACTAACCTGGGTCGGATCCGGGCAGGTTTCATCGCCGTTATTCAGCCCCTGCTTATAGTTGCGACTGAGCAGCGAGGCCTTGCCGTTGTGCCAGGTCAGCGTCAATACGTACAGGGAGTCATAGTCATTGCCAGACCAGTCATCGGTGAGGGTGTGCTTTTCGCCGGACGCTTCGCTGGCGACTTTGTTGATCAGCTCCGGCAGGTAACCATGGGACCAGGCCGTGTAGATCGTCGCGTTGCGGTACTTGTCCTCGACCAGTTCTTCGGCCAGGGCGCTGGTGTCATTCGCTGAGAATTCGATGTTCACCGGTAGGCCAAGCTTGATCGCGCTGGGGCTGATGGTAATCAGTGGGCGAATGTAGCTGTAGGAATTGTCCAGTTCACCTTCCTCGACATTGCGTGTCGGGTTGGCGGCAAACACGTAGTTGGCCTTGCCAAACTTCTCCGGCAGGACAGTAGCCAGGTTCATGGCACGGTTCAGGCCCTGGCAATTGAGCTGGCCCAGGCCACCGGCCGGTTTTTCGCCGTGGCGCAGGAATACCAGGGTTTGCACGCCGTCCACGGGTTGGGCACGGCTTTCACGGGCGTCTAGAGCGGTGACGATGGCCGCGCTGACCAGCAGCAGCGGCAACATCATGTATGAATAACGTTTGAATCGTTGCACAAGGCGCAGAGGCTTGATCTTCATTATAGGTTCGAGTCTTCGTGCGTCGGGTTAAGGCGGACAGGCCCGGCCCCAGTGACGCGGCAAGCGTCCTGCGGTATTCCCTGTCGATATAGCAAGGTGCCTCCATTCACCCTTCGGGCGCTCTTAAGAGTGCAATCGGGCGTTTTGGTTCGCCCAGAGGGGATACTAGTGGGCAAATGTTGCGCAACGATGACCCATGCACGGTGGCGGGCAGATGACTATCATGAGGGCTTTCCGTCCAGGGGGTTCTCGATGAACGCACTCGCCGCTTTCCCGATCAACAGCAAATGGCCTGCCCAGCACCCGGATCGCCTGCAGTTGTATTCGTTGCCCACGCCCAACGGCGTCAAGGTGTCGATCATGCTCGAAGAACTGGGGCTGCCCTATGAAGCGCACAAGGTCAGTTTCGACACTCAGGACCAGATGTCCCCGGAGTTCATGTCCCTGAACCCCAACAACAAGATCCCCGCGATCATTGATCCTAACGGCCCGAGCGGGCAGCCGCTGGCGCTGTTCGAGTCCGGCGCGATCCTGATCTACCTGGCGGAAAAGACCAGCCAGTTGCTTTCCGAAGACCCGGCCACCCGCTATGAAACTCTGCAGTGGCTGATGTTCCAGATGGCCGGGATCGGCCCGATGTTCGGCCAGGTGGGGTTCTTCAACAAGTTCGCCGGCAAGGCTTATGAAGACAAGCGCCCGCGTGACCGCTACGCCGCTGAAGCCCGGCGCTTGCTGGGCGTTCTGGAAAAACGCCTGCTGGGCCGCACCTGGATCATGGGGGACGAGTACAGCATTGCCGACATCGCCACTTTCCCCTGGATTCGCAACCTGATCGGTTTCTACGAATCCGGCGACCTGGTGGGCATTGCCGATTTCCCTAACGTACTGCGCGCATTGGACGGCTTTGTCGCACGTCCGGCGGTCATCCGTGGCCTGAATATTCCGAGCTGAATCATGCCGACTTTCGAGTTCCAACAACTGGATGTATTCAGCCGCGTACCGCTTAAAGGTAACCCGTTGGCCGTGGTGCTCGGCGCCGATAGCCTCACTGACCAGCAGATGGCCGACTTTGCCAACTGGACCAATCTCAGCGAAACTACGTTTTTGCTGACACCCAGGGATCCACGGGCCGACTACCGTGTACGCATTTTCACCACCCTCACGGAACTGCCGTTTGCCGGCCACCCGACGTTGGGCAGTTGCCACGCCTGGTTGCAGGCCGGTGGCGTACCCCGAGGCGAGGAGATTGTTCAGGAGTGCGAAATCGGTCTGGTGCGCATCCGCCGCCAAGGTGACGAACTGGCGTTTATCGCGCCGCCGTTGTTGCGTGCAGGGGCCGTGGAGGCGCCGTTGCTGGAACGCGTGCGTCTGGCATTGAAGCTGGCGCCCGAGGCGATTGCGCGCAGTCAGTGGGTCGACAATGGCGCGGGGTGGCTGGCGGTGATGCTGGCTGATCGTGACGCGGTGCTAGCGTTGCAACCGGACTATGCGCAACTGCAGGGCCTGGCCGTGGGGGTGATCGCTCCCTGTGATCCGGTGCGTGACGCGGTAGACGCGCAATTTGAAGTGCGCGCCTTTATCGCTGGCGACGGCGCCCCTGAAGACCCGGCCACCGGCAGTTTGAACGCAGGTGTTGCCCAATGGCTGCTCGCCGAGGGCTTGGCGCCCAGCCGTTATGTGGTCAGCCAGGGCACGGCGATGGGGCGAGCAGGGCGTATTCACATCGAGCGCCAGGGCGATGAGGTGTGGGTCGGCGGCGCCGTAGCGCTGTGTATCCAAGGGCAGCTACAGCTCTAGATCAATAAATTGTTACGCGCCTGGCAATACACTATTGGCCCCTTGGCATTTGTGTTGCCGGGACTTGGGGGCATAAGCTTTGGCCCCAAAGATTTCAGCCATTTTTCAGGAAAGCCATGACCAGTCAGTTCCCCCAAGCCCGCCCACGCCGCCTGCGCCGCTCCCCGCAACTGCGTGGCTTGTTCCAGGAAAGCGAATTCACCCTTAACGATCTGGTGTTGCCGATCTTCGTTGAAGAAGAAATTGACGATTTCGTGCCGATTACCAGTATGCCGGGCGTGCTGCGTATCCCGGAGAAGAAACTGGCTGGCGAGATCGAGCGTTACGCCCGTGCCGGCATCAAGTCGGTGATGACCTTCGGCGTATCCCACCACCTCGACGCCAACGGCAGCGATACCTGGAAAGAGCGCGGCCTGGTTTCGCGCATGTCCTCGATCATCAAGGACGCAGTGCCGGAAATGATTGTGATGTCTGACACCTGCTTCTGCGAATACACCGACCACGGCCATTGCGGCGTGATGCACGGTGCCCATGTCGACAACGACGCAACCCTGGTCAACCTCGGCAAACAAGCTGTGGCCGCTGCCCACGCCGGCGCCGACGTGATCGCTCCGTCCGCCGCCATGGACGGCCAGGTCCAGGCCATCCGCCGTGCCCTCGACGACGCCGGTTTCACCCACATCCCGATCATGGCCTACTCGACCAAATTCGCCTCGGCCCTTTACGGCCCGTTCCGCGAAGCGGGCGGCAGCGCCCTCAAGGGCGACCGCAAAAGCTACCAGATGAACCCGATGAACCGCCGCGAAGCCGTGCGCGAATCGCTGCTGGACGAACAGGAAGGTGCCGATGCGCTGATGGTCAAGCCAGCCGGGGCTTACCTCGACATCATCCGCGACATCCGCGAGGCTTCACGCCTGCCGGTCGCGGCGTATCAGGTGAGCGGTGAGTACGCGATGATCAAGTTTGGCGCCCAGGCGGGGGCGATTGATGAGGATCGAGTGGTGCGCGAGACGTTGGGGTCGATCAAGCGGGCGGGGGCGGATTTGATCTTTACCTACTTTGCGATGGATTTGGCGTTGGCGGGGATTTAAGGGCGTCGCTGAACCTGTGGCGAGCGAGCTTGCTCGCGTGGGGCTGCATAGCGGCCCCATAACTTGATAAGAAGATTATTTGATGGCGTTTTTTAATACCAAAGCAACATGGGTTAACCACGTTTTTCCATCACTCCATTCGTTAGGGTAGTAGTAATAGCACCCGATGTCAGAGAGTAAGAAATCTTGAAGCTCTTGCTCGCTTTTTTTGGAGGATGATAATTTTTCTAGTTCTAGTAATACAGTGGCTATCGTATCTTCAGTGGATTCAGATATATAGAAATCAATTACGTCGTTTGCGCTTTTGTGATCATCAACCCAATCTTGATTGAAGTACCCAGCAAGAAATTGCTGTAGCTCGGGGTAGTCTTTATTCATGGGTTTGGAAAGCCTGTGTGAATTCGATATCCAGTATGCATTTTTTGGTCTCTGCGAATAATTAAGTAGATTTCTTTTCCGGGTACAGATGTCGTAGTGTTTTTTCTAAAACTTGTGCCTATTGGCTCTTGGGATGGTTGAGTGATGACTATCTGCTGGTTGTTTCCTTGTAGGAAGTCTTTGATTTTGTCTTGATTGTTATCCAATACCTTTGAAACGGCGAGTTCAGCTGTTGCGCGATCATGAAAAGTAGAGGCTGCCGGGATATGTGGTTCCCGCCTCAAGCGGTCAAGCAATTGTTGATCCGTTCTACCGACATGCTTTTCCATAAGATGTCCTCCTGCCGCCTCATGTGCGGCTAAACCTCCTCCTGGAACGATTGCGCTATAAGGCCCTTCAGGGCAGCTTGTTTTTTTACAGCTTAGTCCCCGCGGATCCACCCACCCCGTGGGATTGGGTACGTACTGATACCCATTGACCCCACCCGCCAGCTTCACCGGATCCGGCGTCAGGTAACGTCCAATATCCGGATTGTAGTAGCGATGGCGGTTGTAGTGCAGCCCGCTTTCCTGGTCGAAATACTGCCCCTGAAAACGCAGCGGATTGTCGATCTTGCCTACGTCGAGCCGGGCGATCTGGCCG